>CBIHOB010000005.1:0-133293 GCA_966211605.1 uncultured Caulobacter sp.
CGGCGGCTTCTTCGGCCAGGCGCTTGGACTTCTTGACCGTGTTGCGCGAGGCGCGGATGCGCTCTTCCTCGCGCTCGCGGCGTTCGAACTCGCGTTTGCCTCGGCCGCTATGGCCCTTGGCCTCGCCCTCGGCATAGGGGTTGGCCCCCGACTTGATGGTAATGCGCAGCGGCACGCCCGGCAGGTCGAAGCTCTCGCGCAGGCTGTTGATCAGATAGCGCCGATAGTGGTCGGGCATCTGGTCGGCGCGGCTGGAGAACAGCACGAACGTCGGCGGACGCGCCTTGGTCTGAGCCATGTACTTGGGCTTCACGCGACGGCCGCTGACGGCGGGCGGCGGATGGCGCTGCATGGCCATCTGCAGCCAGTCGTTCAGATCGCGGGTCTTGACCTTGGTCGACCAGTCCTTGTGCGTCTTGATCACCGCCGGCATCAGATGGCCGATGCCTTTGCCGGTCTCGCCCGACAGCGCCACGACCGGCGCGCCGCGCAGCTGGGGCAGCATGCGCTCGGCATGTTCGCGGAAGGCGGTCAGGTGCGCGGCCTGGTCCTCGATCAGATCCCACTTGGCCAGCACGAACACTACGGCCCGCCCTTCCCGCTCGGCCAGGTCGGCGATCTGCAGGTCCTGGATCTCGAACGGATGGGTGGCGTCCATGACCAGCAGCACCACCTCGGCGAAGGTGATGGCGCGGATGGTGTCCTGGGTCGACAGCTTCTCCAGCTTGTCCTGGACCTTGGCCTTGCGGCGCAGACCCGCTGTGTCGACCAGGCGGATCTTGCGGCCGTCCCACTCCCAGTCGACCGAGATGGAGTCGCGGGTGATGCCCGCCTCGGGACCGGTCAGCAGACGATCCTCGCCCAGCAGACGGTTGACCAGGGTCGACTTGCCGGCGTTCGGGCGGCCGATGATGGCGATCCGGATCGGCTTGGTGTCGTCGTCCTCGTCCTGGTCGACTTGGTCTTGCGGCTCGAAGGCGAGCAGCGCGGCGTAGAGCTCGGCCATGCCCTCGCCATGCTCGCCCGAGATCGGGATCGGCTCGCCCAGGCCCAGGCGGAACGCCTCGCCCGCGCCGGCCTCGCCCGCCTTGCCCTCGGCCTTGTTGGCCGCGACGATCACCGGCTTGTCGCGCTTGCGCAGGATGGCGGCGAACACCTCGTCCAGCGGCGTCACCCCCTCCCGGCTGTCGAACACGAACAGCGAGACGTCGGCCTCCTCGATGGCGGCCTCGGTCTGGGCGCGCATGCGCGCTTCCAGGCTCGAGTCATCCACATCCTCGAAGCCGGCCGTGTCGATCAGCTCCAGCTCCAGGTCGCCGATGTTGCCGGAGGCGTAGCGGCGGTCGCGCGTGACGCCGGGCTGGTCGTCAACGATCGCCAGCTTCTTGCCGGCCAGACGATTGAACAGCGTGGACTTGCCCACATTGGGCCGGCCGACGATGGCGAGTTTCAAAGGCATAGGCGTCCAGTAGTCGATTTTCGCCCTCTCCGCAAAAGCGACGGCCCGGGACGGCTTTCGCCGGCCCGGGCCCGAAGGCGTTTGATTGTCTTTCGGCCCGCCGAAACGCGGGCCGCTTCGTCAGCGAATGGCCACCAGATCGGCCTCGTCGGTGACGAGGTAGAGGGTGTCGCCGACCGCGATCGGGTTCAGCAGGACCGGCGCGCCGATCTTCAGCGTCTTTTCCTTGGCGCCGGTCTTGGCGTTCAGCGCGACTGCCTCGCCAGCACTGGACACCGTGATCAGACGGCCGTTGGCCAGGATCGGGGTCGACCACAGGATCGGGTGCTTGGCGCGCTTCTTCTTCTGCTTCTTGCTCAGAGCCTCGGTGTTGTTGAGGTCCTGGATCCAGTAGACCGATCCGTTCTCGCGCGAGACGCAGATCACTTGGCCGGCCTTGTCGACCACATAGACGACGTCGCCGGCGGCCCAGGGTGTGGTGATGGCGGTCACCGGCAGGCTCCAGCGGGCTTGGCCCGAGCGCAGGTCGGTGGCCGCGAAGACGCCCGAGTGGCTGACGGCGAAGACGTCGCCCTTGTAGATCACCGGGCGCCCCGGAATGTCGCGGATCTCGGACAGGGCGTTGGTGCGGCTGGCGCGGCTGAGCGCCTCGCTCCACAGGTCGTTGCCGTTGGCCGCGCGCAAGGCCACCAGCTCGCCCGAGGCGAAGCCGGCGACGACCGTGTCGCCGCTGACGGCCGGAGTCGAGGCGGCCAGGATGCGGGCCGGCTCGCTCAAGGCCTGGTAGGTCCAGCCCGGCGCGCCGCTTTCGATGTTGTAGGTCAGCAGCTCATTGTCGGTCGACACGACGAAAAGGCGGCCGTCGACCACCGTCGGGGCGCCGTGGATCGGGGTCGAGGTCTGTTGCGTCCAGCCCAGATTGCCGGTCGCGGCGTCCAGCTGGGCTACGAAGCGGAAGCCCGAAGCGACATAGAGCTTGTTGTCGGGGCCAACGGCGACACCGCCGCCGAAGCCCAGGCGGTCGTTCTTCTTCGGCATCAGCCCCAGGAAGCCGCCCTTCTTGGTCGGTCCGGCGGCCGGACGCAGGTCCTTGCGCCAGATCTGCGAGCCGGACCTGGCGTCGAGGGCCACGACGTCAGCCTCGCCGTCCATCACATAGATGCGACCATCGGCCGACACCGGCGGCGCGGTGACGTGGAACTTGCGGCCGCCCTTTTTGCCGAAACCCTTCTTCCAGGCGATCTGGAAGTTCCTGCCGGCGTCGACATGCTCGATCGATTGCTCGGCGTTGCCGCCCGGCAGGCGCCATTCGGTCTGGACCACCGGCTCGGGCAGGAAGAAGTCGGCGCCCTTCAGCGATTCATTGGCCTCGACCTTCTGATCGAAGGCGATGATCGAGATGCGCTGCCCCTGGCTGGCCGTGGACTTGTTCTTGTCCTTGCCGCCAAAGGGGTTGAGCTTGGATACCGTCGAGCAGCCGGTGACGGCCATGGACGCCGACATCAGCGCAACCAGGGCGACGGAACGCTTGGAGATCATCAGGCGGCTCATTGCGGGGCGTTGGGGGCGGCGGCGTTGGGCGCGAGGCCAGGGGGGAGTTGGCCCATCGGTGGCATGGGCGGCAGTTTGGCGGCGGCCTTCACGGCCGCGCCCAATTCCTTGGCGGCGCCCGAGTCGATCAGCTGCATGGCCGCCTGAGCGCGCTGGCGCACGTCTTCCGACGTACTGGTGTCCAGCGAATTGGCCAGGATCACGAAATCGGCGCGCGCCCCGGCCAGGTCGCCGGATTGCAGCTTGGCGAAGGCCAGGGCCTCCTTGGCGTACACGCGGTACGGGCTCTTTTCCCCCGCCAAAGGCGTCAACCTCGACTCGATATCCTTGTACGAGGCGGTGTCCATCAGGGCGAAGGCGGATTTGAGGCGCGCCAGGTCACCGAGGATAACGCTGGGCGCGGCCTTGGCGGCCTCGTCGAAATAGCCGACGGCTTCCTGAGTCTTGTTCTCTTCCAGGCGGATGTCGCCCATCTGCAGCAGGGCCAGGGCCTTGTAGCCGTTGGAGCCGCTGTCGGCGACGGACTTGAACTGGACGAACGCCTTGGCCGGCCCCTGCTTCTGAGCGGTTTCCAAGGCGGCCTGATAGCCTTCGGACGCCTTGTCGGCTTGGTTGGTCTGATACGAGGTCCAGCCCCAATAGCCGCCGACGCCGATCACTACGGCCGCCGTCGCCGCCGCCACCCAGGGCAGCGACTTCACCGCCAGGGAGCGATAGCGCTCCGACCGAAGCTGCTCTTCGACTTCGTCAAAAACATCGACCACGAAACGAGGCTCCGAAACAGGCGCTGGCCCAGATACGTCCCGCCCGATCGCGGGCGTCCATCGCTGGGTTTAAGACAGATTGTGGCGAGCGGAGGGCCGCTCGCCGAGGCGGCGAACCTATAGCGTGCCGCGCCACGCCGCAACGAGCCGTTTCAGGCCTTCTTGGCGTAGTAGGTCTCGGCCTCGCCGGGGAAGCTGCGATCCTTCACGTCGCGCGCGTAGTCGGCGGCGGCGCGGGTGATCTCGCCCTTCAGGTCGGCGTAGCGGCGAACGAACTTCGGCGTCCAGTCGAACAGCCCCAGCATGTCGTCGGTCACCAGGATCTGGCCGTCGCACCCGGCCGAGGCGCCGATTCCGATGGTGGGGGCGTCGATGGCGGCGGTGATCTCCCGGGCCAGGCTCTCGGCCACGCCCTCGACGACCACGGCGAAGGCCCCGGCCTCGGCGGTGGCCTTCGCCTCGGCCAGGATCCGCTCGCGCTCGGCGGCGTCACGGCCCTTGGCCTTGAAGCCGCCATCGACCAGCACCGCCTGGGGACGCAGGCCGACATGGCCCATCACCGGCACGCCGCGCTGGGTCAGGTAGCGGATGGTCTCCGGCACGGTCGGGCCGCTCTCGACCTTCACCGCCTGGGCGCCGGTCTCCTTCATGACCCGCACCGCATTGGCGTAGGCCTCTTCCAACGCGCCCTCGTACGAGCCGAACGGCATGTCGATGACGACCATCGCCCTCTTCGAACCGCGCATGACCGCCTGGCCGTGCAGAATCATCATCTCCAGCGTGACGCCGACGGTGTTCGGCAGACCGTGAACCACCATGCCGACCGAGTCCCCGACCAGCAGCAGATCGCAGGCGTCGTCCAGCGCGGCTGCGACCGGCGCGGTATAGGCCGTCAGGCAGACGATCGGCTCGCCGCCCTTGCGGGCGGCGATGTCGGGAGCGGCCAGACGGCGGACCGTCTCTTGACGTTGGGCGGACAGGGCGAGCGCTCCCTAACGGCTTCTTTTGCGCGCCGTTTGTGGGCCGGATCGCGCCGCATCGCAACATGAACGGCGATCAGCGGAGATCCTAGAACTCCTCCACCGCCCGCGTGACGGCGAAGGCCAGCGCCACCACCGCCAGGGCCGCCGCCAGCCAGACCGCCTCCGAGCTGCCTGGCGAGGCGAACATCGCGTTGAGCTTGGCGTAGCCGGAGTCGATCTCGCTCTGCAGGTTGTGGCCACTGTTGCGCGACAGCTGCGCCACCTCGCTGGAGAAGCGCGAACTCAGGATCTGGAACGCCGCGATCAAGCCGGCGGCGGTCCCGGCCAGGCCGATGAACATCCGCCGCACCGTCCAGCCGCGGTCGAGCTTGGCCGCGACCTCGGCGTTGAACAGCGCCGCGTCCGGGAACGACGGCGCCTCAGCGAACATGCGGCTCAGCTGGGCTTCGAAATCGGGTTCAGCCATGCGCTTCCCTCCTCGCCCCTTCCTCAGGCCGGGCCAGTCGCGCCCGGAGTTTATCCAAACCACGTTTGACATGGGATTTGACCGTGCCGATCGGGATGTTCAAGGCCTCGGCCGCCTCGCCGTGAGACCAGTCGGCCCCATAGCACAGGGAAACGCACAGGCGCTCGCCGCGTGACAACGTCTTCAGCGCTTCGTCGAGATCGATGCGGCTGGCGGCGTCTCGCGACGCGTCGCCGACCATCACGGCCTCGGCCGGCTCGACCGCCTCCGAGAAGATCAGACGCGCCTCGCGCTTGACCTTCTTCAGATAGAGTCGCGCGGCGATCTTCTTGATCCAGGCGCCGAAGGTCCCCTCTCCCCGGAACTCGGCGACCTGTTCGAAGCCGGCCATGAAGGCGTCCTGGGCCAGGTCGTCGGCGGTCGCGCCATCGGCGCCCAGGCGCCTCAACAAACCCCGGACGGCCGAACCGTGGCGACGCACCAGCTCCCCGTAGGCCCGGCGATCGCCCGCCGCCGCGGATGCGGCGAGCTCGATGTCGTGACCGGTTGGCGGGCGATCCATGCCCATTGCTCTCAAGCCCCTCCCAAGGCCTCAGGCTGCTAGACCCGATTTTCCTTGTTCGGGTTGAAGAAGCTCAGGACGATGAAGGCCACGCCGATCACGGCGGGGATGCAGGCGATGCCAAAACCATCGAAATCGTGATCGCCATGCAGGAAGTCGCCAAAATAGGTCGCCCCGGCGATGCCGATCCCCACCGCCAGCCAGATGACGCCGGTGCGCAGGTCGCGCAGGCGGGTCGGCGGCAGCTTCACGCTCTTGGTCATGGCCTCGATCATCTCGGGCGGCAGTTCCTGACCCTTGTCGATGGCCGCGCGCACGGTCGCGTGCATTTCACGGCGTTCGCGGCTCTTGAAGTAGAACGGCAGGCAGACGATGGCGACGACCATGGCGAAGGCGCCGATCGGAACGATGATGTCGGGACCCATTTTCAAATCCTCCAGAAACTTGCAGGACGACGCCCCCGCGCCGCCTTTCACAAGTAAGAGGCTTTCACGGCGCCGTTTGGAGGCGCCGCCGGCCATGAAACTTTCGTAAGGCGGGAATCAGCCGATCGACAGCCCCAGGCGACGCCAGACGCCGGGCCCGCCCGCCATCACCACCGCACCGGCGAAGGCGAGGATCGCCGCCACCGGGGCCAGGCTGGGCGCGATCGCCGACACGGCGGCGTCGAGCGCCGGCGCACAGGCCCACAGCGCCAGGGCGATAACCCCCGCCACGACGGCCGCGTGTTGCAGCTGGTCCAGGAACACCCGACGCTGGACGCGCTTCATCACCTCGGCGGTGAAGACGTCGGCGCGACTGCGCCTGGGGGTTTCGCCCAGGAAAGCCGAGAGTTGATCGTCCAGGGTCATCGGGAACCTCCCATAGCCGACAGCAGCCGTTCACGACCGCGGGTAACATGCGATTTGACCGTCCCTAAAGGAAGCCCGAGCGCATCGGAGACTTCGCCATGCGACCAGCCCTGGCCCAGGCACAGGGTGATACACGCGCGCTGATCTTCCGGCAGGGTCGCCAGGGCCGCCTCGAGAGCCAGCCGATCCTCGGGGCCCACCTCGGCCGCGGCCTCCAGCTCCTGCTCCCCCCTCCAGGCCTCGTCGCGAGCGGCCGCGCGCTGGGCGCCGCGCCGTTGCGAGAGAGCCTTCCTCCAGGCCACGCCGTACAGCCAGGCCCGAAAGCCCTCGTCGTCGCGCAACCTGGAAAGTCCGGCCCAGGCCGCCACGAAGGCCTCCTGGGCGATATCGTCCGCGTCGATCCAGCCACTCTTGCGCAGGAAACCCCGCAACGGCTTTTCGTGGATCGCCACCAACCGGGCGAAAGCAGCCTGGGACCCCGCGCGCGCCTGTCTGACGAGCGCGGCGTCCATCATACGGTCGGTCCGTTCCGGTCGAGCATCACCTGCACCAGCGTCGCCGCGCACAGCGCCCCCAGCACAAAGGCGGCGATGGCGAAGGCCTGGCCCGAGCCATAGATGTCCGTCGCGGCGGCGAACGCGAAGCCGGCGCTCAGCATGCCGTACAGCACGACCTGGTACCAGGTGCGCTCGCGGCGGCGGCGATGACGCGGTCGATCATCGAAGTCGTCGCGATCGTCATGCCAGCGCTTGTTGAGCTTGTTGAACAGCTCGGGCGGCGGCTCGCGGCCAGCGGCGGCGTAGGTCTTGATCAGGTCCAGCGTCTCTCGATTGGCGCGGTACGACAGCCAGGACTGCCACGCGCCGAAGATGAACCAGCTGATCGGGAAGATCAGCCACCAGAACTGTCGGAAGAGATCCTCGGACATGTCGTCCTCCTAGCGGTGCAGCTCGGCGACCAGGGCCGCCGGAGGTTCCTGGCCCTTGGCGGCCAGTTCGCGAAGGGCGGCCACCACCTCGCGGCGGGCGCGGTAGTTCAGCCAGGCCCGGAAAGCGCCCAGAGCCATGAAGCTGATGGGGAACAGCAGCCACCAGAAGTCGCGGAACAGTTCGTACGGCATCGGTCGATCCTTCGATCAGGAGCGCGATCATCGCGCCTTCGAAGGTTAGTCGCCGCCGACCGCCGCCTTGGATGCGCCGACATACGAAATAATTTCGGACATCGAATTGAACGACACCGTCGGACGGTGCTCGGCCAGGATCGAGGGCTTGGCGTAGCCCCAGCCCACGGCGCCGCAGTCCAGCCCCACCGCCCGCGCGGCCTCAATGTCTCGGGTCTCATCGCCGATGCAGATGACCTTGTCGCGGCTGACTCCCTTGGCCGTCACCTGCTTGAACTTGCGCGCCTTGCCGAAAAGAGACGCGCCACAGGCGTAGAGGCTGATCAGGTCGCCCAGCTCCTCACCCAGCACGCGGCGGATCACCGCCTCGCTGTTGGAGCTGACCACCGCGATCTTGACCCCGGCCGCGTGCAGGGCGCGCAGCATCTTGGCGGTCTCGGGGAACAGCGGAATCGTGTGGGCGTCAGCGGCCATCAGCTTCTTGCCGGCGCGGGCGATCAACGGAAGTTTCCAGGGCGAGACGCCCAGATAGCGGATCACCTCGCGCGTGCTGCGGCCCCGCAGCATCTCTATCTCCTCGTCGGTCACGGTCTTGAAGCCGTACCGGCGCGCCATCGGATTGACGGCCCGCATCATCCACGCGGCGCTGTCGGCCAGCGTGCCGTCGAAATCGAAGATGACCAGCTCGTATCGCGAGACGGCGTCCCCCACGCGCGCAATGTCCTTATCAAGTCCGCTTCCAGCGAACGTTCCGTCCAGTGATAGACTGATCTTCTCGAGGTTGTCGTCTTAAACTTCGCTCACCAGACGACGGAAGCGTGGATAGTTTTCCACAGCTTAGCGGAACGCCGTCTCGTAAAGGTCCGGCTTGAAACCGACCAGGCGACGGTCGCCCAGGTCCAGGATCGGACGCTTGATCATCGAAGGCTGCGCCAGCATCAGGCCGATGGCCTTGTCGGCGTCCAGGCTCTGCTTGTCCGCATCGTCCAGCTTGCGGAACGTCGTGCCGGCGCGGTTCAGTATCGTCTCCCAGCCCTGTTCCTTGACCCAGCCTTCCAGGGTGGCGCGGTCGATGCCGACAGTCTTGTAGTCGTGAAAAGCGTAGGCCTGGCCGCGATCCTCCAGCCACTTGCGGGCCTTGGCGACGGTGTCGCAGTTCTTGATGCCGTACATCGTGGCGGTCATGGCGGAGCTCCCGAGCGAATCCCGGCGATCCTAGCCGGTCAGGTCCCAGCTCCGCAGCACGATGTGCTGGGTCTGGCCAAGCTTGCTCTGCACCAGCACGAAGCGGTCGACGGTCCAGCGGATCGGCGTGATGGCCTGGGCCGGAACGACCTGGCCGTCATAGAGTAGCGTGATGTGGGGCGCGAATTGCTTGTCGGGCCTCAGCGCCGCGCCGGCCATCTTCAGACCCAGCGCGCCCTGGAAGGCGACCAGCGCGGCCACGCCCTCGCCGCCTTGCAGGGTGAAGGGGTTGTTGCCCGGGCGGTTGGCGAAGCTGGCGGCGCGATCGAACGCGACTTCGAACGGCGCATGGGCCAGCGCACCGCCGGCCGCCTCGCCCTTGGCGACGATGTCGTTGGGCAGGCCGACATAGTCGCCCAGGTGATGCAGGGTGACATGAAAGCGGTCGGTCAGCAGCGGCTGGCCGCGCAAGCCCAGCGCCGCCTTCAGCCGCCGCGCCTCGCTCGCGATGCGTTCAGCCGTCGCCGGATCGGGATACAGCAGAAACATCAGCCGGTCGGTCGGCGTGGGCGGGTCGAAGCCTGGCAGGCCCATCTGCAACGTGTCGGCCATCCGGCGCCCTCCTGATCGAGCGCCAGCAGTACGCCGCTTCGCCCTGGCGTCCAACCGCCGCATTACATTTCGTTTACATGCGTAATCGATCGCTTGACGAGAACGTTTACGTGCGTAATCGTCAGCGCATGGATACCAGCCCGCACCGCATCAGCGCCGCCGAGAGCGAGGTCATGAAGGTCCTGTGGGCCGACAGCCCCAAGGCCGCCGAGGACATCCTCGCCCTGCTGGCCAGGGATCAAGACTGGGCCGAGGGGACCGTGAAGGCCCTGCTGAACCGCTTGCTGAAGAAGGGCGCGATCGCCGCCGACAAGGATGGCCGCCGCTTCCTGTATCGCCCCCTGATCGGTCGCGACGACTACGTCGACACCGAGAGCCAGGGCCTGCTGGATCGCTTGTTCGACGGCCGCCTGGCGCCGCTGGTCAGCCACTTCTCGAAACGCGAGAAGCTGAACCCCGAGGATGTGGCCGAACTGCGCCGCCTGCTGGAAAGGCTCGACGATGGCCAGTGATCTCGCGGTCGACCTGATGGCCTTCGTCCTCCGGGGCAACCTGGTTCTGGCTGTCGCCATCGTCGGCGTGCTGATGCTGCGCAGGCCGGTCCGGGCCGCGTTCGGGGCCCGCAGCGCCTACGCCCTCTGGCTGGTCGTTCCGCTGTCGATCCTGGCCCTGCTGGCTCCGGCGCGCACTGTCACCCTGCCCGCGACGGCGGTGGCCAGGCCCGCCCTTGTCGCCGAGCCGGCCTCCCCCGTCCCGCCTCCCGAGCCGTCGGTGAAGCCGTCTCGCCCATGGCCGCTAGGCGAACTGCTGCTGAGCGCCTGGCTTATCGTCGCCCTCGCCGGCCTCGCCATCCAGGCCGAGCGCCAGCGCCGGTTCGTCCGCTCGCTGGGCCGGCTGCGCGGCGCGGATGGCCTGCTGTGGTCGGACCGTCCTGGCGTCGGCCCCGCCGTGATCGGCGCCCTGGCCCCGCGCGTGGTGCTGCCCGCGGACTTCGCCGAACGTTTCTCGTCTCAAGAACAGGCGCTGATCCTGGCGCACGAGAGGACCCACCTGGCCGCCGGCGACGCTCAGATCAACGCCGCGGTCACCGGTCTGCAATGCCTGTTCTGGTTCAACCCGCTGATCCATCTCGGCGCCGCCGTGCTGCGCATCGACCAGGAAATCGCCTGCGACGCCGCCGTCCTGGCGCGCCATCCCATGACCCGCCGCGCCTATGGCGAGGCCATGCTGAAGACCCAGCTGGCGCCGTTCGCGCCGCCACTGGGCTGCCATTGGCCCGCTTCGGCCAACAAACAGCTGAAGGAGCGTTTCACCTTGCTCGCCCATCACCACACCAACCGCAGACGCCATCTGGCGGGCGCGGCCGCCGTCGCGGTCCTCAGCCTTTCGGCCGGCGTCGCCGCCTGGGCCGCCCAGCCGCCGCAGGTCGAGCAGCAGGCGCCGGAGCCGGCCAAGCGCGCCGTAGCCCGCCACCTGAGCCAGCCGCTGTTCGACGCGGTCCGCGCCGGCGACATCGCGGCCGTTCGGGAGCTGATCGCCCTGGGGGCCAACGCCAACGCCATCCTGCCCGGCGACGGCTCGCCGCTGATCGAGGCCGCCCGCCGCGGCCGGATGGACCTGGTGCAGCTGCTGCTGGCGGCCGGCGCCGATCCGAACCAGGCCGTGCGCGGCGATGGCGCTCCGCTGATCCAGGCCTCGCTATCGGGCCAGCTGGACATTGTCCGCCTGCTGGTCGAGCGCGGCGCGAACATAGAGATTTTCGTCCCCGGCGACGAAACTCCGCTGATCAACGCGGCCCAGGCCGGCAGCCTGCCCGTCGTGACCTATCTGGTCGAACACGGCGCGGACGTAAACCGCGCCGTCCCGGCCAACGGGGCGACCCGCTCTCCCCTCGGCGAAGCCCAGCGGCGCGGTCACGCCGACGTCGTGACCTATTTGAAGAGCCGGGGCGCGCGCGGCTAATCCCGCGCCCCGCACTTTCCCTAAAAAAAATCAAAGAGTTTTGAACGATGGCGATCATCGACGCCCGGACTCTGCCCGACGCCAGCCGTATCCAGGCCGATCTGGTGATCATCGGCGGCGGCCTGGCCGGCATCACCCTGGCCAGGGAGTTGGCCGGCGGTCCTCTGAAGGTCGCGATCCTGGAGGGCGGCGGCCTGGAAATCGACGGCGACAACCAGGCCCTCTACGCCGGCTCCGGCGTCCAGCGGGCGCCCGGCAACCCCGACCGGCCGTTCGACGACTATCCGATCCAGTCGCGAGTCAGGGCGCTCGGCGGTTCTGGCCATGTCTGGGGCGGCAAGTGCGCGCCCCTGGATCCGGCCGACTTCGCCGAACGATCGTGGATACCCCACAGTGGCTGGCCGGTGACCCGTCGACAGATGCAGCCCTATTACGACCGGGCCTGCGACCTGCTGGAGATCCCGCGCTTCCCGCTAGACCGGCCCGACTCCGCCGAGCCCGAACGCCGGCCTCTGGCGCTGGACCCGAGCGACGGCTTCTTCCCGGCGCCGCGCGAGTTCTCGAAGATTTCGGGAGGCGTGAACAAGGCCGCCTTCGACGTCTTCCGCACCCGGTTCGCCGAAGCGGCCAACATCACGGTCTATCTGTACGCCAATGTTCTGAAGATCCGCCGTCGAGACGCAGAGATCGCCGGGCTGGACGTCGCTTGCCTGGACGGCAAACGGCACACAGCCGAGGCGGCGCGCTATGTCCTGGCGGTCGGCGGCATCGAGAACGCCCGCCTGCTGCTGGCCTCGGACGATCTGGGCAACGGCCACGACCTGGTCGGCCGATTCTTTCAGGGCCATGTCACCTATTCCAACGACAGCGACGACCGGAACGAAGGCACGGCCGTGGCCATCGCCCGCGCCGCGCCGATGGATCTGTACGCCCCGTCCAGGGGCCGAGCCGCCCATTGCGTGATCGGCGCCGGCTTGGCGGCGCAGACTCGGATGAAGACCGGCAACTTCACGGCCACGCTGTTCCGCGTGCAGCCTTCAGAGGCGTCGACGCCCGTCGCGCAAGACACCGTGACCATCGGCCAGGCGGGCGCCCGCCTGGCCGGTCAGGCGGCAGGTCAACTGCTGGGCTACTTCGCCATGGCCGAGCACTTCCCCAATCCCGACAGCCGCGTGACCCTGGATCCCGAGCACGTGGACGCCGTGGGCATGCCGCGCGTCCGCCTGACCTGGACCTACGGCGACAAGGACTATGCCGATCTCGAGCGGTCGGTTTTCGGCCTCGCCGACGCCCTAGGCGCCGCCGGCGAAGGCCGCATGTGCTGGTCGATCCCGCGCGACAAGCTGCTGGCGATCTCAAGCGCCTCGCGCCACCACATGGGCACGACGCGGATGCATGCCGACCCGGCCAAGGGCGTGGTGGATCCGGAGCTACGGCTGCACGAAGCCAAGAACCTCTATGTCACCGGCAGCTCGGTCTTCCCGACCTCGGGCATCGCCAATCCGACCCTGACCATCCTGGCCCTGACGATGCGCCTGGCCGATCACCTGAAGAGCGAACCCGTAAAAGAGGAGACTGGCCGATGACCCGCCGCCGCGACCTGCTGGCCGCCCTCGTGGCGGTGGCGGCCACGCCGCCCCTCGCCCGCGCCGCCGCGCCGGACGCCTTCGCCGGCCTCGACGCCGCCGCCTTGAAGCGGATCGGGGAGGCTTGGCGCGCCGACAATCCCGAAATGACCGCCCGAAGGCTCGAAGCTCGGCTTTTTCCCGGCGGACGCGGTGAGGCCAGCCTGCGCCGTCTGCGCGAACAGTCCATGGCCGACTTCCGGCGTGGCGCGATCTTCACTTATCGCGGCTGGCGACTTTCGGACACCGAGGGCGCGCTGATCGCCCTGCTAGCCCTCGAAGGTCTGCCTTAGGAACCTCGCGCGGTGCGGAGGGTTGGCTCTGGCGACAGAGGAGATCCGACATGCCCCAGGGCGACAAGAGCAAATATACCGACAAGCAGGAGCGCAAGGCCGACCACATCGCCGAAGGCTACGAGGCCAAGGGCGTCTCGGAGAAGGAAGCCGAACGCCGCGCTTGGGCCACGGTCAACAAGGACGACGGCGGCGGCAAGAAGCCCGGCGGCTCGGGCCGCGGCAAGCACACCGGTCACCCCGCAGCCCACAAGGGCGGGGAAAAAGGCGGCAAGGCCTCGGCCAACCGCAGCGCGGCCGACCGCTCCGCTTCGGCCAAGAAGGCCGCGGCCACTCGTAAGCGCAACGCCGAGCATCACACTCATCACTAATGGGTGGCTCCGGTCGCGCCTAGAGCGCGCGGCCGGTCGGTGCGGACGCGGTGTCGACCCGCGTCCAGGTCTGTGACTTGCACAGGAAGTTCGGCAGCAGACAGCCCTTGGCGCGCAGCGAGGCGCGATCCAGCAAGCGCACCTGGCCCGAGAACGTCATGTCCAGATCAGGGACATAGACCCGGCCCTTCCACTCGTTGGGATCCGAGGCGGAGAAGTCGCGCAGCAGCTGCATCCCGACCAGATCCTGGTTTTTCTTCTTTTTGACATCCGCCTTCGCCTCGGCGCTGGCCCAGACGACATAGCCGCATGTCCGGTTCTCGCAGGGCTTGATCTCGATGTGGACACTGCCCTTGGGATTGCGCCAGACGCCGTAGACGTCGCCCGGGCGCGGCGGGGCGGCGTCGGCGGCCAGCGCCGCGCCGGCGACGGCCCACAGCGCCAACGCCGTCATCCCCAGCACTGCGCCTGACATCCTTCGGCTCATTCGCGTCCCTTTTTCACTCATCCGCGCATGCCCACGCCAACGACGGCGCAAAGCTAGTCGTTCCAGGCAAACAGGAGAAGCCGTCAGAATCGAGGCCGAAGCCGGATTCCGATTTTGACGGCTTCAGCCTGTCGGTTGAGCGACCACCATATCGGCTTCGGGTCCAGGCCGCTTCAGTCGACGGTCAGGCTCTCGACAGGCACGGTCAGCAGATAGCCCTGCCCCCGAACCGTACGGATGAGGGCGTCGCCGCCTTCCACCCGGCCCAGCTTGGCGCGCAGTCGGCTGACGATGACGTTGATCTGGCGCTCGCTGTCCGAGCGGTCACCGGTCTTGGGATCCTGCACCAGCCTCGCGCGCGGCACGATCTGCTGGGGACTGGCCAGCAGGGCGCTGAGCAGGGCGAACTCGCCCGACGACAGCTCGACGCTGCGATCGTAGGGGTCGAACAGCTGGCGGGTGATGACGTTCAGACGCCAGCCGTCAAAGCGATAGACGTTGGCGCGGTCGTCGTCGCGGCGGATGCGCAGCCCGGCCTGGCGGCGGCGCAGCACCGAGCGGATGCGGGCCAGCAGCTCCCGCGAACGATACGGCTTGGCCACATAGTCGTCGGCGCCGATCTCCAGCCCGACCACCACGTCGCTCTCCTCGGCCAGGGCGCTGACTACGATCACGCCGGGCTGGGGCTGATGGCTGCGCAGGCGGTTGCAGACGGAAAAGCCGCCCTCGCCCGGCAGCATGATGTCCAGCACGACGGCGTCGACCGGCACAGTCGTCAGGATCTTGTCCATCTGCCGCGCGGAAGAGGCCGTGACCACTTCGTATTCGTGCCTGCACAGCAGGTCGTACATTTGCGATCGCGCGGCCTGGTCCGCGTCGAGAAGTAGGATCCGTTGCCGCACGCTCGTACTCCGTCCTCTGGCACGCATACGGCTTAGCTGGCGGCGGCGGCGGAATTACCTTCCGTTTGTATTGCTACATTCGCGATTAAGGCGCGATTGTGGCGACGCTCACCACGGTTTCAGAACATCGCCCGGCCCGAAAAGCGCATGTAGTAGCGGGTCTGCTTCTTCGCGGCTTCCGCCCCGCCCTCCAGGGCCAGGTACGACATGGTCGAGCCGGCGCGGATGGCGAAGCCCAGGGTCGGCGCGCCCTGCTTGTCGGCGACCGAGGTCAGGGTGAAGCTCTGGCCGCCCCGGAAATGGGCGACGGTGTCGCCGATATCGCCCGCCAGCGTCTGGCGATAGCCGACGCGGATCTCCGGACGCCACCAAACCGTCTCGCCGAATTGCGCGCCCACGACCAGGCCGATGTCGCCGCTGAGGTTGCTGAAGCTGCGCGCGTCGCGGATCAGGTCGAAGCCGTCGCCTCCGCCTGTCTCGCTACGTTCGCCTTCCGAGAAATAGACGTAGTCGAGACGCGTTTCCGGCCGGATGAAATAGCGGCCGATCTTCTGCTCGTAGGCCAGGCCTGCGAAGGCGTTGGCGGTCACGCCATTCCAGTGGGCGACGTTGGTCGCTGATGCGTCCGCTTCGCCGTCGGCGTCGACATCCTCGCTGTAGAAGCTGCGATCGCCGGTCAGCCAGCCGTAGCCGGCCCCGCCGCCCAGATTGAAGCGCCAACCGCCGACCGACCGCCGCCAGTAGGCGCCCGCCTGCAGCAGGGTGTTGGTCGTGTGCTCGCCGGCCTTGGCGGTGGTGTCGTGCTCCTCGATGCTGACCATGGCCAGGGTGACGCCCAGCGCCCCGCCCGCGTCGCCCATGGCCTCGTAGCCGGCCACGAAGCCCAGGGCCTGGGTGTCCGAGCCCTGGTCGGAGCCATCCTCGCGCCGGACCATGGTGTTGATCTGCTGGACCCAGACGCTGTCGGGCCCGTAGCGCTCGCCGAGGTCGGGGCGGATCGCCGTCGCGGCCGAGATCTGCTGGTTGACCGTCTGCAGGGCCGAAAACATGCCCAGCCCCTGGTCGGGCAGCATCTGGTTGTACAGGTTGTAGAAGCCGTCGCGGGTGCTCTGGTTCAGGAAGGCGCCGGCGATATCGTCGTTCTTGGACAGAGCCGCGAACACCGCATCGTAGGCCGAGGCCTGGTTGGCGGTCATGCCCGCCTCGGCGGCGGTGCGGCGACGCACGTCGATGTTGACGCTGTTCCCCGACTGATAGGCGTTGGCCACGTACAGATATGGGGCGCTGCCCAGCAGGTCCTGGCTGATGTCCCCCGCGGTCAGGCTGCCGGCCTTGATCACCTCGAAGGTCGAGGCGTTGGTCAGCAGGTTGTTGAGCACCAACCCCAGTTTCGCGCCGGACTCCAGAGTGGCGGTGTCCGCAATGATGCGGGTCCAGGTCCCGGCGTCCGGATCGATGCTGAAGACCAGCTTGGCGCTGGCGCCGAGCTTCAGGTTGGTGACCTTCAGGTCGTTGGTGTTGGTCAGCCCCAGGACGCCGTCGCCGATGGTGATGTTCAGCCGCCCGTCGCTGTCGGACAGGCTGGTCAGCACATAGCCGCCGCCGTCGATGTTAAGGGCGTCGGCGCCGTCGCCGAAGCTGATCGCGCCGATCACCGTGCCGTTCAGGACGTTCAGCGTGTCGTCGCCCGAGCCAAATAGGATCTTGCCAATGATGGTCGGCTCGTCGGCGTCGTCCACGCCGTCGCCGTCCGTATCGGTGTCGGCCACCCCGTCGTCCCCATCGTCGCCGTCGTTGACGCCGGTCTGGGTGATGGTCACGCCCGTGGCGTTCCTGGAGACGTCGATGGCGACGGCCTTGCCGATGATCGTCTCGTTCGAGGCGTCGGTGTCGTCATCGTCGGTGTCGTACTCATCGTCGGTCGCGACGACATAGGCGGCGATCGTGCGCGTGTTGTTGATCGTCGTCAGCGCGCCGGCGGTGTCGAGGATGGCGTACGAGGTCCCCTTCTCGCCCGATACCGTCGCGGTGATCACCCCGTCATTGTTCAGCACGCTGGCGACCGCGCCGGAGTCAATGACCAGAGCCCGGGCCGAGAAGTCGCCTTCAGAGATGGTCGTGGCGCTGATCGTGCCCGCGTTCCAGAGGGTGTCGGCGATCGCGCCCGCCTTCAGGCGCAGACCGTTGGTCTGGGCCTCGTAGCCGGAGGCGCCGATCGAGCCCGTGACGCGGACGCCACCCGTGATCAGGGTCTGGTAGCCGGCGTCGCCGCCGATCTGGACGCCGGTGGTCTCGACGCCGTCATAGACGCTGGCGGCGCTGACCGAGCCCTTGATGATCAGGCCATAGGTGTCGTCGCCTGTTCCGACCGCGCCGATCGTGACCGTGCTGGTGTTCGAGCCGATCTTCAGGGCCGGAGCGCCGCCATAAACGCTGATCGAGGCCGAGCCTTCCGAGCTGTCGGTGACGCCGTCGCCGTCCTCGTCGTCGCTGGTGTCGTCATTGGTGTCGGTCGGCGGCACGTCCAGCAGCACCCCGCCCGAGACGTTGGCGGCGATGTTCACCCCGCCGCCGCCTTCCAGCATGTCGTCGGCGTCCAGCAACGCCCGGTCGTCGGGATCGCTATAGCGCGAGGTGACACGGTAGCCGGTCGAATAGACCGAGCCCTGCAGGACGAAGGCTCCATCGATGGCGGAGTCGACCGCCACACCGACCGAACCCGCGCCGATGACGCTGGTCGAGCCTTCGATCTGGACCTTGCCGGTCACGGGCGCGGCGATGTGGATGCCGTAGCCCCGGTCGCCGGTGACGCTGATCGAGCCCGAATGGACCAGGTTGCCGACCAGCGGGGCCTCGACGCTTATGCCGGCCGAATCCATGCCCTCGATAGTGATCGCGCCGGAGTTGGTGATCGCGCCGGCAAAGGCGTCGGTCCCGGTGACCCGGACGCCATAGCGGCGCGAACCCTTGGCGAAGAGGCCGTCGTAGTCGCCGTCGTCGTCGGTGTCCTCGTAGTCGTAATCCTCGTTGAGGGTGATCGCGCCCGCGCTGGTCACCGTTCCCGCATGGCCGCCGATCACCAGGATGCCGACCGAATCGTCGATGTCGGCGCTGGCCAGGCCGCCGTTCATGGTGACGGTGTTGTCGCTGTTCAGGGTTATGATCGCCCCGGACTCGCTGAGCGTGATCACCCCGTCCTCGGTGACCTTGACGTCGTCGGCGGTCCCGCCGTTCGGGCTGGCGGTGGTGATCGCCGTCGTCCGCGAGCTACTGGTGACCTCGACCTCGGCGAAAGCCTGGCCGGCGGAGAGCAACAACGGGGCGACGGCGGCCGTGGCGACGAGAAGCTTGCGCGGCATGGGGGACCTTCGAGGACAATCCTCGCAGCCCTACCGACCGCGCTTGGCCGCCGCGTGGCTGGCTTGTTTCCCGCCCGCCGCGCCCCGCAAGCTTGCGCAGCCTTCCGCGATCTTCGGTTATGCGCGGAGACATTCGGTCGCCCGAAAGCCAAAAGCCCCCGCCTTGCGGGCGAGGGCTTCCAGCTCTGCAACAAGGCGGACAGGCCTTAGTAGAAGGTCACGTCGTCCAGCTCGAACCACAGCTTGCGGCCGGCCGGGCGCGAGCCCGAGACGCCCACTTCAAGAAGGTCCGCTCCGGTCCAGGTCACGCCGTCGCCCTTGCCCGCCGGCTTGAAGTCGGCGAACGGCACGGTGACCTTGGCCCAGGTCTTGTCGGCCGAAACCTTGGTGGTCCACGAGCCCGAGACGGTGTTGATCGTCACGATGTAGGTGCCGCCGTCGCCGCGCAGTTCGAAGGTCACGCCCTTGAACGCCGAGGCGTCGACCGGCTGCACCGAACCCCGGCTCAGCGGCAGCAGCACGCCGGCGTCGGGCTCGGACTTCTGGGCCATCTTAGCGGCCACGCTCAGCACGTGGTCGCCGTCGCCCTTGTCGACCGTCTGCAGCACCTCGACGCTGCGGTCGCGGCCGCCGTCGAAGTCGCTGAGACGCAGGGTGTCCAGGCTGGTGCGGCCGTCATCGCGTTCGAAGTCGTCGATCAGAGGGCCCTTAGCTTTCAGGACCGGCAGGGTCGGCTTGTCATTGGCCGGCGAACGCGTCGAGCCGGGACCGAACACTGCCTTGCCGTCGATGAACACGCGGTCGACCTTGCGGACGTCGGCGATGTTGCTCCACGGCTGCCCCGCGATCAGCACGAAGTCGGCGCGCTTGCCCTTCTCCAGCGTGCCGCGATCGACCAGCAGATTCATGGCGCGGGCGCTGGTGGCCGTGCCGGCGATCAGGGCCTCGGACGGGGTCAGGCCGGCCTGCACCAGCAGCTCCATCTCATGCAGGGTCGAGAAGCCGTGCACGGTCCCGGGCATGCCGGCGTCGGTGCCCAGGGCGATCGGCACGCCGGCGTCCTTCAGCGTCTTCACATTGGCCAGGGCGTAGCCGAACTTGCGGGCGGCCTGTTTGGCGCGCGGGCTGTCGGCGTCGGCCGGCGGCTTCTGGCCCGGCTTGACCGGCTCGTACACCGCCAGGGTCGGGGCGTAGTAGGTGCCGTTGGCCTTCAGCTTGGCGACCGTCTCGGCGTCGATCGGCTGGTCCTGCAGGCTGTGGGCGATGATGTCGACGCCGCCGTCGGCCGCCACCGCGCCGCGCTCGACCGTCACGGTGTGCGAGAGCACCTTCAGGTTCAACGCATGCGCCGCGTCCGTCAGCGCCTTCAGCGTCCAGCCGTCCATGCTGGTGTTGTCGGGCGCGGAGCCATAGCGCCAGCCGTCGGTGAAGGCCTTGATCGCGTCGGGTTTGTACGGGGCCAGGCCTTCGATGGCGGCCTTGGCCGCTTCGGGCGTGTTGACCCAGCGGGTGGTCGCCTCGTCGGCCCAGTCGGCGCCGTGGCCGCCCGGCGTGCTGACGCGGGCGACGAAGTTGACGTGCGGCGCGGTCAGGGTCGACAGCCATTGGCGGCGCGGCGCGAACGATTCCGGCTGCTGGTGGAAGTCGTTGATCGTGGTCACGCCCGCTCTGACATAGGCGTCGGCGATCTGGGGCGTGATGGCCGGCGCGCCGGCCGGGGTCCAGTGGGTATGGACGTCGAAGAAGCCCGGCGTCAGCGCCTCGCCCTTGGCGTCGATGACCTGGGCGCCCTTGGGAGCCTTCACGCCGGGACCAACGTCGACGATGCGGCCGTCCTGCGCCACCAGGGTCCCCTTGTAGGGCGCGGCGCCCGTGCCGTCGAAGATCTGGGCGTTGACGATCGCCACGGCGGGCGTCGCGGCCTGGGCGGCGGCGAGCGGCAGCAGGACGCCGGCGGCGGCGATCAATGCGCCGCGAGAACTGGCCTTGAGCAGCCGGACATGAAGAGCGGTCATCGACGGCATTCCTTCCTGGATACGCATTACAAACCCGCGCTCGGCGCGCAGAACCAGCAGTCTTCCCCGCCGATCGGCATGCCCGGCGGCAGGGTCTCGACCGCGCCCGTGCGGGGCGCGGCCAGGGCCTGTTTGGCGGCCGCGTCCTCGCTGAGCAAGGCGCGCGACAGCACCGCGGCCTGGTCGCCCTCGGCCCCGCCGCCCTGGTAGGCGGCCAGGGTCTTGCCGAAGGTGCGCAAGGCCGCCTCGATCTGGGCCGCCGCCGTCGGCGACAGCGCCTTGTCGCCCAGGACCTCGACCAAGTCGCCGACCACGCGCGCCCTAATACGGCGACGCAGGTCGCCCAACCGGCCTTCGGTGTCGCTCGGCGCAACGCTGGCCAGCAGGCGGTCGGCCAGTTCGGCCACGCCCAGTTGGTCCGGGTCGCGACGGTTCTGCTCGACCACCCGGTTCAGGCGGGCCGGATTGACCAGCAGCGACACCGTCTGGTCGGCGGCCATCTCGGCGGCGGTCGGCAGGTCGAAGACCGACGGGCCCGAGGTCGGGAAGATCTCGATGTCGTAGGCCTTGTCGCGCGAGCCCGACTGCCCCGAGGAGAGCAGGCTGAGCAGGCCGTCGGGCAGGTCCAGGATCGCCGGGTCGATGGTCTTCAGCAGGCCGTCGAGCGCCTTGCGCTGCGTCGCCGCCGCCGGGATCGTCGCGGCCTCGTGGCCGTCGCCCCGCACCGCGTAGCCGTAGTCGATCCCGCCGATCAGCTTCACCGCCGCTTCGACCTCGTAGCGGTGGAACAGGTAGATCGGGGCCAGCACGCGCTTGAGATCGGCGGCCGGCGCGCCCTTGGGCAGGTTGGCCAGGCCGAAGCGGCTGAGCGCGATCTTGCGGACGGCCAGCACGTGATCCAGCTCGGCCACCGCATCCGGGCCATTGTCCCACAGCGCGCCGTACGGCTGTCCCGAAGCGCCGCCGCGCGAGTCCGCGTCGGTGACGAAGCGCAGGCCCTTTGCCTGGGCGTCGCGCGCCAAGCGATCCAGCCGCGCAGCCTCGTCCGAGCCCGGCGCCCCCTGCGAGTACAGCCAGTTGATCGCGAAGCGGTCCCAGGCGCCGACTCCCGTAGCGTAGGCGTCGGACAGGTCCAGCCGGTCGCCGGCGATCTTCACCACCGGCGCAGGGTAGTCCATGACGGAGGCGCGGCCATAGGTGCTGCCCGCGAAGTTGTGGGCCAGGCCCAGGGTGTGGCCAATCTCGTGCACCGACAGCTGGCGGATGCGGGCCAGGGAAACAGTGACCGGATCGTCGGGACCGCCCTTCCCCGTCTTGTCCGCTCCGACCAGACCTTCGAAGATCAGGCGGTCCTGGCGCACGCGCAGCGAACCCAGCTGGACGACGCCCCGGACGATCTCGCCCGTGCGTGGATCGACAACGGTCGTGCCCGTCGACCAGCCGCGCGTCTGGCGGTGGATCCAGTTGACGACGTTGTACCGGGCGTCCATCGGGTCGACGCCTTCGGGCAGCAGCTCGACGCGGAAGGCGTCGATATAGCCGGCCTCCTCGAAAGCCTTGGCCCACCAGCGGCCGCCCTCGATCAGCGCCGAACGGATCGACTCGGGCGCGCCGCGATCGACGTAGTAGACGATCGGCTTCTTGACCCGCGAGCGGGTGGCGTTCGGGTCGGTCTTCTCCAGCCGGAAGCGACGCGACAGCCGCTGGACGATCGGCTGGTCCAGCCGCGAGGCGTAGTCGGCGAACAGAACCTGCGCCGAGGTGCCGGTGCGCGGATCCTGCGGGCGCGGCGTGAAGCCCGGCCCCGGCAGGCGGATGAAGCTGTGATGGACGCCGAAGGTCACTGAGCGGCCGTCCGGCACGATGCCGTTGACCTCGGGGCCCGGATCGTCGGCGGTGAAGGTCTGCCGGGTCTCGAACTCGAGATTGTCGGGAAAGATCCCGACGGACGGCATGTCGACATAGCTGAGCGCCGACGCGGGCTTGTAGGCGCCCTGCTTGCCGCGCTTGAGGCCGCCGGCGACGTCGAAGGCGTCGCGCAGCAGGAACGAGGCGATGTCGACGGTGACGCCGCCATCCGGCGTGTCGGCGATCACGTCGCCGGACCAGACGACCGAGGCGGGGAAGCTGTCTTGGACAGTGCGCGCCTCCTCGGGCGTGCCGCCCACGGCCCGGAAGCCATAGTTCTCGAATGCGATCAGCACCTTTCTGCCGACGCGCCGGAAGATCAGCACCTGGGTCTCGCCCGTCGCGGCCCGGTCGAGACCGACCGACGCCGCCCCCAGCCCGCCGCTGAGGCTGGGCTGATAGAGGAACCGTCCTGACACCCCGTCGGCGGCGGGCGCCGGCAAGGTGATCACGACCGAGCCCTTGGCTGCGTCAGTCTTCACCGGCAGCAGACCGGCAAGCGAGGCGGCCGCCGGCGCTTTCGCACCGGCAGTCTGAGCGAGGACAGCCGGCGCGGCGGCGAGCGCGAACGCGGCCAGCGCGCTCGAAACCCGCCAGCGCGCCCGATAAGCGCTGAACACGTACGTCACTGGTCGCCCCCGTTTCCTAGAACGTC
Source organism: uncultured Caulobacter sp. (assembly GCA_966211605.1). Lineage (GTDB taxonomy): Bacteria > Pseudomonadota > Alphaproteobacteria > Caulobacterales > Caulobacteraceae > Caulobacter. The sequence goes on from CBIHOB010000005.1 coordinate 23,131, forward strand.
TTCTTGACCGAGAGGTACCAGTAGCGGGCGTAGGGCAGATAGACCGTCCCGTCATAGCCTGCAGAGCTGAGGGGCGGATCCTTGTCGGTGATGTTGCGGACGCCCAGGCGCAGCTTGGTGTTGGCCTCGGCGAAGTCGTACTCGCCGTAGAGATTGCCGGTGATCTGCGAGTCCACCACCCACGGGGCGCCGGTCGAGTCCAGCAGGGCCGTGTCGTTGTATTCGCCGATGTACTGGGTGAAGCCGCCCACGGTCAGCTGCTTGTAGCGCCAGGTCAGCGCAGCCGAGATCTTCCAGTCCGTCTTGCCGTTCTGCTGCAGCAGGTTGCCGCCACCGGTGATCGTCGTACCGGCGTTGATCTTGCCCGCGCTACGCGCCGCCAGCAGTTGGGCGATGCCAGGCGACGGCGACTGGTAGTACTTGATCAGGTGCGCGGCGTTCACGCTCAGGTCGAAGTCGCCGAGCTTGTCGGTGCTGAGACGATACATCAGGCCCAGATCGAGGCCCTCGACATCCTGCGGCTGAAGGTTTGTGTACTTGTCGTTGACGTACAGCACCTGACCAGCCGCCGTCAGGCCGGTGCCGGCGAAGGCGGCGACATCGTCGGCCGTCGGGGCGGCGCGCACCACATTCGGATTGCTGGAGCCCGACTGGCGCAGCAGGTAGTCCAGGATCAGGGCGTTGCCCTCGCCGAACACGCCGATCAGGCCCTTCTGCTTCACCTTCCAGTAGTCGGCGGTGAAGGTCAGGCGACCAAAGACCTCCGGGATGAACTTGGGCTCCAAGACCACGCCGTACGAGATGGTCTCGGACTCTTCGGGGTTCAGATCGGGGTTACCGGCGCGGCGAGCCGTGGTCAGGGCCGAGCGCGAGCAGGCCGAGAAGGCGCTGATCCGGCCGGCCCGCAGGTCAGCCTCGCAGAACGCATAGTCAGTGCGGGTGTTCGATCGCGACACCACGGTGGCGTTGATCTGCTCCAGGTTCGGGGCGCGGAAGCCCTTGGCCCACGAGCCGCGGATGCGGAAGCCGTCGACGATGTCCCAAGCCCCGGCGACCTTGGGCTTGGCCGTGCTGCCGAAGTCGCTGTAGTGCTCGTACCGACCGGCCAGTTGCAGATCCAGGCGATGGACCAGCGGGATGTTCATCTCCGGCGAGACCAGCGGCGCAGCGAACTCGATATAGGTCGAGGCGACCGAGCGATGGCCCTTGGTGTCGGGGTTGATGCTGGAGTTGATCAGGTCGCTCAGCACCACGCCGCTGATCGGATCGGTGAAGGTGATCGTGCCGTCGATGCGCTTGTCGCGGTCGTCCAGCTGGGTCTCGCGGCGGAACTCGACGCCCGAGGCGACGCCGACGTCGCCGGCCGGCAAGCTGAAGAGGTCCGGCTTGGAAACCTTGAAGTCCCACGAGGCCAGGCTGCTCTTGGTGCGGCGCTTGATCTTGACGCGGATGGCGTCGATCGCCGCCTCGCTGTTGCGGGTGGTGTCCGCGCCGCTGGGGTTGGTGATGTCAGAGCCGTTGAAGACGTTGTAGGCGTCGGGCGTGGACAGGCCCAGCTGGGCGTAGAGCTTGGTGTTGGAGATGTTGTCGCTGATGTCGTCGGCGGTGGCCTCCGAATAGACCACGGCCGACTCCCAGTCGAAGCCGAACTTCCGGCCGCGCACGCCCGCCAGCACGCGGTACTGGTCGTTGGTGACGTCGACGGCCGTCAGGCCGAGGTCGGCGAAGGTGTAGCCGCGCAGGGTCAGCGACAAACCGCTGGCCGGAACGTTCAGGTTCGGCAGGCGATTGGGATTGGTCGTCCCGTTGGCGAAGGTCACCGGACCGAAGGGGTTCCAGTAGTTGCTGGCCGGAATGCTGATCACGCCCGACGACAGGGTCGCGATCGGCGCCTGCCAGGCGCTGGTCTTGGCGTGATAGAGGCCCAACTCGCCGAAGACAGTCAGGTCGTCGGAGATGTCGTAGTGACCGGTCAGGAAGACGTTGGTGCGCTTCAGCTCGGGGATCACGGTGGTTCCCAGGGCGGCCGAGTTGAAGCGCAGGTCGCGGTCGGCGCCCGACGTAGCCAGCGCGCCGTCGTCGATGCACATGCCGCCGCCGATGTTCAGCTGGCAACCCGCAAAGGTCGAGGGCTGGATGTGGAAGTAGCCGGCGCTGCTGGTCAGGGCCGTCGTCCCCTGCCGCACCGTACCGAAGCTCTGCGGCGTCTGCACATAGGCCCAGGGCGTCGTAGTGCTGCGGCCGTCCAGGCTGGCGGCGCTGTCGAAGCGGGTGCCGGCGAACAGCGGGCGACGGTCCAGAGAGGCGGTATAGTCCTGGTCGGTGGAGCGCATGCGCGTGCGTTGGTCGTACGAGACGAAGGCGCTGATGTTGCCGCGCCCATCGGCGAAATTCTTCCCGCCAAAGGCGTTGAAGTTGTACTCCTTCAGGCTCGTGCCCTCGGCAAAGCCGTACTGGGCCGAGGTCGTCAAGCCGTCGACATCGTCGCGCAGCACGGTGTTGACCACGCCGGCCACCGCATCGGCGCCGTAGATGGCCGCCGCGCCGTCGCGCAGCACTTCCAGACGCTTGAGACCCGAGACCGGGATGGCGCTGGTGTTGTAGGTCAGCACGGGCACCAGGTTGTCATTGGCCTGGCTGGTCGGGTGGGTCACCACCCGGCGGCCATTCAGCAGCACCAGGGTGTTGCCGATGCCCAGGTTGCGCAGGTTCACCGAGCCGACGTCGCCGCGCGCGCTATTGCTGGTGCCCGGCAGGTACTGGGCGTTGAAGTTGACGTCGCCCATCTGCGGGATCGACCGGAAGAGCTCGTCACCCGACACCGCGCCGGAAGCGCCGATCTGGTCCTCGCCGACGACGGTCACCGGCAGGGCCGCGTTGATCTTCGCGCCCTTGATCTGCGAGCCGACGACCACGACCGCCTCGATCTCGGTCGTATCGGCGGCCGGCGGCGCGGCCTGGGCCCAGGCCTGGGCGGCGAAGCCGGCGGCGCACAATGCCGTGGTCGCCAGCACGAGTTTGCGGTGATTGATCGTCATGAAAGCCCCTCCAGAAACGCAAGCACGCCGACCATTTCCCCGCCCTGCTCCAGCCGAAGCAGCGCATGGCCGGCGCCACACTCCGGACACAAAGGACCGGACGAGGGCTATTCCCATCAAACCAGTGGGGATTGATAGAGCAGTTTTTCTGGCAACCGCCGCAGCAATGGTCACAGAAACCGTCTCAGACGGACGGAAATGCCCAAGGGAAAGGCATAGATTTGACTATGTAAAAGGGGATTGACGCCGGGCGAAAAAGCGTCCGACACCGCGCCACTCGCCACTGAAAAATCTACCGCTACTCAAAGACAACTTCATGGAGCAGCGGCTGGGATCACAGCGTTCTTTGGATCACCGGATCCCAACCCATCATGACCTGACACGCCTATTGCGGGCGGAAGGCCTACCTGTCACTTCTTGATCTGGTCGAATTCGATGTCGATCTGAATATCGACGTCATTGCCGATCGGGCCCGACAGCGTGGTGAAACCGAAATCGCGGCGGTCGAACCTGGTCGTGGCCGCGAAGCCCAGCTTGGCGCCGTCCTTGGACTTGCCCACGCCGCCGAAGGTGACGTCCAGAACGACCGGCTTGGTGACGCCCAGGAAGGTCAGGTCGCCGGTCACCTTGCCGGAGGTCGGTCCGCTCAGGCTGATCGACTTGGACACGAAGGTGATGGTGGGGAACTGGGCGGTCTTGAAGAACTTGTCTCCCGACAGCTCCTCGGCGAACCCGGCCACCGGCGTGGTGATCGACTTGGGATCGATGGTGACCGACAGACTGGATTGTTCCGGCTTGGCGCCGTCCCATTTCAGCGCGCCGTCGAGGCCATCGAAACGGAACACGCTCTTGGACACCCCGCCCTGGTGGTCGATACGGGCGATCAGGGCCGCGTGGCGCTTGTCCAGGACGTAGTCGCCGCTGGGCGCGCTGGCCGGGTTCTTGTCCGGCGCGGCCGCGGCGGCGGAAGCGGTGAGCAGCGCGACGGTCGTCGACAGGGCGAGAATGACGGCCCGAACCATAGGGAATCCCTCCGAGGTCTTTGCACAGGCGCGCCGAAGCGCGCCGCGGCGCATATCGGCAGAATGTTCGCGTCGGCGATATACTCTTTTCGCTTCAGCGGTTCCGGACGGCGCGCTGACGGAGGCCGGAGAACGCCTGCGCCCTGCCTCCTCCTTCAGTTCACACGGAAGGTCGCTGCGGTCCGGCTGCTGGCCGGCGTGACGACGATGACGCCGTCGCGATGGCCCAGGTAGCCGCCACCGATGGCCGCGAACGACACGGCCCTGGCGTCGGCCAGACCCGACGCCCGACGAAAGCTGGCGGCCTTGGGATCAGCGCCTGCGGGGACGACCTCGACCACGCCATCGGACTTCACGCTGAGTACGTGACCGGGCATGAGGATCGGCTCCAGCGACACCGCGCCGCCGCCCAATGGGCTGGGGACCTGGCGGAACTGGGTGGTCGGCAGCGCTCCGGCGCCGACCAGCGCCCGCTTGCCCTCGTGGCGCAGGAACATCCCTGGCCGGTCCAGCGGCGAGAAGCGGTCGGGAACCGCGCCCGCGCCTACCGGCACGCCGAAATCAGGCGTCCCATCCGGCTTGTAGTACAGGCGCTGCACCCGCGTATGGCGGTTGGGGTCGAACAGCGGGTCGCCCTTGATCTCCTTGTAGTCGCGACCGTGGTAGACGAGAACGTCGCGCCCCTGCTCGTCGACGGTGAACGAGTTGTGGCCAGGGCCCCAGATCCGCGTCTCCTCGCAGGTCTTGAAGACGGGCTCGGGCGACTTGCTCCAGGCCTCCGGCGACATCAGGTCGGCGTCCGCGTCGGCGGTCAGCAGCCCCAGGCAATAGCGGTCGTCGGTGGCGCTGGCCGAGTAGCTGATGAACACCTTGCCGTTGCGGATCAAAGGAGCCGGTCCTTCGGCGACCTTGAAGCCCCGGATCTCCCAGTCCAGCGTCGGCACGGTCAGGCGCGCGGGCGGCTTGGCCAGGGTCGTCGCGGTCTTCAGCGGCGCCAGATAGAGATTGCTGTTGGTCTTGATCCCCGGCTCCTGCTGCGCCCACAGGGCGTAGCGCACGCCTTTGTGGCTGAAGATCGTGGAGTCGAGGGTGAAGGTGTCCCACGGCGTCTGGAACTGGCCGACCGGCTCCCAGCGGCCGGCCAGCGCGTCTCTGTCCAGGCAGCGCAGCACGTAGGTGCGAATGTGGAACGGCTCGTCCGCGTCGCCGGCGGCAAAGTACATGTGCCAGCGGCCGTCGATCTCGTGCAGTTCGGGCGCCCAGATATAGCCGCCCAGCTTACCGATCTTGGGCCGTCGCCAGATTACCGACTCCTTCGCGGTCGAGAGACCCGCCAGGGTCGGCGCGCGGCGGATGGCCAAGCGGTCGTACTCCGGCACGGAAGCGGTCATGTAGTACTGACCGTCATGGTGCTTGAAAATCTGAGCGTCCGCCCGCTGGCGCACCAGCGGGTTCGACGGGATCGGTGCGGCCAGACGTGTCGCGGCAGCGGAGCCGATCCCCAGGGCCAACGGCGCGGCGAGGGCCCCAGCGCCGGCCAGTAGGGTCCGACGCGACGGCGGGAGATCGAAGGTCATGATGCGGTTCTCGTGCGCTGTCCGTGCGACCTCGACGTCCGAGTCATCGCAACCGCTGCGCAGACTGCATCGACCAGGCGCGCGGGAAAAGATATTTTGTCAGACAATTAGAGCGACGGGGTCGACCTAGAGCAGGATGATGCCTCGGCGATGAGCCACCGTGACCGCCTGCGTGCGGTCGGCGACATTCAGCTTGGCGAAGATGCTGCGCATGTGGCTCTTCACCGTATCTTCCGACAAGGACAGGATCCGCGCGATCTCCTTGTTGGCCCGGCCCATGGACACGTTCGTCAGGACGTCGATCTCGCGGTCGCTGAGCGGCTCGCCAATGGCGTTCAGCGCGATATCGTGCGCGACCTGCGGATGGAGATAGCGCCGGCCGCCATGAATGGCCCTGATGGTGTCGATAAGCTCGCGCCGCAAACCGCTTTTCAGGAGATAGCCGCTGGCTCCCGCCTTCAGCGCCCGCAAGGCGCGGACATCGCCGGCATAGGTGGTCAGGACGATGATTCTGGCGTCGGGCGCGGCGGCGCGGATCTCGCCGATCGCATCGACCCCGTCCATGCCGGGCATCTGGAGATCCATCAACACGACATCGGGAGACAGGCGGGCGAAGGCCTCGACGGCCTCGACGCCATCCTTGGCGTCGCCCACGACCTGGATGTCCGGCTCGGCTTCCAGCACGGCGGCGACGCCCTCGCGCAGCAGCGGATGATCGTCGACGATCAAGACCGAGATGATGTCGTCACTCACGCCCTCGCCTCCCCACCGGCCGTCCGCCGCCGCCAATTCAGCCAGGCCCGACGGCGCGCCGGGCGCGTCGCATAGGCCACATTACCCGGCGCGACCAGCTCGACTTCGGTTCCTCGTCCAGGCGCGCTGCGGATCGTCAGAACGCCACAAACCTTGCGCGCCCGCTCGCGCATGCCGGCCAGACCGAAATGCCCTTCCCGCCCCCCGGCCTCCAGGACAGCCGGATCGACGCCGACCCCGTCATCATGGATACTGACCCGCAGCCGCCGTGGCTCGAAGGCCACGACCACGTCGATGCGCGTGGCGCACCCATGGCGATGAGCGTTGAACAGCGCCTCGACGACCACCCGCTCGATCTCGTCGGCGACCAGCGGATGCAGGTCCTTGGCCCGCCCCTGAGCGATCACCATGGTCTCGGCCGAGCCCGGCGAACGCATGGTCTCGGCGACCTCCTTCAAGGTGGCGACCAGATCGTCGGCTGCGTCGGCTCTCAGACTGCGCACCCGATCACGGGCCTCGACCACGACGTCCTCGGCGCGGTCCAAGGCCTGCTCCAGCTGATCGCGCGCGGGCAGCTCGGGTGGCACCTGCCGGGTCGCGGACTGGAACTTGAGGATCAGACCCTGAACGCCCTGCAACAGGGTGTCGTGCAACTCACGGGCGATCCGCTCGCGCTCGGCCATCCGCTCACGCAGCCCCGCCTGCAGACGCTGGCTCAGGCGGCGCATCCGCCAATGATAAGCCGCGGCCAGCATGCCCACCGCCGCCGCGGCGCACAGCAGCAGGAAGAGGCGGCTCTGGAACAGGGTCGGCGGCAGGTCCAGCGCCACGCTCGCGCCCTGCTCATTCCAGACGTCGTCATTGTTGGCCGCCCGCACGCGGAACACGTACTTGCCCGGCTTCAGGTTCGTATAGAACGCCTGCCGCCGCGCGCCAGCGTCGACCCAGTCCGCGTCCACCCCCTCCAGCCGATAGCGGAAGCGCACCCGCTCCGGGATGGTCAGGCTGAGGGCGGCGTAGTCGATCTCGACCGTCTTCGCGCCCTTGGGCAGAACGAGCGACGCCGGGCTCTCGGTCCTGACGCCGTCCACGACGATGGCGCGGATCGTGACCGGCGGCGGCGCGGTGTTGATCGGCAGACGCGCCGGATCGAGCCAGGCTATTCCCGTCGTCGTGGCGATCCAGATCCGACCGTCGCCCCCGATAGCCAGGTCGGCGCGGTACTTGTAGGACGCAGGCCCCGGCAGCCCGTCCTTCAGGTCGAAGATCCGCGCAGGCAGCGGCGCCTTCGGGTCCTGAAAGGCGCGCTCCAGATCGGCGTTCTGCATCCTGACAAGTCCCGCGGCGCCCAAAAGCAGGTTTCGCGTTCGGTCTGGGCCAGGCCATGGCTCAGTCCGAGGAACGGAAAGCGGTCGCGGGATATGAACTGGGTCCGGTCGTCCTGAAAACGGGTCAGCCCGCGATCGCTGCCGGACAGCACGCCCAGCGGTCCGTCGGCCATAGGCATGGTTCCGCCCCGCATCGGACGCGGCGGCGTCTTGATCGTCCGGATGTCCGCGCCATCGACCAGAACCGCGCCGCGACCGCCGTCCGCGACGATCCGCCCCCGCCAGTCCGACGCCAGGGCCGTGATCGCCAGGCCCAGGGGCTTTGGCAGCGATGCGCTCCAGGCGTGGCCGTCGTAGCGCAGCAGGCCGGCCATGAAGCCCGCCGCCCAAAGCACGCCGTGCGCGTCGCGGGCGCAGGCCGAGGCGTGCAGGTTTGGGAAGTCTGGCCGCGGCGCGGGCGTGACCTTTCCGTCCCTGAGCTGGACGAAACGATCCCCGAGGCCCACCCAGAGCCCGCCATCCGGTGCGTCGCACATCGTGCTGACGGGCCCCAGACCGCGGACAAACGCCGTCAGGGGCTCGCCAGGAAGCGCCCGGTAGAGCGTCGTGGAATCGCTGACATAGACCACGCCCCGCGCATCCGCGAACACCACGTAGCCATAGGGTGAGCTGACCGGGACAGCGGGCTCGGGAACCAGGCTGGCCGGCCGAAAGCGGTCCAGCCCCCGGATCGTCGCCGCCCACAGGTTTCCCTCGCGATCCTCGAGCACCGCATACGCCATGGCCGAGCTCAAGCCTTGCGCCGCAGAGAAAGCCTCGAGCGCGGGCGGGCTCGAACGCCCCGCCTCAACGGTCCTTATGCGGAACACGCCGTCCGGATGCTGGGCGCCCCAGAGGTTCTGATCGCGGTCGATCACGATGCGAGTCACGCGGCTATGGCTCGCATGCCGGTACGCGGGGCCTACGCCGTCGATCACCCGCGTTCCCCGATTGTCCGAGGCCCAGATCCGTCCGCGGCCATCCTGGGCCAGGCCGACGCCATCGCCGAGGTCGGACCGAACCACCTTGAAGCGCGCCTCCCCCGGCGACAGGCGCGCGACGATGTGATTGGTGGCGACCCATACGGTTCCATCCCGCGCGACCAGAATGTCGCTGAGATCCTCGTCAGGCAGCCCCGTGATGTCGTCGGCCGAGCGCCACGCGCCGTTCGCGAACCGCGCCAGATGGGCCTTGGGATTGGTCGTCGCCGCCCAGATGGTTCCGTCCCGCCCCTCGGCCATACGGATGGTCACGGCGCGGAAGATCTTCGGATCGTGGATGAGGCGGAAACCTCCGCGCTCGTACACCGCGATCCCTCCCGATTCGTAGCCCGCCCACAGCGCGCCAGAGCGGGTGACCATCAGGCTGACCACACGATCGGCCATGCTGTAGGTGGGGCGTGGCGGTCGCATCGGCTCGAAGTTGACCCCGTCGAAGCGATAGAGACCCAGCGGCGTGCCCAGCCACAGATAGCCGTCCGGCGTCTGGGCCAGCGCCTCTATGCTGCCGGGCGCGCCATCCTCGACGGTCCAGCGCGTGTGCTTGTACTGGCTGACGGCGCGCTGGGGGTCGAGCGCCAGGACAGGGCCCGCCAGAACCGCGGCGACCAGCAAAGCCGCGCAGCCGATCCTTGCAAAGCCAGTCGTCATGGAGGTCCTTCGCTCGCTGGACGCTTGGCTACACGCCGTCCACCGGACGCCTCAATATCGAGCGAGCTAGATCAGGCCCACCCATTTGGCGACCGCCAGCGCCTTTCAGGTGTGGATTGGCCGCCCATCAGTGTCAGCCGCGCCTAATCCGCCCGACATTTACCCTCCCGCGAGACCGGGCAAGGCTCCGCGCCAATCAAGAACGAACGCCGACAGGACCATCGCGACGCCATCGCGCGTCGCCGCTCCCGAGCACGGCGTCACCGCATCGTTCAAGATTTCCAATCTCTCCGGGGCTTCAAGTGACCAATCACAACCCAATCGGCGCGGGCGCGACACGGCGCGGCGTTCTCGTCGCCGGCGCGAGCGCGGCGACCCTGGCGGCCTTGCCGTCCGTTTCCCCGGCGCTGGCCCAGCCTGCGCCGTCCACCCAAGGCAAAGGACTTCACGACATGAGCAGCGGCTACGTCACCACCAAGGACGGCGTCCAGATCTTCTACAAGGACTGGGGTCCAAAGGACGCCCAGCCGATCGTGTTCCACCACGGCTGGCCGCTGTCGGCCGATGACTGGGACAACCAGATGATGTTCTTCCTGCTGAAGGGCTATCGCGTCATCGCCCATGATCGACGGGGCCACGGCCGCTCGGCCCAGACTGACAGCGGCAACGAGATGGACACCTATGCCGCCGACGTCATCGCCCTGACCGACCACCTGGACCTGAAGAACGCCTTCCACGTCGGCCATTCGACCGGCGGCGGCGAGGCCATCCACTACGCGGCGCGCGCCAAGCCGGGCCGCGTGGCCAAGGTCGTGCTGATCGGCGCCGTGCCGCCGATCATGGTCAAGTCGGCCAAGAACCCCGGCGGCGTGCCGATCGAGGTCTTTGACGGCTTCCGCGCCTCGCTGGTCGCCAACCGCGCCCAGTTCTTCCGCGACATCCCCGAAGGCCCGTTCTTTGGCTTCAACCGGCCCGGCGCCAAGGTCAGCCAGGGCCTGATCGACAATTGGTGGCGCCAGGGCATGGCCGGCGGCGCCAAGGCCCACTACGACTGCATCAAGGCCTTCTCGGAGACCGACTTCACGCCTGACCTCCAGAAGGTCGACGTCCCGGTGCTGATCATGCACGGCGAGGACGATCAGATCGTCCCGATCGCCGACAGCGCCCACCTGGCCATCAAGCTGGTCAAGACAGGGACGCTGAAGACTTATCCGGGCCTGCCGCACGGCATGGCGTCCACCCACCCGGACGTCATCAACGCCGACCTTCTGGCCTTCTTCCAGGCTTAGGGAAGATCCGCCGCGATGCGCCTCAGCGCATCGCGGCAATGCATTGAAAATGGAAACGATGAATTTCCATCATTTCGATTTCTGACCAGTCCGATTGGCGGCAAAGTCTCTTCATCGGATCAAACGCGGCGGCCGGAACCGGTTAGCCAAACTCAGGAAAATGGAGCCAAATCATGACCTTGCAAGCCAAGGCCGCCCCCGGCGCGCGCCTGCTCACCCCCACCGACCACACCCTGATCATGATCGACTTCCAGTCGCAGATGGCCTTCGCCACCAAGTCGATCGACGCCAGCCTGCTGCGCACCAACGCCGCCCTGGTGGCCAGCGCCGCCGCCGGCTTCGGCGCCTCGACCATCCTGACCACGGTCGCCGAAAAGAGCTTCTCGGGCCCGATGTTCTCGGAAGTCACCGCCCCCTTCCCGGGCAAGACCCTGCTGGATCGCACCTCGATGAACACCTGGGAGGACGAAGCCGTGATCGCCGAGGTCAACGCCATCGGCAAGCCGCGCATCGTGCTGGCGGGCCTGTGGACCTCTGTCTGCATCGTCGGTCCGGCCCTGTCGGCCATTGATCAGGGCTTCGAGGTCTTCGTGATCACCGACGCCTGCGGCGACATCTCGACCGAGGCGCATGAACGCGCCGTGACACGCATGGTCCAGGCGGGCGCCCAGCCCATCACGTCGCTGCAGTACCTGCTGGAAATGCAGCGCGACTGGGCCCGCGGCGAGACCTACGAGATGACCACCGGCGTGGCCAGGCAGTTCGGCGGCGCCTATGGCCTGGGCATCACCTACGCCAAGTCGATGTTCGGCGCGTCGGAAGGCCACTGACGATCCCTCGGGCGAGGCGTCCGCGCCTCGTCCGCCCTCCTGCAGGAGCGTGGTGATGAAACCCTATCTGCTGTCCATCGGCGCCGGTCTCCTGGTCGGGGTGATCTATTCCCTGCTCGGGGTCCGCTCCCCCGCCCCGCCGGCCATCGCCCTGTTGGGCCTGCTCGGCATGCTCTTGGGCGAACAGGTGGTTCCGGTCGCCAAGCGATTGCTGACCAAGGCCCCGGTCGAAGCCTACCTGAAGGCGCCCGAATGCGCCGGCCAGGTGCTGGGTCCCCAGGCCCTGAGCAAGACGCCGGAAGACCGGGCATGACGCCCTTGAACCGCCGCCAAGCCCTGGCGATGGGCGCCGCCCTTCTGCCAAGTTCCCTTCTCGCTGATCCTCGGAGGCCCGGCCCCATGCCCGTCCAAGCCGACCTGCTGCTCGTCAACGGCAAGTTCACCACCCTCGATCGGAGCAATCCGCGCGCCGACGCCGCCCTGATCCGCGATGGCAAGTTCGCCGCGGTCGGCGAAGACCGTGAAGTCCGCGCGGTCGCCGGACCGAACTCGACGATCATCGACCTCAAGGGGCGACGGGCGATCCCCGGCCTGATCGACAGCCACATGCACATCATCCGCGGCGGGCTGAACTACAACATGGAGCTGCGCTGGGACGGCGTGCCGACCCTGGCCGACGCCATGGCCATGTTGAAGAAGCAGGCCGCCAACACCCCGCCGCCGCAATGGGTGCGCGTGGTCGGCGGCTTTACCGAGCACCAGTTCGTCGAAAAGCGCCTTCCGACCCTGGACGAGATCAACGCCGCCGCGCCTGAGACGCCGGTGTTCATCCTCCATCTCTACGACCGCGCCCTTCTGAACCGGGCCGCCCTGCGCGCCGTGGGCTACACAAAGGACACGCCCAACCCGCCCGGCGGCGAAATCCAGCGCGACGCCTCGGGCGAACCGACGGGCTTGCTGCTGGCCCAGCCGAACGCCACGATCCTCTACGCCACCCTGGCCAAGGGCCCAAAGCTGCCGCCCGAATACCAGCTGAACTCCACCCGCCACTTCATGCGCGAGATGAACCGCCTGGGCGTGACCGGGGTGATCGACGCTGGCGGCGGCTTCCAGAACTATCCCGACGACTACGAGATCATCGAGAAGCTGCACGCCGACGACCAGCTGACCCTGCGCATCAGCTACAACCTGTTCACCCAGAAGCCGAAAGCCGAGCTGTCGGACTTCCAGTCGTGGTCCAAGCAGGTCAAGCCGGGCCAGGGCGACGACAAGTACCGCCACAACGGGGCCGGCGAGATGCTGGTCTACAGCGCCGCCGACTTCGAGGACTTCCGGGTCGAGCGTCCCGAAATGCCGGCCAACATGGAGAGCGACCTGGAGCCGGTGATCCGCCACCTGGTCGAGAACCGCTGGCCCTGGCGCCTTCACGCCACCTATGACGAGACCATCTCGCGGGCGCTGGACGTCTACGAAAAGGTCAACCGCGACATGCCGTTCGACGGCCTGCACTGGTTCTTCGACCACGCCGAGACGATCAGCGAGCGCAACATCGACCGCATCGCGGCCCTGGGCGGCGGCATCGCCGTGCAGCACCGGATGGCGTTCCAGGGCGAGTATTTCATGGAGCGCTACGGGGCCAAGGCGGCCGAGGCCACGCCCCCGATCGGCAAGATGCTGAAGGCCGGAATTCCCGTGGGCGCCGGCACCGACGCCACCCGCGTGGCCAGCTACAATCCGTGGGTCTCGCTGAACTGGCTGGTGACCGGCAAGACGGTGGGTGGCACGCGCCTTTACCCTCCGGCCAACCGCGTCGACCGCGAGGAGGCCCTCCGTCTCTGGACGACCGCCAACACCTGGTTCTCGAACGAGGAAGGCAAGAAGGGCCAGATCGCCGTCGGCCAGCTGGCCGATCTGGCGGTGCTCAGCGATGACTACCTGACCGTGGCCGAGGACGAGATTCCGCACCTGTCGTCGGTGCTGACCCTGCTGGGCGGCAAGGTCGTCCACGGCGAAGGCGATTTCAGCAAGCTGGCGCCGGTCCTCCCGCCGCCAATGCCCGACTGGTCGCCGGTGCGGACCTTCGGGGGCTATCAGGATCGCTCGCGCGGCCATGCCAGAGCCCTGGCCAGCGCCTGCGGCTGCGCCAGCAGCTGCAATGTCCATGGCCATAACCACGCGGCCGCCCTGGGCGCCCAGGCGCCGACCGCCGACGCACGCTCATTCTGGGGCGTGATGGGCTGCGGCTGCTGGGCGGTGTGACATGAGCACGCCCGCCACCATTGCCGCCCTGCTGCGCGCGCCGGCCTTCGGACCGGTCGCGCGTACGATCCTCACCCTGCCCTATTGGTTCGCCGGACTCTACAAGCTGATCCATCTGCCCGACGCCTTGGCGGAGGCCGCGCACTTCGGACTGAAACCGGCCGGCCTGATCGTGGCGGCGACCATCGCCGTGCAGATCGGTGGATCGGCGCTGCTGATCCTGGGCAGGATCGGCTGGCTGGCGGCCGGGGCGCTGGGCGTCTTCACCGCCCTGGCGACCCTGATCGCCCATCCCTACTGGACCGTCGCCGACCCGATGGAGCGCTTCCACGCCATGAACACCTTCCTCGAGCACATCGGCCTCATCGGGGGCTTCATGGTCGCGGCCGCCCTCGTCGAGAAGGAGCGGGCCGCATGAGCCCGCGTCCTGTTCGCCTGGCCGGGGTCACCGGCATGGGCATGGCCTTTGTCGGCGGCTATGTCGACGTGATCGGCTTCGTGCTGCTGTTCGGCCTGTTCGTCGCCCACGCCACCGGCAACATCGTCATGCTGGGCGTCGGCCTGGCGGGCGACGCCGGCGGCTTGGCGACCAAGCTGCTGGCCCTGCCGGTGTTCATCGGCGCGGCCGCCGCCACCTATGCCCTGATCCGCTGGCGCAACGCCCGGGGACAGCCGTGCGAAGTGCTGGTCCTGGCGCTGCAAGCCGCCCTGCTGCTGATCTTCATGCTGCTGACCGCCCGCGCGCTGCCGGCCGCCAGCGCCAACGAGCCCGCCGTCATGCTGGCCGGCCTGGTGGGCGTGATCGCGATGGCGGTGCAGAACGTCGGCGCCCGCGCTGTGTTCACGCATCTGGCGCCCACCACCATGATGACCGGCAACGTCACCCAACTGGCGATCGACATCGTCGATCTCGTCATCGCCCGAGGCCGGCCCGACGAGGCGCTGAAGGCCCGGATCCTCAAGACCTGGCCGCCCGTCTTCGCCTTCGCGTTCGGGGCCATCGGCGGCGCGATCGGCGTGCTGGTCGCCGGCGCCTGGAGCCTGGCGCTGGGCGTGGTTGTCGTCGCCCTGCTGGCAGTCATCCACGCCCTTCGCGGGGAGCGGTCGTGAAGCAGGCCGCGCCTTTCCTGCTGGCCGCCCTGGCCGGCGCCAGCGTCGCTCACGCGGCGGAAGCGCCCGCCTTCAAACCCGTACGGTCGGACGAGGACTACGGCTATCTCCGCGGCGCCACCGAACGTCCAGGCCTCGATCCGCTGCGCTACGTCGCCCTGGGCGACGACGCCTATTTCAGCCTGGGCGGCGAGGCGCGCGTGCGAGTCGACGCGATCGACAATCCGCGCTTCGGCCTGGGCAGCGAACACAGCGACACCTTCGCCCTGGGTCGCCTGCTGCTGAGCGCGGATCTGCACCTGACGCCCGCCCTCCGCGTCTATGGCGAGCTCGGCCTGCACCGGGACATCGGCAAGCGTAGTCCGGCCACGGCCCTGGACCGCGACGGCGTCGACGCCCAAGTGCTGTTCGTCGACCTCGCGCCCGCCGCCGGTTGGCGCGTGCGCCTGGGTCGCCAGGAGCTGCAGCTGAACCCGACCCAGCGCTTCATCGCCGTGCGCGAGGCGCCGAACATCCGCCAGAGCTTCGATGGCGCGCGCATCACCCACGCGACCGGCAAATTGAAGCTGGACGCCTTCTATCTGCAACCTGTCGCCGTCTCGCCCGGCGCGCTCGACGACACGCGGAGCCGCACTCAGCGCTTCTACGGCCTCTACGCCTCTACCAAGCTGTCGCAGCGCCAGACGCTGGACGTCTACGCCCTGGGGCTGGAACGCGACCGCGTGCGGTTCGGGACGGTGACCGGCGACGAGCGCCGCATCGGTCTGGGCGCGCGCCTGGCCGGCGCCGCCGGGCGCTTCGACTACGAGGCCGAAGGCATGGTCCAGGGCGGGCGGTTCGCGGGTCGCAGAATCCGCGCCTTCGCCGCTTCGGCCGGCGGCGGCTACACCCTGGACCCGCCATGGAAGCCACGGCTTGGCCTGCGTCTCGATGTCGGTTCTGGCGACAAGGACCCGGCCGACAACCGGCTCGAGACCTTCAATCCCATGTTCCCCAAGGGCGGCTATTTCAATGAAGTCGGTCTGTTCAGCTGGGGCAACCTGGTCTCGGTCCGTCCCAGCCTGGCCGTGACGCCGCGCAAGGGCGTCAGCCTGGAGGCCAGCTACATGACACACAGTCGCTGGACGGGCGCGGACGCGATCTACCTTCAGCCCCTGGTTCCGCTGGCGCCGGCCGGACGCGACCGCGCCAAGGACGTTGGCGGCGCGATGCAACTGGACGGCGGATGGCAGGTGAACCGCAACCTGAAACTCCAGGCTCAGCTGGCGCGCCAAGAGGCTGGGCCGGCGATCCGTGCGCTGGGCGGAAGGCCGGTGACCCTGGCGGTCCTGTTCACCCAGTTCCGCTTCTAGTCGCGGCGCAGGGTCACCGGACCGATCAGGCCCGAAGGCGACAGCGGATCGTCGGCCTTGAACGGCTGGATCGGTGCGAAGGTCAGGCGCCTGGCCCCTGGTTGCAAGTCGCCGATCATCCGGTTGGCCCAGAAGTTGACGACCCGGATGCTGAGGGCGTTGCGCCCCGGCTTCAGCGCTTCGGTCACATCCACCGCATAGGGCGGCTTCCACTGCACGGGCAGGGCCTGGCCGTTCAGGGTGACGGTGGCGAATTCATGGACGGCGCCCAGGTCGAGGCTTAACCGTCCCTTGCCCTTCAACCAGGCGCGCGGGATGTCCAGTATCTTCTCGTAGGTCGCCGCGCCGGAATAGTAGCGCACGCCCGGATCGGCGCTCCGGGTCCAGGAGATCAGCGTGTCGAACGTCGCCGAAGCGGGTGCGCCCCAACCGGGCTCGAACCGCACGGTCCAGGGCCCCTCGAGCCTTTTCAGCACCGTCGGCGTGGTCGGCGCCGCAACGGGCGATGAACCGGCCGGGGCGCGGAAGACCACGAACACGGCGTCATAGGGCGCCAGCTTTAATGGGACCTCGGTGCGGCCGTCGCGCTGAACGAAGGGCGTCGGCGCCCCCTCGCCGGTGTCGGCGCGCCACAGCTCCGCCGCCTTGCCCGCGATCCGGAACGATGGCGCGACGTCCAGAGGACGGTTGCTGGTGTTGGCCAGGAAATAGATCTCGCCATCGTCCAGCACGCGGCGGGTCCAGACCAGATCCGCCCCTTGCCCTATGACCGCCGGCGGCGCGCGCTGCGCCAGGGCGGGTTTGACGGAGCCGGCGCGGATTGAACCGCTCCACAGCTTGTCGGCCAGCGCCTTCCACTCGACGTCGGCCGCCGCGCCGCCCGACAGGGTCGGCGAGCCCTCGGGCCGCTCACCGATCACCAGGCCGCCGGCCGCGACCAAGCCGTCCAGCTTTCGCAGAACCGGCAGGCTCATCCGCTGGACCCGCGCCGGGATGACGAGGGCCGCGTAGCTCGCGCCTGACGGCAGGACCATGCGGCCGTCCCTCACCGCCAGACGCTGGATCAGGCTCTCGGCGTCCAGATAGTCGAAGTCATAGCCCGCCGGCAGGTCCGGCCTGCCGCCCTCGATATAGGGAAGTCCCGCAGCCGCGTCCTCGCCCTGGAAATAGGCGATGTCGGCGCCCGGCCGCCCCTGGCGCAGCATCCAGCCGCTGCGGGCCAGATAGTCGGTCCAGGCCCGCATCTCGCCCTCGGCCCAGGTCTCGTTGCGCGACAGGTGCTGGCCATACTGGCGCAGGGTCATGCCGGGCTTGCGGTCGGTAAACGGCTGGTGCGCGGAGGTATGCAGGACGAAGTGGTTGATCCCCTCGGCCATGTAGCGGTCGACGATGCGCTTGTGCTGCCAGGGACCGGTGCGCCAGGGGTCCTCGCCCATGGTGGTCAGGGCCTCGGCGCCGACCAGGGGCTTGCCGTAGACGTGGGCGGCCGAAGCGGCTTCCCGGACGTCTGCCAGATGGGCGGCCGGCGCCGGCTTGCCCTCCGGATAGACCCAGAACTCGCCCATCGGCACGTCGACCCGGCCCTTGGCCTGCAAGCCGTCCGCGATGGTCGGCAAATCGACGCCCGGGGCCTCGGCGTCGTAACGCAGGCCTTCGGCGTGCAGGATCTTCGTGATCTCGGCGAAGTGGCGCTCGGTGAGCAGGTCGGCGATGGTGCGGCGATAGTCGGCCAGGAAGCGGTCCGAGGCCTCGGCGCTGTCGACCACGCGGCCGGTCAGCACCGGCAGCCACGGGACCAGCGAATAACCGCGTCGGGCCTGGAACTCCGCGGCCATGGCCTCGGTCCAGTTCTGCTGGCCGACCTCCCAGCTGTCGGTGATGACGAAGCCCAGGCCGTCCGCGCCATAGAGATCGCCCAGCTGCGCCTTCAGCGGCTCCAGCAGGCCCCGCATGTGGGCGCGGACATGGTCGGCGTTCAGCTTGTCGACCTCCAGCCCCAGGCTTTCTGCGGCGGCCGGGGTGTCGCGGCGGCCGGTCAGCGACCAGCCATAGCGCGCGACCCGCCAGCGTCCGGCGGCGGGCGGGGTCCAGTCCAGAGTCCCGTCGGACTTGAGGCGGCTGGTCAGATCCAGCACCTGGGCGGAGGCGATCGCCGCGTCGGTCGCCGGCGTCGGTGAGGCCCAGTTGTCCGTCAGCACGCCCCAGCCAGCCTTCTCCTGGAAACGGTCGACGCGGGCGTCCGTGTGGACGGCGAACTCGGTCAGGGCCGTCGGCTTCGCATCCGCCGCCAGGCGCAGGCGAAATACCCGAGCGCGGGACTTCTCGAAGGCGAAGGTGCGGACCGGCAGCCCTTGGCGGACCTCGCCCGGCAGGGTCGCCAAGACACGGAAGGCCAAGCCATCGTCGCTGGCTTCGACGACGCCGTTCGGCGTCACGCCATCGACGGCCACCGTCACGGCGCGGGCGTCGACCGGCGCGGCGTAGCGCAGCAGCACCCAGTCGCCGCCAGCCAGTTTCTCGATCGCCGGGGCGGCGTAGGCGCCGTCGGCTAGCTTCGCGGTCTGAACCGCGCCGGCGCTGGACGCCGCCTCGACCGGAGCGCCCGTCGCGTCCTCGCGCCAGGCGACCACGGCGATGTCGCGATAGAGCCTGGGTTCGGCAAACCGCGCGGCGATCGACAGGTCCTGGAACGGTCCGCTGACACCAGGCGGCGGCGCCAGGATGATCGGCCCGTCGCCGGAGACGACGGTCTCGCTCCAGACCAGCTTCTTCATCGCCTCCTGCGGCTTGACCCAGGGGCCGCCGGTCTCGCTCCAGCCGCCGCCGGCCTGCATGCCGAACTGCAGCCCCAGCCGCCTGGACTCGGCCGCCGCGTAGCGCACGGCCGCCTTCCATTCGGGCGAGCCGTAGCCGACGCGCTTGTCCACATACTGCGGGATCGGCGGCGAGCCGAAGCCGATGTCGAACAGGATCGAACCGCCCAGGCCGGCGCGCTTCATCCATTCCAAGTCGAGGTGGATGCCCTCCTGGGTGACGTTGCCGTTGATCCACTGCCAGAAGACCTGCGGCCGCGCCTCGGCCGGCGGGGACTTGAAGCCGTCGCGCAGCGCGTCGGCGGCCAAGGCAAGGTGACTGGCGCCCAGCGCCAGCGCCAGGCCCAGTGCGATCGAGCGCTTGTTCACGCGGCGCGACTCAGTAGGACGAGAACAGCGCCGCACGGGCCAGGCGCTGGGCCTCCAGGGCGTCCTGGCGATCCTGGGCGGCCTGCATGGCGTCGAAGTCCAGCTTGTCCAGCGCCCGGTCGATGACCTTCAGGAAGTCGATGGCCAGCTTGGCGGCGGTGACGCTGTCCTCGCGGAACGGAAACTGGTCCAGCTGCCAGACGCCTTCCCACTTGTTCTTGCGCAGGACGTAGAAGAACTCGAACAGTTCGATCGGGTGGACCGAGCCGGCGACCATGTCGTCGTCCCAGGCGCGCAGGTTGTCGTTGACGTCCATGCCGAACAGTCGGCCGTGGTCGATGGCCAGCTGGGCCGCGTCGGCAGGCGACTCGCCGCCGTACAGCGAGTGGCCGAAGTCGAGCAGGATGCCGATGTTGGGCAAGCCGATCTTCTCGATGCCCAGCAGGGTGCGGGCCACGGAATCGAAGCTCATGTGGTTGCGCGGCTCGCGCGGCTTGTACTCGATGACGAACTTCAGGTCGGGGTTCTGACTGGCCAGTTCGCCGACGCCGTCCATCGACATGCGCCAGAGCTTGTGGTGATCGACCTGGAACGGATAATCCCATCCGTCCTGGCCCGGCCACAGCTTGACATAGTCGGCCCCGAAACGGCGCACGACATTGGCGGCGTCATTGCACATCGCGTTGGCCAGCCGGCGCACGCCGGGATCGGGGTTGGTGAAGGCCCCCTTGGCGAACTGGCGGGTGTAGATCTCGGGCGTGACGCCAATGACGCCGAGCTTGTTGCGCTTCAGGGCGACCTCGACCTCGTCGAGGGAGAGCTTGGGATCGACGAACGGATAGTTCAGGTCGACCACCGACAGGTCGCCGACCTGGCCGGCCTTGTCGATGGCCTCGATCAGGCTGACGGGCGCGCCGTAGCCGTCGGTGGCGTAGCGGTCGACATAGGTGGCGAAGTGCCAGATGCCGGCTCCGAACCTCAGCTTGCTCATGGGCGCGTACTCCAGACTTTTAGCGACGAATAAGATTGAAGTTGTCGAGATCCCGCGCGTTGGCGGCCGTGACCAGGAAGCAGTCCATCAGCTGCTTTTCCGGCTGGCCGGTCTTGCCGGTCTTCAGATAGCGGTCGGCCAGCTCGACGGCGTACTGGGCCTGGCGGAAGGCCGGTTGCAGCACCGTGGCCTTCAGCTTCCCGGCCAGGATCGCATCGCGCGCGTCGTTGCTGCCGTCGAAGCCGACCACCACCACGTCGCCGCGCCCCGCGCTGTCCAGGGCCGCGACTGCGCCCATGGCCATGGTGTCGTTGCCGGCGATGATCCCCTTCACCTCGGGATGGGCCTGCAGGATCGACTGGGTCTTGGCGAAGGCCTCGGACTGGCTCCAGTTGGCCGACTGGCGGCCGATCATCTTCAGGTCAGGATACTGGTCGATCACCTCGTGGAAGCCGCGCGAACGGATGGCCGCGTTGGTGTCGCTCTCCTTGCCGACCAGTTCGACATAGCCCCCCTGCTCGCCCATCGCCTTGACGAAGGCCTCCGCGCCTAGGGCCGCGCCCTGGAAGTTGTTGGAAACGATCTGGGCGGCGGCCAGGCCCCGGACATTGATCTCGCGATCGATCAGGAACACCGGCACGCCTGCGGCCTTGGCCTTGCCGATCGCCGCGGCGCTGGCGTCGGCCCCGGCGTTGTCCAGGATGATGGCGGCCGCGTTGCGGGCGATCGCGGTATCGATCAGCTGGCTCTGCTTGAAGGCGTCGTCGTCATGAGAGAACTTCAGGGTCTCGTAGCCCAGGGCCTTGGCCCGCGCTTCCGCGCCAGCCGCCTCCTGGCCGAAGAACGGATTGTCCATCGACGGCGTGATGATGACGATCAGGTTCGAGCGCCCCTTGGGCGCCAGCCACGCGATCCCCAGGACGACCGCGACGATGGCGGCGATCGCGATGATCAGGTGGCTGCGCTTCATGGGCTCCTCAGGCGGTCAGCACGCGGATGCCGCGCGCCTCGAAAACCTTGCGGTCCTCGTCGCGGATGCCGTCGTCGGTGATCAGGGTCTGAATGACCTCGACCCCGCCGCCCAGCGACGAGAACGAGGTGCGGCCGATCTTGGTGGAGTCGGCGACCAGACAGACGTGCGAGGCCGCCGCGATCATCGCCTTCTTGATCGGCAGGTCGGCCAGGGACGGATAGGTCAGGCCCGCTTCCAGCGAGATCGCCGCCGTCGCCAGGAAGCAGGTCTCGGCGTACAGCCCCTCGAAATAA
Source organism: uncultured Caulobacter sp. (assembly GCA_966211605.1). Taxonomy (GTDB): domain Bacteria; phylum Pseudomonadota; class Alphaproteobacteria; order Caulobacterales; family Caulobacteraceae; genus Caulobacter. The sequence continues at coordinate 44,816 of CBIHOB010000005.1, forward strand.
GCCGCCGACCGCTCGCCGCTCAGCGACAGCGTCGGCGCCTTGAACTGGCCGCCCGGCATGTGAACCGTGCACGAGGGCAAGGCCCCCAGGGTCAGGGCGATGTTCAGGGCGTTGGTGACGACGTTGAGGTTCTGTCGTTCGAGAAGGTTCAGGGCCACTTCGGTCGTGGTCGAGCCGCTGTCGAGGATCAGGGTCTGGCCGTCGGTGACCAGCGAGGCGGCCAGCCGGCCGATCCGGCGCTTGGCCTCCATGTTGACCCGGTGCTGCAGGGCCATGTCGCGGACCTGCTGCGGCACCGAGCGCAGAAAGGCGCCGCCGTGCTCGCGCACGATGTGCCCCTCGGTCTCCAGCTTCTCCAGGTCCTGGCGGATGGTCGGTTCGGAAACCCCGAAGGCTTCGGACAGCTCGCGCACGCGGGCGCTGCCCTCTTCCTGCAGCCACTCCAGGATCTTCATGCGCCGGGGTTCGGCCAGCAGGCCCGAACCGGCCGACGCTATGGCGCGCTGGCGGGCCGAGCTTAGATTGGACCTGTCGGGCGGCCCACTGGCGTTCTGGGCGCCCTTCTGGCCGGATTTGGCCATGGCTCTCTTGCTCCTCTGCGTGACGGCGCTCGAGACCACGGTCAGGCCTTGCCCACCGCAGAAAGACGCCCTTGCAGCTGGTCGAGCACGACAGCAGCGATGATCACAAGTCCTTTGATGACCATCTGCCAAAACTCGCTGACGCCCATCATCACCAGGCCATCGCCCAGCACGCCGATCACGCAAGCGCCGATCAAGGCCCCGCCGACCGTCCCGCGCCCGCCGGACAGGGACGCGCCGCCCAGCACCACGGCGGCGATGGCCGACAGTTCGAAGGTCTCGCCGCTGGCCGGATGAGCGGCCACCAGCTCGGACGAGACGATCAGCCCCACCAAGGCGGCGCACACGCCGGAGATGACGTAGACGGCGATCTTCACCCGCTCGACGCGGACGCCCGACAGCAGGGCCGCCCGCTCGTTGCCGCCGATGGCGTAGACCCATCGGCCGAACGGCGTGTCCTTGGCCACGAAGGCGGCGATCGCGGCGATGACCGCCAGCAGCAGCACCGTCACCGGCAGGCCCAGCACCGCGGCGGAGCCCAGCAGCGGGAAGCCCTCGTTGCCCAGATCCGGACGGCCGACCAGGTTCGGGAAGGTCGCGCCGTTCGACAGCAGCATGGCCGCGCCGCGCGCCACATAAAGAACGCCCAGGGTGGCGATGAACGGCGCGATCCGGAAGCGCGCCACCAGCACGCCGTTGAACAGGCCCACCATCCCGCCCAACAGCAGCACGACGGCGATGACCACCGGCACGCTGGGATAGACGACGACGCCCAGCGGCTGCAGCGTTGCGCCGTTCAGGATCAGAGCCCCCGCCACCATGCCGGCCAGGCCCGCGATTGAGCCGACCGACAGATCGATGCCGCCGGTCAGGATCACATAGGTCATGCCGATCGCCAGGATCGCCGTGATCGCCACGTGCTTGAACATGATCAGGAAGTTGGACGCCGACAGAAAGTTCGGGGCCATCACCGAGAAGAAGGCCACCACCGCGCCCAGCGCAATCAAGGCGCGCAGCTTCAGCAGCAGCGCCAGCAAGCCGACGCCCTTGGACGGCGAGGCCGGCTGAGCGGCCGGCGTGGCGGAGGTTTCGGTCGCCATCACGCGGCGGTCTCCATGGGCTCGGAAGCGTTGGACGCCGCCACCAGCGCGGCCTCCGTGGCCTCGTCGATCGTCAGGTCGGCGGTCAGGCGGCCGGCGGCCAGCACCAGCACGCGGTCGGCCACGGCCTGGGCCTCCAGCAGGTCCGAGGTGGCGAAGATGACGGCCAGGCCCTGGTCGGCCAGGGCGCGCATGGTGTCGAACACCTCGCCGCGCGCGCCGATGTCGACGCCTCGGCTGGGCTCGTCCAGCAGCATGACCAGTGGTCCGGTCATCAGGCCGCGGCCGATCACCACCTTCTGCTGGTTGCCGCCCGACAGCGAGCCGATCGCCGCGTCGGGACCGGCGGCCTTCACGCCAAGTCGCGCCATCATGTCGGCGATAGCCGAGCGCTCGCGCCCGCCGCCGATCACGCCGCGCGTGGCGTAGGCCAGAAGGCTGGACAGGCCGAGGTTGCCCCCGACCGAAAGATTGTGAAACAGGCCGTCGCGTTGGCGGTCCTCGGGCACGAAGCGCATCCGCTTGCCGCAACGATCGGCGACGCTCAGAACCGAGATGTCCTCGCCGTTCAGGATCACCGTCCCATCGGCCTTGCGCGCGCCGCACAGGCTTTCCAGCAACTCGGTGCGCCCCGCGCCCAGCAGGCCGTACACCGCCGTGACCTCGCCGGCCCGGAAGTCGGCGCTGACGCCGTCCAGCAGCCGGCCGCCGCCTGGACGCGGCAGGGACAGGCTCTTGGCCGACAGCACGACCTCGCCGGCCTTGCGCATCGCGCCGCGCGGACGCTCGCGCGCCCTGTCGCCCAGCATCCGTTCGATGATCCAGGCGACCGAAACCTCGGACGCGGGCTTGGACGCCACGAGGCGGCCGTCGCGCAGCACGGTGACGAAATCGCCGATGCGCATCAGTTCTTCCAATCGGTGGGAGATGTAGATCACCGCCACGCCAGCACGCTTCAGCTCGCCGACCACCCCAAACAGCACCTCGACCTCAGCGGCGCTGAGCGCCGAGGTCGGCTCGTCCAGGATCAACACACGCGCGTCTTCGACCAGGGCTTTGGCGATCTCGACGATCTGCTGCTCGCCAATCCGCAGTTCGCCGACGCAGGCGTCGGGGTCGATACCCTGGGCCAGGCGCGTCAGCACCTCTCGAGCACGGCTCTTTTCGGCTGCGTGATCGGTCGCCCCGCCCCGGGTGAGCTCACGCCCCAGAAAGATGTTTTCCGCCACTGTCAGGTTCGGACAGAGGTTCAATTCCTGGAAGACGATGCCGACACCGGCCTTGGCGGCTTCGCGCACGGACGCAAAGCGCGCCGGCTCGCCGTCCATCAGCAGACCGCCCGAGGTCGGCTGTTCGACCCCGGCCAGGATCTTCATCAGCGTCGACTTCCCCGCGCCGTTCTCCCCGATCAGCACGTTGACAGCGCCGGCGTGCACCTCGAAGTCGACGCCGTCCAGCGCCACGACGCCGCCGTAGATCTTGCCGATCCGCTCCGCCCGCAACACGGCCATGCTCAGGCCCCGCCCCGCTCGAGGCGCACGGGCGTCACGACCACAGGATCGCCGGCCTTGGCGACCTGGAACACGCCCTGGAAACGCACGCGGTCGCCCGGCTTGAGACCTTCGGCCACGGGCCGGACCTGGCGCAGGGCGCGTCTGGTCAAGGCGCCGCCAACCTCGGCGAAGGCGATCTGGTTGGAGAAATCGTTGAAGGTGACGAAAGGCAGGCTGTCGCGCAGCGCCGAACCCGACACGACGGGTCCTACCAGGACGTCGACCGGTTTGCCGCCGACATCGATCGTGACCGCGCCAGCCCGGGCCTGGGTCTTCACCGCGATCACGCGACCTTCGGCTTGCGCGACGAAGGTCCAGGGCGAGCCGTCGCCGGCCTTTCGCCCCTCGGCGGCGCCGGCGGCGTCCAGGTCCTGGTCAATTCGGATGGAGAGCTGATCCAGGGGTTTGGCGCGCTTGCCCCAATAGGGCGCGGCCTGGGCGTCCCAGACCGCCTCGACATAGCGCTCGGCGTCGAAACTGCCCGCTTGACGCTCACGGGCGGCGCGATCGGCCGCGATCGGCACGACCTTGCAGGCGCTGACGGCGGGGAGCAGAGCTGCGATGAGGACCAGACAGGCTCGCCGCACGCCAAAACCGCGATCTTGATCGCCCGCCTGCCGCAACGCTCACATCTCCCCGTCCACGTGCGTCATTTTCGACGCTACTTTCGAATGATTTCGAATTCGAGCGAAACCTGTCATGACGGGAAAACGGTGTCAATCAACCCTTGCCGCAAAGGCGCTAGATGATAGCCAAGCGAGAAATTTCCTGCAGCGCTTCAGGAGTTTGCACGAAGCGCCGCACGCCGTCCTTGCCCGCTGGCGCTTTTCAAGTTTCCAAAAACGAAGAAAATCGAAAGCAAACGACACATTTCAGCATTGCACTCACAAACGGCGCCGCATAGTTTGCCCGTCGAGGGAGGCCTGAAGCCAGGCGCGACCGGACAGCCGGCGCGGCTCTATGGTCGCACGCGCCCTCGATGATGCCGCGACGACCAAGCGAGAACGTCGAAGATGAACCAAGTTCACCGCCAGAGCCCGGACGACCTCCGGCGCCGCGCCGCCCATGTGGCCGAACGCGCGACCTGGATTCGGCGCAGCGCCCTGAAGATGATCTTCGAGGCCAAGCAGGGTCACCCCGGCGGCGATCTCTCGGCGGCCGACATCCTGGCGGCGTTGTATTTCGCGGTCATGCGCTATGACGCATCCCGGCCGAACGACCCGGGCCGTGACCGCTTCGTGATGAGCAAGGGCCACTGCACCGGCGCCTTCTATTCAGTGCTGGCCGGGGCGGGCTTCTTTCCCGAAGAAGAGCTCGCCACCTACCTCCAGCCGCTGTCGCGCCTGAACGGCCACCCCAGCCGCACCTATCTGCCGGGCGTGGAGACCAACACCGGGCCGCTGGGCCACGGCCTGCCCGTCGCGGTCGGCGCGGCCATCGCCGGTCAGATCGACAAGGCCGATTACCGCGTCTTCGTGCTGACCGGCGATGGCGAACTGCAGGAAGGCAGCTGCTGGGAGGCGGCCATGACCGCCGGCCACCGCAAGCTTTCCAACCTGACCGTCATCGTCGATCGCAACCGCCTGCAACAGGGCGCACCGACCGAGGAAACGGTCGGGCTGGAGCCTCTGGCCGACAAATGGCGCGCCTTCGGCTGGGACGTCGTCGAGATCGACGGCCACGACCCGACCGCGCTCATCGCCGCCCTAGACAACCCGGGCGGCAAGCCGCTGTGCGTGATCGCCGCGACCGTGAAGGGCAAAGGCGTCTCGTACATGGAAAACCAGGCCGGCTGGCACCACGGCTGCCCGAACGCCGAACAGTATGCTCAAGCCCTGCGGGAGCTCTCCTAAGTGAACGATCCCGACAAGACCGACGGCCTGTTCGACTGTCGCGAAGCCTATGTCTCCGCACTGGAAGCCCTGGCCCGGACCGACGAGCGGATCGTCGCCGTGGTCAATGACAGCGTCGGCTCCAGCAAGCTGAACAAGTTCCGAACAGCGTTTCCGGAGCGTCTCATCAATGTCGGCATCGCCGAGCAGGCCATGGTCGGCGTCGGCGCGGGCCTGGCCAACGGCGGCAAGATCCCGTTCGTGAGCGGCGCGGCGTGCTTCCTGACAGGCCGGGCGCTGGAGCAGATCAAGGCCGACGTCGCCTACTCCCAGGCCAATGTGAAACTGTGCGGCATCTCCAGCGGCGTGGCCTATGGCGAGCTGGGGCCAACCCACCACTCGATCGAGGATCTGGCCTGGCTACGGCCGATGGCCAATCTGACGATCATCGTGCCGGCCGATCCCTGGGAGACCGGCGAGGCGATCAGGGCCGCCGCCGCCCTGGATGGCCCGGTGTTCGTCCGCATCAGCCGGATGCCGGTGCCGGCGCTGACCCATACCACCCAGACCTTCGAAATCGGCAAGGCCGAAACCCTGCGGGAGGGCGGCGACGCCGCCATCATCGCCAACGGCGTGATGGTGCATCGCGCCATGGCCGCCGCTCGGGTCTTGGCCGTCGAGGGCGTCGAGGCCAAGGTGATCAACATGGCCACCCTGACCCCGCTCGACGAAGCCGCCATTCTGAACGCCGCCGCGACCGGCGCGGTGGTCACGGTCGAGGAGCATTCGGTGAAGGGCGGCCTGGGCGGCGCCGTTGCCGAGGTCATCGCCACCCAGGCCCCCTGCCCGATGCGCATCCTGGGATTCCCGGGCTTCCTGCCGACGGGCTCAGCCGAGTTCCTGATGGAGCGCTACGGCCTGACCGCCGGCGGCATCGCCCAGGCCGTTCGCGGCCTGCTGGCCAACCGCGCCGCCTGATGGGCTCGGGCGCGATCCTGGCGATCGACCAGGGCACCACCAACACCAAGGCCGTGCTGGTTGGCCCGGAGGGCGAGATCCTGGCCCAGGCCTCGCGGCCGACAAAGGTCTCCTATCCGCAACCCGGCTGGGCGGAGACGTCGGCCGACGATATCTGGATCAGCGTCGCCGGCGTGATCGGGGAAATCGTCGGCAAAGGCTTCACGATCGCTGCGATCGGCCTCTCCAACCAGCGCGAGTCCGTCGTGCTATGGGACGCCGAGACCGGCCGCCCCGCCGGTCCTTGCGTGATCTGGCAATGCGGTCGATCGGCCGCGCGCTGCGAGGCGCTGAAGGCCGAAGGCTATGAGCCCGACGTTATTGCTCGAACAGGCCTGACGCTTAACCCAATGTTCTCGGCCGGCAAGCTGGCCTGGCTGCTGGATCAGGCGCCCGACGGCCGTGCTCGTGCTGCGCGGGGCCGACTGAAGGCCGGCACGGTCGATGCCTGGCTCCTATGGAATCTGACCGGCGGCAAGCGCCACGCCACCGACCACAGCAACGCCTCGCGCACCCAGCTGATGAACCTTTCGACCCTGGGCTGGGATCCGGAGATGGCGCGGCTGTTCGACATCCCGCTGGAGGTCCTGCCCGAGATCCTGCCCTCCGACGCCCTGTTCGGCGAGACCGCGTCAGGCGTGACCGCCCTGCCCGCCGGGGCGCCGATCCACGCGGCCATGGGCGATTCCCACGCCGCCCTGTACGGCCACGGCCTGGATGGCCCCGGCCGGATCAAGGCGACCTGCGGCACCGGCTCATCGCTGATGACGGTGACCAGGGAACGGATCTGGTCGGCCCACGGACTCTCCAGCACCATCGCCTGGAGCCGCGCGTCCGGCGTGCTGCACGCCCTGGAAGGCAATATCTCGGTCTCGGGCCACACCGTGGCCTTCATCAGCAGGCTGCTGGGCCTAGCCGACGAACAAGCCCTGACGGACCTGGCCCTCACCGTGCCCGACAGCGGCGGCGTCACCCTGGTCCCGGCCCTGGCCGGCCTGGGCGCGCCGCATTGGCGCGAAGAGGCTCGGGGCCTGATCAGTGGAATGGATTTGGGCGCCACGCCGGGCCATCTGGCCCGCGCGGCGCTGGAGGCGGTGGCCCTGCAGATCCACGACGTCTTCATGGCCATGCAGGCCGACCTGCACACGAGCCTTCCTGCCCTGAACGTGGACGGCGGCGCTTCACGCAACGACATGTTGATGCAGCTGCTGGCCGACCTGATCGACCGTCCCGTCATCCGCGCCGACGCCGCCGAGCTTAGCGCCCTGGGCGCGGCGCGACTGGCCGCCGAGGGCCTGGGCGTTCCTGCTCCACCGGTGCGCCCGGCCGAGCGAACCTTCACGCCGAATATGGCTGCCGAGACGCGTGGCGCGACCGTCGCGCGCTGGCATGACGCTTTGCGGCGGGCAATGCTCTAGAACGCCACCTCGAGCGGCCCGCCGTCGTAGCGCACCGTCTTCGTCCGCTCGCTGCGGCCGTCGATCAGGACCACCTTGAACGTCCGCTCACGGATCAGGCCCGGGAACATTCCTTGGCGCGCGCCGATCGTCAGTTTGCGGCCAGCGTCGCTCCAGGCCAGCGGCGTCACCGTCCGCTCGCCGCGCTCGTAGCCGTAGCCGTCGCCGGCGTCGTCATAGAGCTCGAACTTGCCGTCCGCGCCCGCATAGACGTGCAGCTCCAGCGGTCCTTGCGGATCCTGGTCGGCGTACTCGACCGCCCTGCCCAGCGGCAGGATCGCCCCGGCCCGGGCGAAGACCGGGATCCTGTCCAGCGGCGCGGCGGCGTCCAGCCATTGGCCGCCGGCCAGCTTCCTGCCCGTCCAGAAATCGTACCAGGGCGCGGCGCCTGGCAAGAACACCTGTCGCGAGCGCTGGCCGGCGTTCGTCACCGGAGCGACCATCAGGGCCGGGCCGAACAGGAATTGGTCGCCGATGTTCCAGGTCCGCTCGTCGGTGCGCCAGTCCATGACCAGCGGCCGCATGATGGTGTCGGCCCTGTTAGTCACTCGCCAGGCCAGGCTGTAGAGATAGGGCATGAGCCGGTAGCGCAGCCGGTCGTAGTCCAGAAGGATCGGCTGCTTGTCGCCATAGGCGAACGGATCGTTGCGATTGTTCTCGCGCTTGCCATGGGTGCGGAACAGCGGGTTGAAGACGCCGAACTGATACCACCGGACATACAGCTCCTGGAACGCGGGGTCGGTGGTGGCCGGCCCCTTCGGCGGGTTGTCCAGCACGCCGCCATAGTAGCCGCCTATGTCGGTGGTCCAGTACGGCATGCCCGACAGGGCGAAGTTCAGCCCTCCCTGCATCTGGCGCTGAAACACGGGGAATCCGTTCAGGATATCGCCAGACCACGAAGCCGCGCCGTAGCGCTGGACGCCCGCGAAGGACGAGCGCGACAGGATGAAGACCCGCTTGTCGTCGCGCTGCTTGCGCCAGCGGTCCGACACCGCCGCCACATGGGCCAGCGGGAAGGCGTTGCCATAAAGCTCGCCCGGCCCGATCGCCAGTTTGCGGCCGTTCAGGGTGCGGTCGGTCTCGGCCATGCTCGGCAAATGCAACTCGGGCTCGGAACCGTCCAGCCAGAACGAGTCCCAGCCCTGTTCGAGCAGTTTGGAGCCGAGATGCGACCAGTAGAGATCCGCGGCCTCGGGGTTTGTCGGATCGTAGAGGGCCGTGCCGGGGATCAACCAGCCGCGCTCGGCCATCTGCTTGTAGAGCTCGGACGACTTGCTGAGCAGCGGCCACAGGCTGATCAGGGTGCGGACGTGACGCTGGCGCAAGGTCTTGAGCAGGCCCGGTACGTCAGGATAGCCGTCGGACCGGAACTCCGGATCCCCCATCCGGCTCCACCAGCGCCAGTCCTGGACGATCACATCCACCGGCGCCTTGGCGTCGCGATAGCGCTGTGTGGCGTCCAGCAGCTCCTGGCCGCTGGCGTAGCGGTCCATCGACTGGAACAGCCCGTAGGTCCAGCGTGGGAACAGCGGCGCGGCGCCGGTCATGTCGCGATAGGCCGCGACCACCTGGTCGAGCTCGGGTCCGTAGATGAAGACGTAGTCGATCGCCTGGCCGACATCGGCCTCGAACGTCAGCTCGGTCGGGAAGCGGTTGTCCACGGTCGAGGCCGCGGCGGTGTTCCACAGGAGGCCGAAGCCTTCGGTCGACATCATCAGCGGCACGGCGATGTCGGTATTGGCCTGGGCCAGGCGCACCGTGGCGCCCTGATAGTTGAACTGACCGGCCTGGTGCTGTCCCAGGCCGTAGAGGCCCTGGCGCAAGGGCGGATGGAAGCGCTCGGCGACCCTGTACCCCGGCGTGCCGTCGGACAGGGTCTGGGGCGCGTAGATGCGCGGCCGCTCGCCCATCTCTTGCAGCAGGATACGATCGCCGGGGCCGAGGAAGGTCAGGGTCCCGTCCGACAGCGAGATCGAGACCCGCAGGTCGCCAGTCTTCAGCACCTTGGCGGCGCCCTTGGCCGCGCCGCCGCCCACGGCGGTGTTGACACCGACGCCAGTGGCGCTGGCGTCGGTCAAGATTACCGGCCTTGCGACACAGGGCTTGGAAAACCACGGCTGCTTCGGCGACGCGCCCCTCGCCTGGCCGTCGGGGCTGGCCACGACGCGCACCACGCCGTCGGCGCAAACCGACAGCCGCATGACGTCGATCCCGTTCCGGACCTCGACGACCTCGCCGACCTGGGTGACCGCGACATCGGCCCGGGCGGCGGCGGGCGCGGCCAGCAGCGCCATAACCCCCAGTCGAAGCGCCATCCGCACGGCCATGCTTTGCTCCGTCCTCAGGAAACAAGGGCGGCGCCGGTCGGAGGGACCGGCGCCGTGGTCCGGATGCGCGGCGCGCACACCGGTTTGGAAGACCGGCCCGAGACTAGAAGGCGTAGCGGGTGCCCACATAGAACTGGCGGCCGCCGACCCGGTAGTTCTCGAAACGCTGGGTCGTGGAGTCGATGTACGAGATGTCCTTCTCATTGGTCAGGTTCAGCGCATCGATGCTGACCGAGAACTGGTCATTGATCTTGTACGAGGCCGAGCCGTCCAGGAACGTGGTCGACAGGTTGCCCTGGACGTCCTGATTGTAGCGACCGGGAACGGCGGTCAGGTACTTGTCGCGATAGTTCACCGAGACACGGGCCTGCAGCTTGCCGCGCTCGTAGTAGAGCGTGGCGTTGGCGGCGTTCTTCGAGAGATTCAGCAGCGGAGCGCTGATCGTCGCCGCCCCCGCCGCCGTGGTGGCGAAGTAGTCGATGTTGCTGTCGACGTAGGTGAAATTGGCCAGGACGCCGAAGCCCTTGAACATTTCGGGCAGGAAGTCGAGCGGCTGCTGGTAGTTCAGCTCGAAGCCCTTCAGCGGACCGCCGGGCGTGTTGATCACGTTGGTGATGCTGAAGTCGTCATTGGCGTTGACGCCCGTGCCTTCCAGCAGCGAGACCGGCAGGCCCGTCGACGAATACGGGGCTATGGTCGTGATGGTCTGCACGTAGGTGCTGATCTTCTTGTAGAACAGACCCGCCGACAGGATCGTGCCCGAGCGGGGATACCACTCGATCGAGAAGTCGGCGCTCTTGGCGCGGTAGGGATCGAGGTTGGCGTTGCCGGTCGAGACCGAGCGCGAGCCGCCGGCCACCGAGACGCTGGTCGCCGCCGCCAGGTTCCCCAGGGCCGGACGCGCCATCACCTTGGCCGCCGAAAAGCGCAGCAGCAGCTTGTCGTTCGGCTCCAGCACCAGGTTCAGCGACGGCAGGGTGTCGTCGTAGGTGCGTTTGACCGTGGTCGACACGAAGCCGGCGGCGTTCACCGAGGTGGGGACGTTGGTGTAGAAGTTCGAGGTCTGGTTGGTCTCGACATAGCGGACGCCCAGGTCGCCTCGGACCCGCCAGCCGCCCAGCTCCTGGTCGAAATTGACCATGGCGTAGGCGGTCTTGTCCTCTTCCTTCACCGAGCGGTTCTCGCCCCGCACGCTGGCGACCGTCTGCGACAAGGCCGTGCGGCCGGTGTTGCCGTAGATGTTGTAGGCGGCCTGGTAGGCCTCGATGCTAGGCGTCGTCCAGCACGTCGGGGTCGGGCTGGGAACTTTCAGATTGCCCAGGCCGCAGAACTGCTCGGTCAGGCTCTGGATGGTGTAGCCCGACGGGATCGCCGGGAAGTTCGCCTCGCCCAAGGCATAGCGATAGGACTGAGCGATGAAGTCGTACTGCTTCCAGTTGGCGCCGGCGCGCACGGTCAGGCCGTCATTCAGCGCGTACTTGCCGTTGATCTGGACGGTCTTGTACTTGTTGTCGGTATAGTTCGGCCGCAGGCGGATCTCGGGACCGGTCGGCCCGGTGCCGCCCGGCTGCGTCACGGTCGGGCCGAAATACCACAGCGACGGGTTGGTGACGTCGAAGCCGTAGTTGATCGCCGGCAGGTACTGGCCTTTGGGCCGGATGTCGATCGAGTAGCCATCGACGTTGAAGCGATCGATCTGGGTCGAGATGTCGTTGAAGTTGTCGAAGTCCGAGTACGAATAGCCGACGACGCCATCGACGCTGAATTTGTCGCTGAATTTGTGTTCGGCGTTCAGGGTCCACTGACCGAAGTCGGTCGAGAACTCGTCGCGGTTATGCTCCGAGCGCATGTCGACATTGTCGAACGCGCCGTATTGCATGGTGTTCTTGCTATCCAGGATCATGTCCCGGACCAGCATCTCGGGCTTGCCGCCCTGCGAGGCCCCGCGGCTGAAGCCGATGGCCTCCAGGGGCCAGTCGTCGCGGCTGACCTTGTAGCGCGAAAACAGGCCGTCCAGCGTGACCTTGGTGTCGTCGGTCGGCGCCCACTGCAGCGAGCCGGTCAGACCCAGGCGCTCGGTCTGCCCCAAGCCCTGCACGTAGCGCATGAAGCGCGGATAGTAGGTCGTGGGCGAGCTGGCCAGGTTGTAGGTGGCGGTGGCCTTGGCGAAGTCGGCGGCGGCCACGTCGCAGATGCCGCCCGTGCCGGTCGTGGGCCGGCACCAGCCCCCATCGCCGTTGCCCTGATTCCACAGGCCTGAGCTGGACTGCTGGAAGTTCACCGCCGTCTTCGAGTAGGCGACCGAGAACAGCGCGCCCAGCTTGTCGTCGGCGAAGGTGTTGCTGACCAGCAGCGCCAGGCGTGGGCGGGTCTTTTCGGTTTGGGTGTTGTAGCCGGCCTGGGCCGAGGCGGCCAGCTTGAAGCCCTTGTAGTCGAACGGATGGCCGGTCACGAGGTCGACCGTCGCGCCCAGCGAACCTTCCTCCACATCGGCCGACGGCGTCTTGCGCACGTCGATGCGGTTGAAGAGTTCCGAGGCGAAGACGTTGAAGTCGAAGCCGCGGCCGCGGTTGGCGCCGCTGTAGCCGTCGGTCGACGCCTGGGCCTCCATGCCGTTGATGCGAACCCGGGTGAAGTCGGGCCCCAGGCCCCGCACCGACAGCGCCCGCCCCTCGCCCTGGTCGCGGCTGATGGCGACGCCGGGGATCCGCTGGATCGACTCCGCCAGGTTGTTGTCGGGGAACTTGGCGATGTCCTCGGCCAGGATCGAGTCCACCACGCCGGTGTTCGTGCGCTTCAGCTCCAGGGCCTTGGCCAGGCTGCTGCGGAAGCCGGTCACAACGACCTCGGTCACGGCGTTGTCGTCGGTGGGCGCGGCGCCGCCTTCCTGCAGCGCCATGGCGCCGGACGCCGCCGGCGCGGCCACGCCGCTAGCCGTGGCGATCACGTCCTCGGCGTGGGCCGCGCCGCCCAGCGCCAGGACCAAGGCGAGGCCCGAAACGCCGCCCGCCAATTGTCTTTGAAACCTGTCGATCATCCCATTTCCCCTTCGCCGCGGTCACGCCACGGCTCTTTTGCGTTTCCTCGAGACGCTTCTGATGAGCGCCCTCTTCTTCGTCTGGACGCCCGGCCGTCGCCCTAAAAGGGGTCCCCGGACATCATAGAAACCGGTGTCATAACTACGTCCACGAACCGCGCCGGAAAGCGGCGGCGCCGGCCGGAAAGGAAGCCGACGCCACCTTAGAGACGGCCTCCGATCCGGAGAGGAGTTCGGGAACGGGGCCGTATTCGCTGTTCGCTGGAAGAAATCGTTACCAAAGGACACGAAACGAAATCAATCGAAAACATGCGAGCGGTTTCAAGAGAGACGAAAATTGTCCAGGACGATGTAGATCGACACGGGGCTTTCGGCCCCGCCACAGGGAGAACAAGGCCTTTGCGGACACGCTTCGCAGGCTCGAGATTTCGGGCAAGCGAAAGAAATCGCCTCAAGGCGAGACGATATATGCAATTTTTAACAATGACTTATGCCGAAACCTCATGACCAGATCGTCACATGCCACGAGCGAGTCTTTAAGCCGCGCCGCATGAAGCAGCCCCCGGAAGCCGCATCTTGACGCAGCACCTGACGTCGCGGACACGCCAGCTTTCGTTTTCCTTTCTTTTCGATCGATAGCCTCCGAATCCGCGTTGACCCCCACCTTGGCCGTCGATACCTCTTGCCGCTACCGAGGGGCGCGTGCGCCCGGGAGGAAGCTCTGGACCGAATCCCGGACAACGGGTCGCCACGGTCCGAACGGGAAAGGATCTGCGCGTGACTGGATTTGCTTCGCTCGCCGCCGGGCTGCGTACGGGCGTGAGCCTGGCGCTGGCCACGGCCCTGGCGACCTCGCCGGTCCTGGCCGCCCAGGGCCCCTCCCCTGCTCCCGTTCCCGCCGCCAAGTCGCCGACGAAGAATGTTCGCGAAAAGCCGCGCCTGTTCGTGCTGACCGACATCGGCGGCGATCCCGACGACCAGGAGTCGATGGTCCGGCTGATGACCTATTCCAACCAGGTCGACATAGAGGGCCTGGTCGCCACCACGGTGAAGGGCGAGGTGAACCCTCAGCTGATCACCAACATCATCGACGCCTACGGCAAGGTCCGCGACAACCTCGAGACGCACGAGCGCGGTTTCCCCGCGGCCGACGCGCTGAAGACCAAGGTCTCGCGCGCCTTGGTCCCGGACGGCAAGACCGCTATCGGCGCGGGCAAGGATTCGCCAGGCTCGGACCTGCTGATCCAGACCGTCGACCGCGACGATCCGCGCCCGGTCTGGGTGACCGTCTGGGGCGGCCCCACCGTGCTGGGCCAGGCTCTATGGAAGGTCCGCCAGACGCGCTCCAAGGCGGCGCTCGCCAAGTTCGTCTCGAAGCTGCGCGTCTATGCGATCTCGGACCAGGACGACAGCGGCCCCTGGATCCGCCGCGAATTCCCCGACCTGTTCTACATCGTCAGCCCTGGCGTCTCGTTCCACATGTCGACCTGGATCGGCATCGGCGGCGACAACTTCCATGGCCGTTTCGGCGGGGCGGACGAATATCTCGTCAGCAATGAGTGGCTGAACCAGAACATCCGCGCCAAGGGTCCGTTGGGCGCGGCCTATCCCAACTGGAAGTTCCAGATGGAAGGCGACACCCCCTCGTTCATGAACCTGATCGACAATGGCCTGTCCGATCCGGAGCACCCAGAGTGGGGCGGCTGGGGCGGCCGCTACGAGCTCTACACGCCGCGCAAGGAGCGCTGGTTCCTGGAGCCCGAGACCCGACCGATCTGGACCAACGTCATGGACGAGGTGTTCGGGCGCGACGGCGAGTGGCACACCACCAACCACGCTACGGTCTGGCGCTGGCGCGAGGCCTTCCAGAACGACTTCGCCGCCCGCATGGACTGGACGATCAAGCCCTACAAGGAGGCCAATCACCCACCGGTCCCGAAGCTGGAAACGCCCGACTACATCGTGGCCAAGCCAGGGGAGCGCGTGGATCTCAGCGCCGTCGGCTCCAGCGATCCGGACGGCGACGCCCTGTCCTACGCGTGGTTCTGCTACGAGGAGGCCGGCACACGCGGCATGACCAGCTCGGCCTCAGGCGTGAAGCTGGACATCAACAACGCCGACCAGCCCAAGGCCTGGCTGACGGTGAAGACCAATCGCGTCGTACCGCCCGGCACGGGGACCATGCACATCATTCTGGCCGTCACCGACCACGGAACGCCACGACTGACCCGCTACAAGCGCGTGATCATCGACGTGAAGCCCTGATGGCAGAGGGCGCTCAGACGCCCTTTTCCTCGATCCGCGTGGGGCGGCGCTTGCGCCACGAGGTCTCGATATGGTCCCGCATCGCGTGGGCGGCGCCCTCGGAGTCACCGGCCACGATCGCGTCGTAGATCCGCTTGTGCGCCTCGTGCGTGGCGCGGACATGCTCGACGTTCAGCCGGCCGCTATAGCCGTAGGTCTTCACGGCCTTGCTCTGGATGCTGTCGATGATCGCCTTGCTGAGCCGATCGCCTGACAGGCGCATGATGATGTCGTGGAAGGCCACGTCTTCGTGGACATAACCGGCCGGGGTGTCGATCAGCCCCTCCAGCCGCTCCATCTGGCGGCCCAGCTGGGCGGCAGCTTCCGGCGTGATGTTGCGCGCCGCCTTGGCGGCCATGCTCGCTTCCAGCGACGCGCGGATTTCGGACAGATTGTCCAGATAGCTGAGACCGTCCTCACGCCGGAACAGGGCGCTGAGGATCATCGGATCCAGCAGGTTCCAGGACGAGGCGTCCTGGATGATCGTGCCTCGCCCCTGCTGCGAGACGACCAGGCCCTTTTCCGTCAGCGCTGTCGTGGCCTCGCGGACGACGGTGCGGCTGACGGCGTACATGTCGCACAGCACGTTCTCGGGCGGCAGCACCGTACCGGATGGATAGATCTCGGTGACGATGGCGTTGACGAGATCCTCGACCACCGCCACGGCCAGCCGGGGACGACGCGCGGCGACCGCTCGCGGACCCGTGGCGTTGATGGAAGCTGTCATGGCCTGGCGCTCATCCAATTGTCCAAGCGTTCTATCCGACGCCGTGGTCGTATCACAATACGAGATTCTTTCGACGTCCATGGGGGAAAGCCGCCTCGCCTAGGCCTTCTCCGGGAGGCTTGCCAAGGCAAAATTCGTCATACATATTATCTCATCCAGGGAAGAGACTCCCATATTCTGGATCAAAGACCGACGCCATGCGGATTACCGGCTATCGCAGCCTGACGACCATCCACGACTGGAAACGCCCCGTGGGGGACGTGAACGGCGTGGTCGAAGCCGGAATCACCGAGGCGCCGATCCTGCTGCTGGAGACCGACGGCGGCCTCACCGGCGTGGGCCTGGGCCAGCACGCCGACATCGCCCGCGTCTTTCCCGCGGTAGAGGGCGAAGACCCGCGCGCGGTCTCGGCGCTGTACGACCGCATGCTGGCGCATGTGTTCAAGAGCGGGCATGCCGGCGCGACCTATGGCGCGATCGCCGCGGTCGACATGGCTCTGTGGGACCTCAAGGCCAAGATGGCCGACGAGCCGCTTTGGCGGACCCTGGGCGCTCGCGACCGCTTCGTGCCCGGCTATGCCTCTGGCCTGTGCTACGGCCTGACCGACGAAGCGTTCGAGGCGCATTACGCGCAGTGGGCCGAGCGCGGCTTCACCGCCGCCAAGATCAAAGGCGGTCGCGACGTCGAGCGAGACATCCGTCGGTTGACCGTCGCCGGCGACCTCCTGCGCCGCAACACCGATCGCCCGGCGCTGATGCTGGACGTCAACGAGTGCTGGAGCCGCAAGCAGGCCGTCCGCCACACCAGCGAGATCGAGGCCCGCGTCGACCTGACCTGGATCGAAGAGCCGCTACGCCGTTGGGACGCTGAGGGCCATGCCATCGTCAGCCGCGCGGTCAAGGCGGCCGTCGCCACCGGCGAGAACCTGACCGGCCTTGACCAGTTCACGCCGCTGTTCGAGGCCAAGGCCGTTGACGTCGTCCAGACCGGAAGCGTCTGGGGCGTCACGCATTTCAATCGGGTCGCCATGGCCGCCCATGCCCATAATCTGCCGGTCTCGCCGGTCGGCTACGACGCCAATCCGGTCGCCCACGCGGCCGCGGCTGTCCCGAACATGGTCGGCATCGAGATCCAGGACTTCAACTTCCCGCTGGGTCTGGATGTCGACCAGCAGATCGTCGACGGCGGCCTCGTTCTGGGCGACCGCCCGGGCCTGGGCATCGAGGTCGACGAAGCCGCGATCGCCGCCAACCGACTCAGCGGAACATGGTCGAAGTCCGGCGGTCCGCACATCCGGTCCCGACGCGCCGGGCTGGGCCTGGTCCCTAACCGGCGCGCCGCCGCCGAACGATAAGACGTCCCTAAGGACGCGGGTGGAGACGACAGGATGATCAACAGCAACGGCGCGCGACTCCCGCCCCTGGCCCTCGGCGGCGCCTCGCTGGGCGGCGTTTATCACGCCGTGTCTCAGCCCCAGGCCGACGCCGTGGTCTCTGCCGCGCTGGAGGCTGGCGTTAATCTGATCGACGTGGCGCCCTACTACGGCCTGACGCGAGCTGAAACGGCGCTCGGCGCGGCTTTGCGCGGCGTTCCGCGCGACGCCTATACGCTGATGACCAAGGTCGGCCGCTATGGCGACAAGACCTGGGACTTCTCGCGCGAAGCGACATTGCGCAGCCTGGACGAAAGCCGCATGCGCCTGGGCGTCGAGCGGATCGACGTGCTGCAGTGCCACGACATCGAGCATGGCGACCGTCGCGAATTGCTGGACGAGGCCCTGCCGACCTTGCGCGAGTTGAAGGCCCAGGGCGTGATCGGCCGCATCGGGATTACCGGCTACGACCTTGCCCTGCTTGAGGACATCGCGCTGTCCGAGCAGGTCGACACGGTGATGGCCTACTGCACCTACACCCTTCAGGACCAGCGCCTGGCCCCGGTCGCCAAGCGCTTGGCCGCACGCGGCGTGGCGGTGTTCAACGCCTCCCCCCTGGGCATGGGCCTGCTCACCGCCGGCGGCCCGCCGGCCTGGCATCCGGCTCATGACAGCGTCCGCGACGCCGCCGCCGACGCCGCGCGGCGGTGCGTCGAACTCGGCGCTGACCTCTCGTTCGTCGCCCTGCAATTCGCGCTGCAGACCGCCGCCAGCGCCGGCATCGCATCGACGGTCGTCGGCATGTCCAAGCCCGAGAACCTGCGCAGGAATCTCGACGCCCTGACGACGCCGCTGGATCCGGCCGTACTGATCGCCGTCGAGGCGACCCTGGCGCCCGTTCGCGACATCGGCTGGGACACCCTCCCCGGCAATGGCGGCAAGGCGGGCGCATGATCGACGCGCACCTGCATCTCTGGGATCCTTCCCGGCTGGACTACGGCTGGCTGCGCCACGTCCCGACCATCGCCGACCGGCAGGGCCCGGAGCAATGGGCGGCCCTGAACACCGGCGTACGGCGGGCTGTATTCATCCAGGCCGATTGCGCGCCCGAGCAGGCCCTGGCCGAGGTCGACTGGGTGGCCGGCCTCTCCCACCCCGCCCTGGAGATCCTCGGCGTCGTCGCCTTCGCGCCGCTGGAACAGGGCGAGGCGGTCGCCGGCCATCTGGACGCCTTGCTCCAGCGCTCCGTGGCGCGCGGCGTCCGTCGGTCGGTGCAGAACGAGACCGACGACTTCATCACCGACCCGCGCCACCTGGACGGCCTGGTCGCCGCGGCCCAGCGCGGCCTGACGATCGACATCTGCGCGCGCGACCATCAGCTCCCGCTGGTCATCCGGGTGCTGGACGCGCTGTTCGACCGCGCCCCCGAGGCTCGCGTGGCGCTGGACCACCTGGGCAAACCCGACATCGCCGCCCACGCCGGGGACATCCGCGGAGCGGACTGGGCCTACAGCCTGCACCGGATGGCCGCCTATCCCAACGTCGTCGCCAAGCTGTCAGGCCTGACCACCCAGGACCATTGGACCGAAGGGCGGAACGAGACCCTCGTTCCTTACATCCTTCATGCCCTGGACTGCTTCGGGCCCGAGCGGCTGATGTTCGGGGGCGACTGGCCCGTCGTGAACCTGGCCGGCGGCTACGCCCGCTGGCTGACCCTCTTCGAGACCACCACGACCGCCCTCCCCCCGCGCGACCGCCTCAGGATCGAAGCCGGGACCGCGACCGAGTTCTACGCCCTGGCGCCGGAGACGCTTGCATGACCATCGACGCCGCCCTCCCCGCCGCGCCGCCAACCTCGCCCCAGCCCGGCGTCGGGCGCGTGCGGCTGCAACTGTCGCTGATGGTCAACTTTTTTCTGTTGATGGCGCTGTACAGCGGCGTGTTGGGCGTGCTCCTGCCCAACCAGATCGCCACGCTGAACCCCGGCGAGAAGGCCAACAACTTGGCCCTGCTGTTCGCGATCACCTCGGTGTTCTCGACGCTGACAACGCCGATCGCCGGCGCCTTGTCGGACCGCACCCGCACGCGCTGGGGCCGTCGCTCGCCGTGGATCGCCGTGGCCTCCCTGATCGGCTCGGCCTGCCTGTTCGGCGTCTCGTGGCAGACCAGCTTTTGGTCCTTGATGGTGCTGTGGGTGATGGCGACCGTGGCCTATAATTCGATGCAGCCGGCCATGACCACGGTGATCGCCGACCGCTTTCCGCCCGAGACACGCGGCGCGGTGTCGGGCATCGTCGGCGCGGGCATGACCGCCGGTCTGACCGCCGGCACCGTCGTGGCCGGCTATCTGGCCGGGGCCCAGGTGCTGGCCTATGGCCTGTTCGCCGCCGCGATCGCTGTCTCGTGCCTGGCCTTCGTGCTGATCAACCGCGAGCCCTCAAGCGCCGAGGCGCCGGCCCGTCCATTCTCGTGGAAGGCCTTCGCGGCCAGCTTCTGGATCAGTCCCAAGGAACACCCCGACTTCGCCTGGGCCTTCGCCGGGCGGTTCACAGTCTATATGGGCTACCAGGCCGTGGCGGCCTATCTGCTGTACATTCTGCGCGACTATATCGGTCTGTCGGATGCGGCCTCGAACAAGACCATCGCCAACCTGGCGATCCTGACCCTGGTCTGCCTGATCGTCTCGTCCCTGGCCTCGGGCTTCCTGTCCGACCGCCTGCAGCGCCGCAAGCCGTTCGTCATCGCCTCCAGCCTGATCATGGGCTGCGCCATGGTCGCGCCGCTGGTGCTGCCCAACTTGACCGGCATGTGGATCTACGCCGGCGTCATCGGCGTCGGCTATGGCATGTTCATGTCGATCGACATGGCCCTGATGACCCAGGTGCTGCCCAAGAGCGCCGTCGGTGACGAAGGCAAGGATCTGGGCGTGCTGACCACGGCCGTGAACATCCCCCAGATCATCAGCCCGGTCATGGCGGCCGTGCTGCTGCACCTGTTCCACAACAACTATGCCGCCATCTTCGTGGCGGCGATCGTTTTCGTCTTCAGCTCGGCCCTGTGCGTTGCGCCGATCAAGGGCGTACGCTGAAGTTACAAATTTGTATGACGTATTATGATAATTTGACATACGTCTTATCTTGTCGTAAGTGCTCTGGCTAAGGCCGGGAAACGGCCAAAGGGGTTGAAACGACAGGATCCAAGCATGTCCACGAAGACGACTTTGATGGCCGCAACCGCTCTCGGGCTGCTGGGAGCTTGGGCGGCTCCTTCGGCGGTCCTGGCGCAAGACGCCTCGACGACCGCCGTCGAGGAGATCGTCGTCACGGGCATCCGCGCCAGCCAGCAGCAATCGATCGACATCAAGCGCAACGCGGTCGGCGTCGTGGATTCGATCGCTTCGGAAGACCTGGGCAAGCTGCCCGACCAGAACGTCGCCGAGTCGCTGCAACGCATCGCCGGCGTGACCATCGAACGTAACCGCGGCGAAGGCCGCTACGTCTCGGTCCGGGGCTTCGGCCCCAAGTTCAACGCCGTCACCGTCAACGGCCGCACCCTGGCCACCGACAACAACGGCCGCGAGTTCTCGTTCGACGTCCTGCCTTCGGAGATCATCTCGGGCGCCGACGTCTACAAGTCGCCGCAAGCCAACATCAACGGGGCCTCGATCGGCGCCACCATCGACGTTCGCACCCTGCGTCCGCTGGAACAGCGCCAGGCCTTCAGCGCGGCAGGTTCGGTCAGCGGCATGTGGTCGGAGCTCCGCGACAAGTACAATCCGGAAGCCTCGGGCGTGCTGAGCTGGCGCAACGCCGACCGCACCTTGGGCGTGGCCGTGTCGGCCTCGTATACCGACCAGAAGGTCCGCGACGACGAGTTCACGATCGGCGCTGGCCACGTGTACCGGTCGAGCACGGACTCCTACTACAACGCCGGCGGCGTCGCCGGAGCCCGCATCGGACCGGGAGTCGCGCCCTTCACCGGCATCTCGATGCCCTCCAACCTGTCGCCGTTCTTCTTCGAGCGCGACAAGACCATGCTGGGTCTGAACGGCACGGTTCAATACAAGCCGACCGACCGCCTGACCGTCACCCTGGACACGCTGTACGCCAAGGCCGACATCAAGGAACAGCAGACCGGCCTGGCCTACGACTTCGCCGGCGGCGTGCTGGTCGAGCAGATCGTCCAGGGCAAGGAAGCGGTCTATCAGCGCTATCAGGGCGGCTTCGTCGACCAGATCATCCAGTACGACCACCGCAAGGTCACGACCGACCAGATCGGCCTGAACCTGAAGTGGAACGCCACCGACGACCTGACCCTGACCTTCGACGCCTCGACCTCGAAGGCCGAGCGTCGCGGCAAGGAAGACAACGACTTCACGACCATCCGCCGCAAGAACGTCGACACCTGGTTCGACCGTCGCGGCGGCAGCCCGATGTACTCGTACGGCTTCACCAGCCCCAACTACGCCAACGCTTCGACCAATCCACAAGGCGTGACGGCCCACTACTACATCTGGGGCGGCGGTTCGGACGTCGACGACGAGATCAGCGAGTTCGCGTTCGACGCCAACTGGAAGCCGGAAGGCATGGTGTCGCTGCGCGCGGGCTTGGCCTCGCAGAGCCGCAAGAAGACCATCACCGCCGCCGAGATGCCGTTCGGCGAGCAATGCGCCTACTGCGACTCCAACCAGGTGCTGCCGACCACGCTGTTCCAGAACACCAACCGCAACTTCTTCGGCGGCGATTTCGGCGACAGCATCCTGCACGACTGGCTGATTTATAGTCCCCGCCAACTGATCCTGCAGGTCAAGGAATACGCCACCCGCGACGGCAAGGCCTTCAACCAGGCCGTCTTCTCGCCGTCGGGCTCGTCGGTGGTCGATGAGAAGGTGCTGCTGGGCTACCTGATGACCGACATCAAGGCCGACCTGGGCTCCATGCCCCTGGCCGTCAATGTCGGCGTCCGGATCGAGGACACCGAGTACACCTCGTCGGGCGCCTCGCGCACGGTGACCAGCGCCAAGCCGAACGGCGCGGGCCAGAACATCATCACCGTCTCGCCGGTCGTGCCCGTCAGCTTCAAGGGCCACTACACGGACATCCTGCCGTCGTTTAACGCCCGCCTTAACGCCACGGACGATCTGATCTTCCGCCTGGCCGCGTCGCGCGTCATGACCCGCCCGACCCTGTCGGACCTGTCGCCGCGCCAGACCATCCAGACCAACCCGGGCAACGAGACCATCCGTCGCGGCAACCCGGACCTGCAGCCCTTCCGCGCCACCCAGGTCGAGGGCGGCGTCGAATGGTACTTTGGCGAGACGTCGCTGCTGTCGGCGGCGGCCTTCTACAAGAACATCGACTCGTTCGTGACCCTGGTGACCACGCCCCAGAAGGTCGACCAGGTGACCTTCCAGGTCACCGTGCCCAGCAACGGCAAGGGCGCGGTCGTGAAGGGTTTCGAACTGGGCTATCGCCAGGTGTTCAACCAGCTGCCCGCGCCGTTCGACGGCTTGGGCGTGCAGACCAGCTTCACCTACGCGGAATCCAACGCCAACTACACCAACACCGTCGCGAATGTGTCCTACGGTCTGGAAGGCCTTTCGAAGTATTCGTACAGCTTGGTCGGCTTCTACGAGAAGGGCCCGATCCAGGCCCGCGTGGCGTATACCTGGCGCGACAAATTCCTGCAGGTCGCCTCGGGCCGCAACGGAGAGCCTGAGTACTTCGACAGCTACGGCCAGCTGGATGTCGGCGCCTCGTACAACGTCAACGACCACTTCACGGTGTTCGTCGACGGCCTGAACCTGACTGACGAGGAAGAGTTCATCTACTCGGTCACGCCCAACCGCACGAAGGAGTTCCGGACCACGGGCCGCCGCATCGCCGGCGGTGTCCGGATGCGCTTCTAAGCCTTTCCCCCTCCTACCATTTTGGTGGGCCGCGCCACGCTCGTCGTGGCGCGGCTTTTTCTTTCCGCGACGCCGACGATCGCCTTGACGGACCGGATCATCACCCCTAACAAACATCATACATCTTATGTTTCGAGGCTCTGATGAGACTGGTTGGCAAGACCGCCCTGGTGACAGCGGCGGCGCAGGGGATCGGCCGCGCGACGGTCGAGGCGTTCCGCCGCGAGGGCGCGACCGTGATCGCCGCCGACATCCGCACCGAGGCGCTTGAGGGCGTGGAGGGTCTCACGGTCCGCAAGCTGGACGTCACCGACCGCGAGGCCGTCCAGGCGATCGCCGAGGAGTTCCCGAACGTTGATGTGCTTTACAACTGCGCCGGCTTTGTCCACGCCGGGACGATCCTGGACTGTGATGAGGACGCCTGGGATTTTTCGAACGCCCTGAACGTCACGGCCCAATACCGGATGATCCGCGCCTTCCTGCCGCGCATGATCGCCAACGGCGGCGCATCGATCATCAACATGTCGTCGGTGTGCTCCAGCATCAAGGCGGTGCCTAACCGCTTCGCCTACGGCGCTACCAAGGCGGCGGTGATCGGCCTGACCAAGTCGGTGGCCGCCGACTTCGTGGCCAAGGGCATCCGCTGCAACGCCATCTGCCCCGGCACGGTCGAGACGCCCTCGCTGCTGCAGCGCCTGCGCGATACCGGCGATTTCGACAAGGCCTATGCCGAATTCACGGCCCGCCAAGCGATGGGGCGCTTCGGACGGGTTGAGGAACTGGCCGCGCTTGCGGTTTACCTAGCGTCCGACGAGTCGGCCTTCACGACCGGAACGATCAACGTGATCGACGGCGGCTGGGTCAACTGAGCGTCCACGAGGGATAGACACATGAAACTGCTCCGCTTCGGCCCGGTCGGCCAGGAAAAGCCCGGCGTCCTGGACGCCCAGAACCGGATCCGAGACCTGAGCGGCGTGGTGGCCGACATTGGCGGCGATACGCTGTCGGACGAAAGCCTGGCCAAGCTGCGCGCCCTTGATCTGGAAAGCCTGCCCCTGGCGCCGGAAGGCGTCCGCTACGGCCCCTGCGTCGCGGGCGTCGGCAAGTTCCTGTGCATCGGCCTGAACTACGCCGACCACGCCGCCGAGAGCGGCCTGCCGATTCCGGAAGAGCCGGTGCTGTTCTCGAAGTTCACCTCGGCTATCGTCGGTCCGAACGACGAGGTCCTGAAGCCGCGCAACTCGACCAAGCTGGACTGGGAGGTCGAGTTGGGCATCGTGATCGGCAAGACCGCCAGCTACATCGACGAAAATGACGCCGACGCCCACATCGCCGGCTATTGCGTGATCAACGACGTCTCCGAACGCGCCTTCCAGATCGAGCGCGGCGGCACTTGGGACAAGGGCAAGGGCTGCGACACCTTCGGCCCGATCGGCCCCTGGCTGGTGACCCGTGACGAGGTGCCGGATCCGGCGAACTTGAAGATGTGGCTGACCGTCAACGGCAAGACGTTCCAGGACGGCTCGACCCAGACGATGATCTTCAAGCCGGCCTTCATCGTCGCCTATCTCTCGCAGTTCATGACGCTGCTTCCCGGCGACGTCATCTCGACCGGCACCCCGCCGGGCGTGGGTCTGGGCCAGAAGCCGCCGCTCTATCTGGAGGTCGGCGACGTCATGGAGCTGGGCATCGAGGGCCTGGGCCAGCAGCGGCAGGTGGTCGGCCAGGCCTGACCCCCGCCCCGGCGGCCCTCCCTAGAAGGCGGGCCGTCCAACCAACAAAAGACTTAGGGAGTTCGCGATGGTCATCCCCTTCCTCGCCCGCGGCGCCGCGGCGACCATGGCAGCCGGCGTCGTCCTGGCGTGGGCCGCCATCGCGAACGCTCAAGCCGTGACACTGCATGTCTCGCCCCGAGGCGACGACCGCAACCCCGGCACGGCCGAGCGGCCAGTGCGCACCCTCCCCCGCGCCCAGGCGCTGGTCCGGACCAGCAACGCCAAGGCCGACGTGACGGTCGAGGTGGCCGCCGGCGAATACCGCCTGGACAAGCCCCTGGTCTTCACGGCGGCCGACGGCGGCCAGGCCGGCCACCGCGTCACCTGGCGCGGCCAGGCCGGCGCGCGGCCGTTGATCTCCGGCGGCTTCGACGTCACGGGCTTCACGGTGTTCGACGCCGAGCGCCGGATCTATGTCGCCGACATTCCGAAGGGCCTCGACACCCGTCAGGTCTGGGTCAACGACACCCTGGCCGAGCGCCCGTGGATGGAGATCCGCGCCTCGGACGTGACCTTCAACGCCACCGGCTTCGAGGTCATCAATCCCAAGCTGGCCTTCCTGTCGGGCCTGAAGCACCCGTCCCGGCTGGAGGTCGAGGCCACCGGCTTCTTCACCGACCGCGTCTCGCCGGTGCAGGCGATCGACGGCTCCAAGGTGACGATGCGCCAGCCGGCCTGGGACAACAACACCTGGGGCTACGACACCCTGTCGAAGCCGATCTTCCCTGAGGACTCCCGCCTCTTCCTGGTCAACGCCCTGGAACTGGTCGGCAAGGCCAACGACTGGCACGCCAAACCCTACCAGTGGTTCGTCGATCCGGCCGCCGGCAAGCTGTATCTGCGCATCGCCGAGGACGACGACATCGCCAAGCTGCGGGTCACTGTCCCCGCCCTGCCCGCTCTGGTCTCGATCGCTGGCACGGCCAAGGCGCCTGTTCGCGACATGACCTTCGAGGGCCTGCGCTTTTCGTACACCTCGTGGATGGGCCCGTCGGAGCCGACGGGCTACGCCAATCAGCAGAGCGGCGCGTTCCTGAAGGAGACCTCGCCCCTGCGTCACACGGACGCCTGGACCTCATGCGGCTGGGGCTGCCCCGAGTTCGAGTCCATGCGCCAGAAGTGGAGCCAGATCCCCGCCGCCGTGCAGGTGGCCGCCGCGCAGAATATCGTCTTCACCGGCAACCAGTTCTCGCAGCTGGGCCAGATCGGCCTGGGCGTCGGCAACGACGCCAACGCCAACCTCTCGGGCCAAGGCCTGGGCACGAAGGGCGTCAGGGTCAGCCGTAACCAGTTCGCCGTGCTGTCGGGCAGCGCCATCATGGCCGGCGGGGTGCGCGAGGACGCCCACCACCCCTCCGCGCCCGAGCTGGTCAACGCCGACCTCGAGATCGCCGACAACACGATCGCCACAGTCAGCCAGGACTACAAGGACAACGCCGCCATCCTGACGACCTACATCGACGGCGCGCGCATCTTGCACAACGAGATATCGGACGCCCCCTATGACGGCGTCGCGGTCGGCTGGGGCTGGGGCTACAACGACGCCGGCGGCAATCCGAACTACGACGAGAACCAGAAGGGCTATCGCTACAACACCAAGTACGCGACGCCCACGACGCTGCGGAACACCCTGGTCGAGGGCAACCGCATCCACGGGGTGAAGACCTGGTACATGGACGGTGGCGCGATCTACAACCTGTCGGCCAATCCGGGTTCGGTGATCCGGGGCAACCACATCTTCGACATCGGCGGCAAGATCGCGATCTACCTGGATGAAGGCTCCAAGCACTTCCAGGTCACCGGCAATGTGGTCGACACCCAGGGCAAGTGGCTGAACATCAACACCGCCGGCAAGATGTTCCGCCGCAAGATTTCGACCGACAACACCGCCACGGGCAACTGGCACAACTCGCTGCGCACCGGCGGCCGTTGGCTGGCCGAGATCGGCAACGTCGCCGAAAACAATGTCCTGGTCCCCACGCGCGATTGGCCCATCGACGCCAAGGCGGTGATCGACAAGGCTGGCCCGCGTCCTGTTTCGGAGTCGAATCGATGAGCGTTTCACGCCGCGGCCTGATGATGGGCGCTGGCCTCGCCGGCGTCGCCGCCGCCTCGCCCACCCTGGCCGCCCAGGCGCTGCAGGGACCTGGCCTCCAGGTCCTGGACCTGAAGGCGGCCTCGGTCGTCGCCCCCATTGGCGTCGAGGACCAGGCCGTGCGCCTCTCCTGGCGGCTGGTCAGCCCCGATCCGGACGTCAAGCAGACCCGCTACGAAGTCCAGGCCGCCAGCACGCGTGAGAAGCTGGAAGCTGGCGACGCCGACCTCTGGAACGCCGGCGAGGTGCTGACCGATCAGAGCATGGACGTCTCCTGGCTGGGCGCGCCGCTGAAGTCACGCCAGATCGTCTGGTGGCGTGTCCTGGTTCGCGACAACAAGGGTCGCAGGGCGACCAGCGCCATAGCCAGCTTTGAGACCGGTCTGTTGGTCCCGTCGGACTGGACCGCCAAATGGATCGCGGCCGAAACCGAGCTGGCCCGCGCCGATCGCCAGGCCGGTCTGCTCTGGATGCGGGGCGATCGTCCAACCGACCGTTCGCCCCGCTATTTCCGCCTGGCCTTCGACCTCCCGACGGCCGCGAACGTCACCCTGTTCTCGGTCGCCAACTACAAGTCCGAGATCTGGCTGGACGGGCAGCCGGTCCAGCGCCCGCCCCACTCGCCGATCGCCTATGGCGAGGCCCCGATCGCCGAGACCAAACATTCGCTGGGCGCCGGCCGCCACCTGATCGCGGTCCGGGTCGAGGACCCGAAGGGCTTCAGCGAGCCCAAACTGCATGAGATCGCCACGGCCGTCATGATCCGCGCCGAGCCGCCCGGCGGCAAGACGCTGCGCATCACTTCCCGCGGCATGAAGACCGCCCTGCACGCTCCCGACGGCTGGATGCGGCCGGGTTTCGCCGACGCCAGTTGGGCCAAGGCCGAGATCTCGAAGAACCAACCGCAGGCCTGGCCCGGCTACGGCGCCTTCATGCTACGGAAGGACTTCAAGGTCGCCCGTCCGGTCGCGCGGGCCCGACTCTACATCACGGCCCTGGGCGCCTACGAGGCCCAGATCAACGGCAGGCGGGTCGGCGACGCCTTGCTGACGCCCGAGACCAGCGACTTCCGCAAGACCGCCCTCTATCGCGCGTACGACGTCACCGACCTGCTGGTCGCCGGCGACAACGCCATCGGGGCCATGGTCGGCGACGGCTGGTACGGCAGCTACCTCGCTCCGGCCGGCCGCTACGCCTATGGCGACGCCCCCATGCGGCTTCTCAGCCAGTTGGAGCTCACCTACGCCGACGGGACGCGTGAAACCATCGGCAGCGACGAGACTTGGCGCATCGCTCGCGCGCCCATCACGCGCGGCGAGATCTACTACGGCGAGGACTACGACGCACGCCTGGAGCAGCCCGGCTGGGCGACCGCCGGCTTCACGGGCCGAGGCTGGCGCTCGGTCGACATCGCGCCCACGCCGCCCTGCGCCCTGAAGGCCCAGACCAGTCCGCCGATCCGCCGGATCGAGATGCTGAAGGCCAGGACGATCAAGGCCGTCGGCGCGCGCCACGTCTTCGACTTCGGCCAGAACTTCGCCGGCTGGGCGCGGTTGAAGGTGCGTGGCAAGAGCGGCCAAGTGGTCACCCTGCGCTTCGGCGAGGTGCTGGCCGCTGACGGCCGAGTCGATCAGTCGAACCTGCGTGCGGCCCGAGCGGCCGTTGTCTACACCCTGAAGGGCGACCCGGCCGGCGAGACCTATGAGCCACGCTTCACCTATTTCGGCTTCCGCTATGTCGAGGTCGAAGGCCTGGCCGAAGCCTTGGGTCGCACGCCCACGGCCGAGGACCTCGACGGTGTCGTCGTGTCCTCGAACCTGCCGGAGACGGGCCACCTGAGGATCGCCAATCCGGTGATCCAGCAGCTGTGGCGCAACAGCCTGTGGAGCCAGCGTTCGAACTTCATGGGCGTACCCACCGACTGTCCGCAGCGCGACGAGCGCCTGGGCTGGACCGGCGACGCCAACGTGTTCTGGGACGCGGCGGCCTTCAACATGGACGTGGCCGCCTTCACCGAGCGGTTCGGCGGCGACCTGCGCGACGCCCAGGGCCCGCGCGGCGAGTTCCCCGACTTCGCGCCGGCCGGCTTCGCGGACCTGGGCCTGGGCGCTTCGCCCGGCTGGGCCGACGCCGGGGTCATGCTGCCGTGGACGGTCTGGAAGCGCTACAACGACACCGCCATCGTCGACCAGAATTGGGCGGCGATGACCCGCTACCTGGCTTTCATCCGGACCCACAATCCAGACCTGATCTGGCGCAAGGAACGCGGCTACGATTTCGGCGACTGGGTCGCCCTGGACGCCAAGAGCCCCGGCGACGAAACCACGCCCAAGGCCCTGATCGCTACGGCTTGGTGGAAGCGCTCGGTCGAGGCCATGGCGGACATGGCCTACGGCTCCGGCCGCAAGCCCGACGCGGTCCGCTATCGCGACCTGGCCGACCAGATCACCGCCGCCTTCCAGCGCGAGTTCGTGCGCCCCGACGGCTCGATGGGTAACGGCTCGCAGGCTGGCTACATCCTGGCCCTGCGCTTCGGCCTCGTGCCGGAGGCCCTGCGGGCGGCCGCCACGGCGCATCTGGTCGCCGACATCCGTCGGCGCGGCACGCTGCTGTCGACGGGGTTCCTGGGTACGCCGTTCAGCCTGGACGCCCTGGCCGACAACGACCAGGACAGCGTGGTCTACGACCTTCTGCTGCGCACCGATTTCCCGTCGTGGGGCTACATGATCCGCAAGGATGCGACGACGATCTGGGAACGGTGGAACGGCGACGTGGGCGACGTGTCCATGAACTCGTTCAACCATTATGCCCTGGGCGCCGTGACGGGCTTCGTCTTCCGCCGCATCGCCGGCATCGAGCCGATCCGGGCAGGCTTTTTGTCGTTCCGCTTCGACCCCGTCCTGGACCCTCGCGTCCCCAAGGGCGGCGGCGACTATGACAGCGTGCTTGGCCGGATCAGCACGGACTGGGAGCTGAGGGCGGATGGCGGCTTCGACCTGCGTCTCGTGGCGCCCACCAACAGCCGCGCCGAGGTGCATGTGCCGGCCAAGAGCGTCGGTGCGGTGCGGGTGAACGGCGTGGCGGCCGCCCAGGCGCGGGGCGTCA
Source organism: uncultured Caulobacter sp. (assembly GCA_966211605.1). GTDB lineage: Bacteria > Pseudomonadota > Alphaproteobacteria > Caulobacterales > Caulobacteraceae > Caulobacter. The sequence continues at coordinate 75,007 of CBIHOB010000005.1, forward strand.
CGGTGCTGGGATCCAAGCGCGGCCGGGTCGTGCTGGAGATTGGCTCGGGCGAATATCGGTTCGAAGCGCAGGCCTAGAACCGCCTTCAACATGCGCGAACGGAAAGGCCCTCCAGCGGCGATCGCGGGAGGGCCTTCCTGCTTCCGCTGAACGGACTCAGGGGTTGGTCCGGTATGTCCACCGCACGCTGTCGGCCAGGGTCTTGCCCTCGACGTCGGTCGTCGCCTCGACCAGGTTCTCGCCCTTCGCCAGGTCGATCTCCCAAAGCGCTACGCGATCCTCGACCGGCACGGTCGCCCACGCCCCACCGTTCAGGCGCAGACGCACCGACGGCTGGTTGGAATAGACCTTCACCTTCACGCGCGCGATCCGCTTATTGACGTCGCGGCGGCTGGTGATGTGCAGCATCGGCGTCTCGGACCAATTGGCCTGGTACCAGTAGTAGGCGTCCTTGCGGACCTTGCGATCTTCGGTGACCAGACCCTTGTCGTTGATCGCCGGACGGTCGCCCTCGTTGCGCTTGAACGACGGGAAGTCGAAGCCGACCCAGATGAAGTTCGACCACAGGAACGGCCGCTTTTTCAGCTCGCGCCAGTGCACCTCGTGGAAGCTGGTCTGCCACTGCTCGGGGTGCCAGTAGCCGTCGGCCACCGGGCGGCGCATCACCGGATCTTCCTGGTGGAGGATACTGGCCCCGGCTCCGTATTCGCTGACCCCGATCGGACGCTTGGGCAGGCGGCCGTGCAACTCGTCGGCCCACGGGCCGATGTCCTTGGCCTCGGTCCAGTACCAGCCGAAGTAGCGATTGTACGAGACCGTATCGCTGTGCTGGGCGACCGGATCATCGTCCTTCAGGCAGCAGTGGGCGTAGGTCGTCGGCCGGGTCGGATCCAGCGCCTTGGCGGTCGACTGCAGCGCCGCCAACAGGCGGTTGGCCGCGTCGCCCGAGGTCCGCAGCTCGTTGCCGATGCCCCACAGCGCCACCGACGGATGGTTGACGTTCTGGGCGATCAGCTCGCGCATCTGCTGGACCAGGTTGTCACGGAACGCGTCGGACGCGTCGAGATCGTCGATCAGGGGGACTTCCGTGGTCAGCAGAATGCCCAGCCGGTCGGCCTGATCGTACACCCGCTGCGGATGCTGCATGTGGGCCAGGCGCAGGGCCGTGACCCCCATCTCGGCCATGATCCCCATGTCCTCGTCGATCTCGGCGTCGCTGACGACCGGGCCCTTGCCGAAGCGGGTCGGCATCTGGATGTTCGCTCCATACAGGGCGTAAGGCTTGCCGTTCAGCAGGAACCGTCCCTCCCCATCCAAGCCCACCGTGCGTACGCCCAGCGGAACCTCGGCTGTATCGACCAGCTTGCCGTCGATCCGCACCTCGGTGCGCAGGCGGTAGAGGTAGGGCGAGCGGCGGCCTTCCCAGAGCTTCGGCTTCTTCAGCAGCAGAGCCTGAGGAACTATCTGGCTTTCACCTGCCGCGACCTTGGCCGAGCTCTTGGCCCGCGCCGCCACCATGCCCTCGGCGTCAAGAACGGCGGTCGTGACCTGGACGCCAGCAGGCGACTTGCGATCATTGCGAACCAGCACCTTGGCGCCGATCCGGGCCTGGCCGGCGCTCAGGGCCTCCGTGCGGCCATAGAGACCCGGACCGCCCCAGTCGGACAGGTCCACATGGACGTCCGAGGTCTCGACCAGCTTCACAGCCCGATAGAGGCCGCCGAAGACGTTGAAGTCGCCGTTCAGCGGCGCGAAGCGGGTGTTGCGGGCGTTATCGACCCTCACGGCCAGCACGTTTCGGCCAGCCTTCAGGGCGTCTGTGACATCGTAGCGGAAGGCCGCATAGCCGCCTTCGTGCGTCCCCAGCTTCGCACCGTTCAGATAGACGTCGGCCTTCAGGGCCGCGCCGTCAAACTGCAGGAAGTAGCGCAGGCCAGGCTTTGGCGTGAGGTCAAGCGCCAGCCGATACCACGCCGGTCCGCGATAGTATGCGCCTTCTGGCTCGCCGCGCGCCTTGGCCCCACCGATGCCGCTGTCGGCGATGTTGTAGGTGTGCGGCGTCGACACTGCGCTCCAGGCCTTGTCGTCGAAGCTCACCGCCTCGGCGCCAGGCGCGTCGGCGCGGACGAAGCGCCAGCCGTCGCTCAGCGGCCTAACCTCGGCAGCCTCAGCCGCGCTGAACGCCAGGACGGCGAGACCGGCCAGCAGGCCGGCGCGGAACGTTGGGGGGGTCATGGCGTCTCTCTGCGTTCGAGTAGTCAGGTCAGGCGCTCGACATCGCGCACGCGAACGTCACGACTGCGCACGGCGCGGACGGCCGATCCGGGGGCCAGGCTGGAGCTCAGGCCGTCGACGGTTGCGCCCTGGACGTCGTCCAGCATCACCGCCGGACGGGCGTCGGGTTTGTCGACCGTGAAGCTGATGTCCTTGATGCTGACGTTGCGGGCATGTCGCACCCAGAGACCGTGGGCGGGAAAGGCGCCCATGAAGCTGGGCTCCAGTGACGACTTGGGCCGCTCTTCGATCTCGCGAGCGGCGTCCTCGCGCGTGCCGCCGCCGGCCGAGCGCACATGGATGTCGGTCAGGTTGACGTCCTCGATGATCCCGCCGGGGATGCCGACGATTCCGCTGGCATAGGGCCCGCGCGCGCCCGAGACGTTGATCCCCGAGAACCGCACGCGCCGCACCCGCGAGGGCCCGTTGCCCTCAGGCGCGCGGTTGCGGGCCGACAGGCGCACGAAGATCGGGTGATTGACCGGGTTACGCAGCAGGATGTTCGAGAAGGTCACGTCCTCAAGGGTCCCGCCATCGATCGCCCCCAGCTGCAGGCCGCGGGTGTTCTCGCAGATACAGTCGGCGATCAGAATGTTGCGGAAGCCGGCGACGCTGTCGGTGCCCAGCTTGATCCGGCCCAGCACGCCGATGTCGTCCACCGACATGTAGGGCGATGGCTGATAGGTCCCGTCCACCACCGTGCCCAGCAGGTACCCGCTGGTCTTGCAACCGATCACGCTGACGTCCTCGCAGAAGCGCGGCTCCTGCAAGGCCATGCTGCTCTTCAGCACGATGGCGTCGTCCTTGGGCGCATTGACGATGCAGTTGGTGACCTTCACGTCGCGGCAGGCGTCGATGTCGATGCCGTCACGGTCGGTGTCGACCGTCAGACCGTCGATCCGGACATTGGTCGAGCCCACCACGTAGCACGCGAAATGGCCGCCCTGCAGGATCGTGAAGTCGCGCAGCAGCACGTTGCGACAGCGGATCAGGCCGATGCCCTTGTTGCCCCGTCCCTCATAGGCCATCTCGCGCGGGATCGCCCGGCGGGCGGCGTCGGGAGTTAGGCCCTGCGAGGCCGGCGACTTCCAGCCGGCGACGCCATGCCAGCGCGGCGCCGGACCTTCGCGATCCAGACCCAGTCCGTGGATCAGACCCTTGCCGACAATGGCGACGTCGTTGACCCCGTCGCCATAGATCAGGCTGTTGTGGAAGTGGCTGACGCCATAGTCCTGGAACTGCTCGTCATAGACGCCCTCGGGCAGGTCGTAGCGGCCGGCGTGCTTGCGCGGATCGGCCGCCTCGATCACCGAACCATTGGCCAGGACGATGGTCACGAAGCTCTTCAGACGGATCGAAAAGCATAGATAGTGGCCGGGCGGCACGATCACCGTGCCGCCGCCAGCCGCCGCCGCGGCCTCGATGGCGCGGTTTATGGCGTCGGAATCTATTGCGATCCCGTCGCCGACCGCTCCGTAGTCGCGCACATCGTGGAAGCCCGTCAGCGACCCCGTGGCTCGCACCACCGAAGGGCTCGTCGCCATAGCCGCCGCTAGGCCCAGCATCACGAACCGGCGGCTGAATTCCGCCTTCTGGCCAAACGCTTCGTCCGCCATGCCTCCCCGTTCCTCCTTGTGCGAGGACCCTATGTTGTATGATGTATTACCTTATGGCAACCTGTCATTAGCCAGGATCGCGGAGGAGATTTCGGCCGTGGAGGTCACGCCGGTCAGGGCCATGGCCACGCGCATCTCGGCCGCAATCAGCTGCAGCAGCCGCGTCACCCCGGCCTGCCCGGCGGCCGCCAGGGCGTAGACATAGGCACGCCCCAGCCTGACTCCGTCGGCGCCCAGAGCCAGCATCCGCACGACATCAAGGCCCGTGCGCACGCCGCCATCGACCAGAACGGTCATGCGCTCGCCCACCGCCTCGGCGATCGGCGGCAAGGCCCTGGCGGTCGAGAGCACCCCATCCAGCTGCCGGCCGCCATGGTTGGAGACCACCACGCCGTCGGCCCCGAAGCGCAAGGCGTCGCGGGCGTCCTCCGGATCAAGAATCCCCTTGATGACGATCTGCCCCTTCCAGACCTCGCGGATCCACTCCAGGTCTTTCCACGAGATCGAAGGATCGAAGTTCTCGCCCAGCCAGCCGATATAGTCCGCGAGCCCCGTGGCCCTGCCGCGATAGGCCGAGATATTGCCCAGGTCGTGCGGGCGGCCATGCAGACCGACATCCCAGGCCCATCCCGGTTTGAGCATCGCCTGCTTCATGCGCCGCACGCCCGACCACGGGCCGCTCATCCCCGAGTGCGCATCGCGATAGCGCGAGCCGGGCACCGGCATATCGACGGTGAAGATCAGCTTGGTCACGCCCAGCGCCATCGCCCGCTCCAAGGCGTCGCGCATGAAGGCGCGATCCTTCAGGACATAGAGCTGAAACCAGATCGGCCGACCGGCCGCCTCGGTGACCGCTTTCAGATCACAGACGCTGACGGTCGACAGGATGTAGGGGATGTTCGCCGCTGTCGCGGCTCTGGCCACCTGCACTTCGCCACGACGGGCCGCCATGCCGCCCAGGCCAATCGGGGCCAGCAGCACCGGCATGGCCAGGGTCTCGTCGAACAGCCTCGTTTCCAGGCTCAGCGTGGAGACGTCGCGCAGCACTCGCTGGCGCAAGGCGACCTCCGCCAAGTCGTCGACGTTGCGTCGTAGCGTCTTCTCGGCGAAAGCACCGCCATCGATGTAGTCGAACAAAAAGCGCGGCAGGCGTCGCCGGGCCGCGCGCCGAAAATCCGTGGTCGAGGCGATGATCATGGTTCAGGCCCCGGGACGGCGCTTCTCGTCCAGCCGCAGCGTCAGGTCCGCATAGGCCGGCATGTCGGACAGGATGTGCCTGGTCAGGCGCTCATAGTGCTGGATGAAGACGCCGATCTCGTCGTCGCTCATCGTCCCTAGGCCTTCGCCCACGCGGCGACGCAGATCGTGTTCCTGCTGGATCCGCCACGCGCGCACGACCTCGAAGCCCGGTGCGGCCAGCAGCACCAGCCGGTCGATCCTTTCGAACAGGTCGGCATAGTCCGTGGCCAGCGCCAGGTTCACGAACCGACGCCAGGTTCCTTCTCGATCGCGCTCGGCTTCCAGGGCATTCAGCGGGGCGGCCAAGGCCGCGTCGCGCTGAGCCCGCGCGCCGACGCACCAGCCTTCAAAGACCAGGACATCCAGAGGTCCCTTCACGGCCGTCCAGGCTTCGATGGGCGCGGGATCGTCCGTGGCCTTGTCGAAGCGCGGCAGGATCACGTCCTCGCCGGCCCGGACGGCGTCCAGCAAACGAACGCCCAGCGCCGCGTCATGCGTCCCCGGAACGCCGCGCGTAGCGAACAGCGGATGGACGACCCGGGCCAATCCGGCCCTCTCCCCGCGGGACAGATAGAGATCGTCCAGCGACAGGGCCGCCGCGCGGAGCCCCCTCGCTTCAAGGCGCTGGACCAAGCCTTGGGCCAGAGTCGACTTGCCAGAGCCTTGCGCACCGCAGACGCCCAGGACGAACGGCCCGCCGCCGCGCCAGCCGTCCAGGGCCTGCTCAACCGCGTCAAGCGACGCGGTCAAGGGGCGGCTTTCCGTCGAAGAAGGCGTCGAGATTGTCGGCCACCCGCATGCCCATGGCCGTGCGGGTCTCGAGTGTGGCGCTGCCCAGGTGGGGCAGCAGCACCGCGTTGGGCGCGTCGAGCAACACCGGGTTCACCCGAGGCTCGCCCTGGTAGACATCCAATCCCGCCCCGGCGATCACGCCGTCGGCCAAGGCCTGGGCCAGGTCCGCCTCGTTCACCACCGATCCACGCGCGGTGTTGATCAGCAGCGCCGTCGGCTTCAGCCGCGCCAGAAGCGCCGCATCGACCAGGTGATGGGTCTCCGGCCCGCCCGGCGTGTGCAGAGACAGCACGTCCGAGACCGCCGCCAGGCTCTCCAGGCTGTCGTGATAGGTCGCCCCGTCCTCATCGCCCGCTCGCCGGCGGCTGTAATAGGCGATCTCCATGCCCAGGGCCGCCTTGGCCCGCTGGGCCGTGGCGCGGGCGATGCGGCCGTAGCCCACGAGGCCCAGGGTCTTGCCGGCCAGCGACTGTCCCAGCAGATGCGTCGGCCGCCAGCCGGCCCACCGGCCCTCGCGCAGCTCTCGTTCGCCCTCCCCGGCCCGCCGGCTGGTCATCAGCATCAGCAGCACCGCCAGTTCAGCGGTCGCATCGGTGAGGACGTCCGGGGTGTTCGTCACCACCAGGCCAGCGATCTTGGCCGCCTCCAGGTCGATATGTTCGAAGCCCGCGCCGTAGTTGGCGATGATCTTGACCCGCGCGCTGGGCGTCGCCAGGACCTCGGCCGGCATCTTGTCCGAAACCGTCGGACAGAGGGCGTCATACTCTTCCATCGCCGCCTTCAGCTGGGCGATCGTCATCGGCGTGTCTGTCGCGTTGAGGGCCACGTCGTACCGGGCCCGTAAACGTTCCTGCACGGCTTCCGGCCAGCGTCGGCTTATCAAGATCCTCGGCTTCATCGTTTCGTCTCAGATCAGGCCGCGACGGGCCAGTAAGGTCCACAGGGATGATGCGGACGCGCGGGGTGAGTCCCTCATCGCTTTCGTAGCGGTCCTCGACCGCGACGAACAGCAGCCCCCGCGTCGTCGGGCCACGAGATATCGCAAGGCCGCGGACGCACGACTTACCGACGGCGGAACACGGGCGGACGCTTCTGGGCGAAGGCCGCTCGGCCTTCGGTCGCGTCCTGGGTGGCGAAGCAGATGGTCTGCAGGTCCCGCTCGTACTCCACGGCCTTCTCATAGGGCATGGCGTGGGCGGCCTTCAGATTCAGCTTGGCGGTCTCCGCGGCGATCGGCGCGCGCGAGGCGATCGTCTCGGCGAGGGCTTTGGCGCGAGTCAGCAGGTCCTGGGGCGCGGTGATCTCGCTGACCAGCCCCCACTCGCGGGCGCGCTCGGCGTCGACGGGGTCACCGGTCAAGATCATCAGCGCCGCGTTGGAGGCGCCGATCGAATGGACCAGGCCCGCCGCCATACCGCCGCCGCCGATCCAGCCCAGCTTGATCTCAGGCGCGGCAAACTTGGCGTTGGTCGAGGCGATACGGATATCGCAGCTCATCGCCGTCTCCAGCCCGCCGCCCAGGGCGTAACCGTTGACCGCCGCGATGGTCGGTTTGCGGCACAGGCGCACCGCGTCGCAGTAATCGCCCCGGTTCCGGAAGGCCCAGGGGGTCTCGTACTGGTCCAGGGTCGATATGTCCGACCCGGCGCAGAAAGCCTTCTCGCCCGCGCCGGTAATGACCACGCAGCGGATGGTGTCCGAAGCGTCGACCTGCGCGATCGCCGCCTCGACAGCCTTGGCCATGTCGGGGGTCACCGCGTTCAGCTTTTGCGGGCGGTTCAAGGTGAGAATGGCGACGTGGCCCGCCACCTCGAAGAGGACGTCGGTATCTTGGCTCATCTCGGGATCCTCAAGTCTCGGCGCCCACGGGGCGGTGGCGCACGAACAGCGCCTGCAGGTCGTCCAGCACCCGGTCCGCCGGCTCGGCCGCGTCCAGGCCCATGCGGATGCGCTGTGAAGCCGCCGCTTGGAAGGCGATGGCGCCGTCATGGCGCGGTCGCAGGCTGGCGCCGTTCAGGGTGGCGTAGGTGTCGACGTAGAAGCCGCCCCAGCGGGCGTTGACGGCGGCGTCGCGCCAGGCGCCGCGCAGCGCGGGCTGCCCCTCGTGATCGGGGATGAAGCCGCGCTGAGCGTCCGCGGACATCAGCCAGCGCAAGTGGTCCAGTAGTTGTGGCGTCACCTTGCACCAGCGCGAGACGCCGATGCCCGTGCCGCCCAGGATCGAGCCCACCGGCCCCTCCGTTGCCACGCGTGGCGCATCGGCGAAGCCCAGGGGTCCGCCGGGGGCATAGTTCACATAGCCGTAGACCAGCGGGCACACAGCCACGTCGTCGTGGCTGATCATGTGCTCCAGTATGCCGATCGGGTTCAACGGCCGCAGGGCTGCCGGACTCCGTTCCGCCAGCCGCGCCAGCAGGTCCCAGGCCGCGCGGGCGCCAGCGCGCTCCAGGAAGGTCTCGCCATCGGCGGCAGGCCGCGCGCCGTGGGCGGCGCAGATCGACTGAAAGGTCAGGGCCGCATGCGGACCCGACAGGGACATCGCCACAGCGCCAGTCTCGGACAGCCGAACGACCTCGTCCCACAATACGGGCGCGGCCTCGAGCCGGTCGCGGCGCCAGGCCGTGACCTGGGTGGCGGCGTCCTGGGGCAGCGCCCAGTGCTGGCCGGCATAATGATAGCTGGCCAGGCTCTTGCCCATGGCCTCGTCGCGCCAGGCGGCGATCTCGTCGGCCATGAAGAGGTCTTCCAGCGGCCGCAAGCACTGGGCGGCGACGGCCTCGCCGACGTGCGGGTGATCCAGCACCACCAGATCGTACAGTGCGCACTGCTCGCCGATAGGGCGCTCCTCGAAACCTTCCAGCGAGTGGCGGTCCCAGGTCAGGCTCAGGCCGTCGCGGGCGGGATCCAGCCGAGCAGCGGCGGCCTCCAAGGCCTTGTAGCCGCGCGGATGATCCCAGGTCAGGCCGCGATAGGCGGGCGCGCTCATGCCGAGCGGACCACGCCGGACTGGATCAGGGCCTCGATGTCCTGCGCCGAGCGGCCGGTCTCGGCCAGGATCTCGCGGGTGTGCTCGCCGACCAGCGGTGCGCCGCGGTCGATGGTCGACGGCGTCTTGGAAAACTTGATCGGGAATCCCGGGGCCTTCACCCGGCCCTCGGTGGCGTGGTCGTATTCGACGAACGTGCCGTTGTGCTGGATCTGCGGATCCTCGACCAGCTCGGCATAGCCGTAGACCGGACCGCACCAGATGTCGTGCTCACGGAAAAGGGCCAGCCATTCGGCGCTGGTGCGAGCCAGCAGGCGCCTGCGCACGCAGGCGAAGATCTCGTCGCGATGCGTCCAGCTGTCGGTCTCGTCGTCAAGGTCGGCGAAGAATGGCTCCTCGATCAGTTGGCCCAGGGTCTTCAGCGAGGCCATGGCGATCGAGATGTAGCCGTCGGCGGTCTGGTACACGCCGTAGGGCGCGCGGATGTACGTGTGGGCGTGCGGCTCGGCCGAGCGGGTCTGCGGCTTGCCGCCGACCGTGAACACCGAGAGCTCCTGCATCTGGATCGTGGTGATGGCGTCCAGCATGTTGATCTGGACCAGCTGCCCTTCGCCCGTCCGCTCGCGGTGGAACAGGGCCGCCAGCGCGCCCTCGAAGGCGGTATAGGCGGTGATGGCGTCGACGAGGTACTGCCCGGCCGGCTGCGGCGGCTGGTCGGCCGAGCCCGAAGACATCATCGCCCCCGACATGGCCTGCAGCAGCAGATCCTGGCCGGGATAGTTCTTGTACGGACCATCCTCGCCATAGCCCGACATCGACACGTAGATGAGGCGCGGATTGATCCTCGACAGGGTCTCGTAGTCGACGCCCAGCCGCTGGGCGACGCCCGGCCGATAGTTTTGCAGGAAGACGTCGGCGGTCTTGACCATCTCCAGCAACAGGGCCTTGCCCTCGGCGCTCTTGAGATCGACGGCCAGCGAGCGCTTGTTGCGGTTCAGGGACAGGAACGAGACGTTGATCTGGTTGCCGCGGGCGCCGCCGGCCGAGACGTGGCGCTGCCACTCGCCAGTGGTCGGCTCGACCTTGATGACGTCGGCGCCCAGGTCGCCCATGCGCTGGGCGGCGAACGGGCCGGCCATGGCGATCGAACAGTCGAGAACGCGAATTCCGCTCAGGATACCCATTTCAGAACAAACCCTTGTCTGGATCAGCTCATCACCCAGCCGCCGTTCACATGCAGCGTCTGGCCAGTGATGAAGCCCGCCTCGTCGGCGGCGAAGAAGGCGATGGCGTGGGCGATGTCGCCGACGTGGCCGCGGCGCTTGATGGCCTGGCTGTCGAGCACGTGGCGGGCGTAACCCTCCGGATCCGGGTGGATCTTTTCGGCGTCGGTCGGAAAAGCCCCCGGGGCGATGGCGTTGACCGTCACCCCGTAGGGCCCGAACTCGCGCGCCCAGGCTCGCGTCAGCCCGACCAGCGCGCCCTTGGAGGCGACATAAGGCGACAAGTTCGCCCACGCACCCGAGAGGGTGATGCTGGAGATGTTGATGATGCGGCCGAAACCCTTGACCCGCATCGCCGGCAGGGCCTCCTGCACCGCCACCACCGCGGCGTCGACATTGACCCGCTGGACCATCTGATGGTCCTCGATCGTGTAGTCCTCGAACGGTCGCGATGGGTAGATGGCGGCGTTGTTGATCACCACGTCGAAGCCCCCGACCTTGGCCAGCAGGATCCGCAGCGCGGCGCGGAAGCCCTCCAGCTCGGAGAGGTCCGAGGTCGAGACGATCAGGCGCCCGGCAGCGACGCCGGCGGCGGCGGCTTCCAGAGCTGCGATCTTGCTGGGGTCGTTGTCGACGGCCACGACGGTGGCGCCGCGCGCCATCAGCTTCAGCGTGGTCTGCTGGCCGAGCCCTCCGGCCGCGCCGGTATAGAGGACGACCTTGCCGTCCAGGTCCAGGGCGACGGACATCTCAGCGCCCACCGATGGCGGGATAGACGCCAGACGGGGCCGGATAGTCCTCGAGCGGTTGCCGGGCGACGCCTTCAATGCGCCTCACGGACTCGGACACCGCCGCCGCGTCGGGCAAGATACGGAAGACACTGTCGTAGCGGCGCTCCTCGCCGTGCTCTAGCTCGATGAGTTCGCCGCGCTCGCGGGCGAAATCCTTGCCCAGCACGTGGTTGGTCGAGGGCTCGATGCCTAGGGCGTAGTGCCCCGCGTGCAGGTTCTGCCACTCATACATGGCCGGAAATTGCGACTTCAGGGTCTGGACCTCGAAGCCGAAGCCCAGGGCCTCGTTGACCAGAGCGACATTGACCCGCCCGTCTGCGTCCGGGGCCATGTCGTGCTGCCAGACCTGTTCGTGGAAGTTACGGATTGGCGCGGAGAGGGTGCTGTAGCCGACGCCCTGCTCGCGGTAGGCCTCGCCGGCATGAGCCGCCCAGACCACGTCGCGGATCGGCGCGACGTATCGCGAGCCTTCAGCCAGCACCGGATAGCCGACATTGATGTGGTAGCAGTACATGTGCGGCGTCCGGTAGAAGCCGTGATTGACCACTTGATCGTGCAGGCGGATCTCGTTGGACCCGACCGTCGCCTCGATGCGGCGGACCAGGTGCAGGTCCTCGCCGAACACCGTCGACTGCTGGACGACGCCCTCGGCCCACAGGACGCACGCATCGCCGTCCCAGCGCTCGCCATAGCCGGTCAGCCTGGCCGGGATCGTGCCGATGCGCCCATGCAGCGACGAGCTGACCGTCTTCCTCGGTCCGTAGAAATAGTGATCGGCCCGGTCTTCGTGCATGAATAGCACGTGGTCCAGGCCGCAGGTGACCATCAGGCCCGAGAACGAGCGGAACCAGGAGAGACCGCCCTCCCCTTCGTATTCGTGGAGGCCTGGGTTGCGGAAGCCCGACGGCGAGTGCCAGCCGACCGCGCGGCCGTTGTGTTCGCACTCGGCGATGTCCATGGCCCGGTCGACCAGGACCGTAAAGCGCAGGCCCGTCCCGGTGCGGAATTCCAGCTGCCGCACGCCGCGCTCGACGCCGTCGCCCAGGGTGGACAGCCGCACGCCAGCGAACTGCGACAGGGAGCCCGTGTGCTCGGCCAGCGCGCGGCGGCTCAGACTCCGTCCGTATAGTTCAGGCACGCCTTGCCTCCCGCGCAACGACCTTTAAGGTAATACGTATTATGTTTATAGGCGTGGCGACGATCCCGTCAACGGCCTTGTCGAGGACGAGATGAGCAACACGATCAGGCGCTGCTTCGCGGTCGACTTGTACGATGACCCGACACTGATCGCCCGCTATCGCGCCTGGCACGAAGCGGGCGCTCCGCCCGCCGCCGTGACGGAAGCGATCCGTGCGGACGACGTTCGCGAGCTCGAGATCTGGCTAGTCGGCGACCGGATGTTCATGATCCTGGAACAGGGCGAACGGTATGATCCCGAAGCCAAGACCGCTCGCGATGCGGCCAATCCCGACGTTCAGGCGTGGGACGCCCTGATGCGGACCTTCCAGAAACCCCTGCCTTTCGCCCCAGACCGGACCTGGGTGGAGATGGACCGAATCTACGCCCTGTCGGAACAGCCGCAGGACGCTCAATCCGTCCAGCCGACCTCGGCATGAGATTTCATCGAACGCCTTATTCCCGCATCGACGGTCAACGCAGAGCACGCCGCATCGAAGGGTCGGACACGCACGGTTCCCGCAGGGATCAGCCCGCCAAGGCCTCCAAGACCTTGCCGGGATGGGTCATGGCCAGGAAGCGTCCAGCTTCGGGAACGCGCCTGAAGCGGCTGTCAGGCAGGATCTCGCGCCAGTAGCGCTCGACGTGCTCCGGATCGTGCATGGTGTCGTACCCGCCGATCAGCACAGACCAATCGGCCGTCGCCAATGGCTCGGACCGCGCCCCGCGCGCCAGGGCGACCTGCTCGTTGACATAGCCTTCGATCCGCCCCGTGGCGAACATGCGCACCGAACGCCAATAGTCGTCGGCGAAGCGCGGGTCAGCGACGGCGGCTTCGTCCGGCGGGCTGCCGCGCATCGACTGCTGGACCATGCGGTGCAAGCGTTCGCGGGTCAGGCTGCCGCCCAACAGGCGTGCGAAGGCGCCGATCAATTCAGGCCGGCGCAGATAGGCCTCCTTGAAGGCCCCCAACGGACCGTGGCGGCGGCCGTCCGCTGTCGCTGGCGGATCCGGATTGACCAGCACGACCCGGCCGATGCGCTCGGGCGCGCGCCGGGCCAGGGCCAGCACCGCCTGCGCCCCGCCCCGCGCGACGATATCGATCGTCGACAGCTTCAGCGCATCCAGGAGCGTGACGAGATCCTCGGCCGCGACGTCGAAGGGATCGTGCTCGCCCGCGCGCAATCCCGCGACCGGGTCGCTCATGCCAAAGCCGGGCCGGTCGACCGCCAAGACGCGAAAGCCGCCCCCCTGCAAGGCCTTCACCAGGCCCGACGGCGCGAGCCGCGAGGTCATGCTGGAGTGGACGATCAGCACCGGCCGTCCTCCAGCAGGGCCATAGTCGCTCCAGGCGATGCGCGTGCCGTCCGCGCGGGGCAGCAAGCGCAGGGGCTCGACCCGTGGATCGGCGAAACCCAGACGCCCTCGGGTCGCAGCCAGAAGGGCCGCCAGGGCGCTCATGGTCGACACCGTGCGCGCCAATTCGCTGGCCGAGCTGACCTGCAGGGCGGCGAAGACCTGCTCCAGATCCTTGCGCACCACTGCGATCGACAGGCCCAGTGCGCGGGCGGCGTCCTCCCGCGACGCGCCGCTGGCCACCAGCAAGGTGATGGAGGCCTGTTTTGGCGTCAGCCCCCACACGTCGACCAGCAGCGGCGCGTAGTCGGACTTGAAGGGCAAGAGCCCGAAGGCCAGCCCCGACAGCAACCCCACCAGCTCCGGCAGGCGGCGCGTTCCCGTTCGGCGATAGACTTCCGACAGCGCTTCGCGGGCCGTGACGTGCGACAGGCCCAGCGCAGCCGCCGCCGCCTTGATGGTTCCGGCCCGCACGACGGCCTGGACGGTTCGGGTCTGCAGTCCCGTCAAGCCAAAGGCGGCGCAAGCGCGCTCGATGGGCTCGGCTCGCGCCGCCAGCGTCGTCAACACGACCACCTTTCCCGCTGGCGCCTCGGCAGCCAGTTCTGGCGGCAGGTGCCAGAGCAGAAACGCCGCGGCGGCGGCGGCGTAGACGAAGATCACTGATTCAGACCCCGCCTCGTTCTCGACTGCGACCGGAACCACGACGGGTTTGCCGGACTTCAGCGCGCGCTCCGCCAGGCTCGGATCGACGTAACGCGCCCCGCCCTCCTCGACAAACAGGCGCGAAGCGATCCTCACAGCGCCATGAGCGTCCAGCACGGCCGCGGCGATACTTTGCGGATCGAACAGGGGCAGGAACTCGGCCTGGGCGGCGTCCGCCTCGATCAGGCCGCCCAGCGCTTCGGGCGCGGCCTGCGCCTTCGCCAGCACGGCGTCGGCATTCTCCAGAACAGCCTGAAGGAAAGGCGGCAAGTCGGGGTCGTTCTCAACCAAACCGCGACCTCAACACTCCAGACACGAACCAAATCCTCGATACCGACGCTTCCAGCGGCGAGAGCTTCGCGCGCCCTGGACTGGGCGTCCAGAGACGAACGTCGGCACCCTACAAACGGCGATGCCCGCTCCCGGGGAGGTGGATTACCTGAACCCCACGCGACGTCTTCGTTCCGGTCGCGTCGAGGAGAGTTCCCATGGCCACGAAGTTTCAGACCCAGGATCTGGCGTTCACGCTGCGCAGTGGCTTCGCCGCGGCCTCGGCGCACGAAGTCGCGGTCGCGGACTTCAATGGCGACGGCAAGCTGGACATCGCCTTCTCCTACTTCCTCTATCCGCTCGAAGACCGGGCCGTCCCGATCCGCGTGCTGACAGGCGACGGCGCGGGAAACTTCACCGATACGACCACCGCCCTCTTCGGCGACCAGCCGCCTGTGACGGTGCACGGTCGCCAGATCGTCGTGGCCGACTTCAACAAGGATGGTCGCGCCGACGCCTTCTTCGCCGATCACGGCTATGACGCCGCGCCTTTTCCCGGCGCGCGCAATGCTCTCTTTCTGTCGTCGGGCGCGACGGACCTGATCAACGCCACATCACGGCTGCCCAGCCTGGCCGACTACAGCCACTCGGCCGCCGCGGGCGACATCGACGGCGACGGCGACATCGACCTCTACGTCGGCAACTACAACGGCGGCATCGAGGAAGCCTCCTATTTCCTGATCAACGACGGAACCGCCAATTTCACCGTCAGCCGCGCGGGCCTGCCCGCCGACATCGTCGCTGGCCAATACAACTCGCCGGCCAGCCTGCTGTTCGACGCGGACGGTGACGGCGACCTCGACCTGTTGCTGACGCCGAATGAGACCCAGACACAGAGCGCGCGCCTGCTGAAGAACGACGGCAAGGGCGTCTTCACCGCCCTGTCCTCCTTCGTCATGCCCAAGTCCGGGACCACGGAGACCGTGATCGACGCCAAGGCGGGCGACATCAACGGCGACGGCAAGCTCGACCTGGTGATGACCACGGTGGTCGATCTCTTCAAGCCCGGCACGACCCAGATCTGGATCAATGACGGCCAGGGCGGCTTCGCGAACGAAACCGCAAAGCGCCTGCCAGTCCAGACGACCGAGGACTGGTATACCCGCACCCAGCTCATCGACATCAACGGCGACGGCTACGTCGATTTTCTGGCCTCCAACAGCCACAGGCAGGCGGTGTTCCTGAACGACGGCGCGGGACGCTTCGTCCAGTTGCCTGAAGGATGGCTGAACATCTCGCAGTACGACCGGCTGCAGGCCGCCGACGTCAACGGCGACGGTCGCATGGACGTGATCGCCTGGCGCGGCGTGTGGGACGGCGCCGAGCACATTACCGTCCACCTGGCGAGCGACGCCGGGATGACGGCCAATGGCGGCGCCTCGGCGGACGCCCTGGTCGGCGATGCTCGCGCTGAAACTCTCAGCGGACTGGCCGGGAATGACGTGCTGTTCGGCGGCGCTGGCGACGACGTGCTCAACGGCGGCGATGGCGCCGACATCATGGTCGGCGGCGCCGGCGTCGATCGGATAGACGGTGGCGCGGGTGTCGACGAAGCGCGCTACGGCGGCTTGGCCTCGGAATACGTCGTCGGCGTCGGAACCTCGGGCTGGACCGTCGCGGACGGTCGCGCCAACCCGCGCGATTGGACCGACACCCTGATCAACGTGGAAAACCTGGTCTTCTCGGACAAGACCCTCAGCTTGGGCGACGCCGTGGTGGGCTTGGCGATCGCCTCGCTGCTGCGAACCAACGCGGCGGCGGGCGCCGGCGGTGTTCTGACGGCCGACCTCACGGCCAAGATCACCGCCGGCGCCATGACCCAGACCGGCGCCATCGCCGAAGTCGTCAAGGCGGCCGACCAGACAACGTCCGTGGCGACGCTGAGCTATCTGTTCTTCACCGGCAAGATCCCGGGACAGGCGGGCGTCGACTATCTGGTCTCACCAACGGGCCCCAACAGCAACAATCTCAACAGCGCCTACTACCAGACCTTCAACCTCGAGAACCGCTACATCAACTTCGCGGTCAACCTGGGCAAGATCGGCGAAGGCGCCGCCAAGTTCATGACCGACTACGGGTCGCTTTCGCTGTTCGACGCCACCCGAAAGGCCTACGCCGCGATCTTCGGCGGAACGCCGACGGACGCCAAGATTCACGCCTTGATCGACACGCGAGTCGACTACTTCGCCAGCTACGGCGGTGATGGGCCAAACGGCCAGGGAACCAAGGCGGCCATGGTCGGCTGGCTGCTGGCCGAGGCCGAAAAGGCCGACCTGGGCGTCATGGCGCGCTCCAACGCCGCCTGGCTTGCGGACCTGGCGGACGGTTCCGCGCCGTTCGCGATCGACATCCTTGATCCCGCCAAGGGCTACTACAAGGCCGACTTCGTCTTCGGCGGCGGCTAGGTGACGAAGGGAAAGGGCGACAACGACTTGCTGGTCTCCTCGACCAGCAAGGTGCGGTTGATCGGCGCCGCGGCGCGCTGCGGACAGGCCGGGCGCTCGCAGATCCGGCACGATGGACCGATCTCGACCGCGATCGGCGCGGCGATGTCCAGACCACGCGCATGGATCAGCTTGCCTGCGTATTTCAGCTCGCAGCCCAGACCGATGACCAGTTCGTCCTCCAGGCCTGAATGCAGCCCCGACACCCGCCGGACGGTGCGAGACAGGGTGAAATAGCGCTCGCTATCGGGCGTTTCGATCACCTGGGTGACGATCCGCCCCGGGGTCTTGAAGCTGTCGTGGACATTCCAGCGCGGACAAGCGCCGCCAAAGCGCGAAAACGGAAATGGTCCGGCTGCGAAACGCTTGGAGATGTTGCCCGCCGCGTCCAGCCGCATCATGAAGAACGGCACGCCGCGCGAACCACTGCGGCCCAGGGTCGTCAGGCGCTGGGCCGCCTGCTCATAGCTGATGCCGAAGCGCGAGCGCACCCGTTCGATGTCGTAGCCGCTGGTTTCCATGGCGCTGAGGAACGGCTCGTAGGGCATCATGATCGCGGCGGCGAGATAGCTGTCCAGAAACACCTTCAGCAGCTGGCGGCTGGCGCGGTCGGGCGCCTGGAAGCGGTCGGTCAGGTCCGACAGCACCTCGCCGCCCTCCATCAGGCCCAGCTGGTAGCACATGCCGAAGGTGCGGCTGGCATGGGCCAGGGTTTCCGACAGCATCAGGCGTTTGCGATGATGGTCGTAGCGGCGCAGCGAGCCGGTCATGACCTCCACAGGCATGATCCGGGTCTGGATGCTGAAGCGACTCTGCAGCCGTTCGCGAACGGCCGGGCCCAGATCCTGCGGATCAGCCTTCAGCTGGGCGACGATCTTCTCGGCCAGGGTCTCGAGTTCGGCGAAGTGGTTGCGCTGGGCGCCGACCAGGTCGCGCACCCAGTCGGTCGGCGACTGCTCGGTCGACACGCCGACGCCGTCCGGCCGTTCGAAGGCGCCCAGATCGATCAGCCGGCCGCGATCCAGATAGGCGCGGTAGAGCCGGGCCATGGCCTCGGCCAGGCCCGGCGACAGTTCGGCCACCTCGGCCGCCTCGTGCCGAGACACACCCAGGTCGGCGAACATCTTGTCGGCCAGCACCTCTTCCAGCCCAGCGCCGCCGCCGGGATCGTCGGCCGACAGGCTGCGCAGATCCAGGTCATAGGCGTCGGCCAGGCGCAGCAGGATCTGCGCGGTCACGGGCCGCTGATTGCGTTCCAGAAGGTTCAGGTAGCTGGGCGACACGCCCAGCTCCTCGGCCATCCGCGCCTGGGTCACCCCCAGATCGCGCCGCAGCCGCTTGAGCCGCCCACCGAGGAACAGCTTCTTATCGCCGGATTTCTTTTCGAGCGTCGCCATTCCGTCAATTTGTCACGAATTTACAGATTTTACAAAGTCGATCTTTGACAAATTGTCTTCAATAGGTTCGACGCTTCCCGCAGCGCAGCGTTAGCTCACCACGACGAGTTTTCCTTGGCCCGCAAGGCGCAACGCCACCGGGCTCCGTAGTGGGATCGACGACGATGACGCAGCGCAAGACCTATGCCGACCACCGCGACGCCTTGCTGGCGCGCTACCCCCAGGGCGTCACGCCCGGCGGCGTCGACATCGACGACATCATCCAGCTGAAGCTGCAGAACACCTTCAACACCCACCTGGACATCGCCCGCGCTATGGCGCCGGTCATGCGCGCCGACATGGCCGCCTACGACGCCGACAGCAGCAAGTTCACTCAGTCGCTGGGCTGCTGGTCGGGCTTCCACGCCCAGCAGATGATCAAGGCGGTCAAGCGCCTGCGCGGCACGACCAAGGGCGCCTATGTCTATCTGTCGGGCTGGATGGTCGCGGGCCTGCGCAATCGCTTCGGCCACCTGCCGGATCAGTCGATGCACGAGAAGACCTCGGTCGTCGACCTGATCGAGGAGATCTACGTCTCGCTGCGCCAGGCCGATGAAGTCGCCATCAACGACCTCTTCAAGACCCTGCGCGCCGCCCGCACCGCCGGCGACCAGGTCGCCGAGCAGGCCGCGATCAAGGCCATCGACAACTTCGAGACCCACGTGGTGCCGATCATCGCCGACATCGACGCCGGCTTCGGCAACGAGCACGCGACCTATCTGCTGGCCAAGGAGATGATCAAGGCCGGCGCCTGCTGCCTGCAGATCGAGAACCAGGTCTCCGACGCCAAGCAGTGCGGCCACCAGGACGGCAAGGTCACCGTGCCGCGCGAGGATTTCATCGAAAAGCTGCGCGCCTGCCGCCTGGCCTTCGAGGAGCTGGGCGTCGACGAGGGCGTCATCGTCGCCCGCACCGACAGCCTGGGCGCCGGCCTGACCCAGAAGATCCCCGT
Organism: uncultured Caulobacter sp.; assembly: GCA_966211605.1. GTDB lineage: Bacteria > Pseudomonadota > Alphaproteobacteria > Caulobacterales > Caulobacteraceae > Caulobacter. The sequence continues at coordinate 94,327 of CBIHOB010000005.1, forward strand.
TAGCGCGGGCGAAGGCGACCTGGCCGCCGACTACATCAAGTGGCTGAAGACGGAACCCATCACGCCCGAGAACCCGCTGCGCGACGGCGAGCTGGCGATCATGAAGGACGGCGCGTTCGTGAAGCCGGTGCGCATGCCCAACGGCCTGTTCGCCTTCCAGGAAGGCACTGGCCGCCAGCGCGTCATCGAGGACTGCATCGCCAACCTGACCCAGGGCGGCGCAGACCTGCTGTGGATCGAGACCGACACCCCAAACGTCGACGAAATCGCCTCGATGGTCAGCGAGATCCGCAAGGTCGTGCCGAACGCCAAGCTGACCTACAACAACTCGCCGTCGTTCAACTGGACGCTCAATCTGCGCAAGCAGGTTCGCGACCAGTGGATCGCCGAAGGCAAGATCCACAAGGACAGCTACCCCGAGGGCAATGCGCTGATGTCGGCCGAGTACGACAAGAGCGACCTGGGCCGCGAGGCCGATGAGCGCCTGGCGCGCTTCCAGGTCGACATCGCCGCCCGGGCCGGGGTTTTCCACAACCTGATCACCCTGCCGACCTTCCACCTGACCGCCAAGAGCGTCGACGAGCTGTCGCGCGGCTACTTCGGCGAGGATCGCATGCAGGCCTATGTCAACACGGTGCAGCGCGAGGAAATCCGTCGCGGCGTCTCGGCGGTGAAGCACCAGCACGAGGTCGGCTCGGATCTGGGCGACACCTTCAAGGAGATGGTCGCCGGCGAGCGCGCCCTGAAGGCCGGCGGCCACGCCAACACCATGAATCAGTTCGCGGCCGAATAGGCCGCGCACACCCCTTTCCCCACTTCGACCGAGGAGCAGAGCCATGACCGCTACGCAATTCGCCCCCGCCTCCATGCCGGACTCGAGCGCCAAGGATCGCGCCGTCGACCGGGTGGCCGAGGCCTCTCATCGCCTGAACGAGGCCGTGCGCCGCGCTATCGAGGCCGGCTACTCGGTGGAATTGGTGCGCGCCTCGCGCCACCATGACGGAACGGGTAACTGGGGCGACCAGATCGTCCCGACCGTCCGTCCCAACGGCGCCGCCAAGAGCGCCTAGTTACAAGAACCGACCAGAGTCCAAGACGGCTCCCCGGTCTCCCGGGGAGCCGTTCCCACCGCCACGGCCCACCGCCACGGAAAGCTTCCCATGCCGCTCGACATCGCCGCCAACATCCAGGTCATCGGTCCTATAGAAGGGCGAGCTGCGGAAGTACTTACCCCCGAGGCGCTGGAGTTCGTGGCCGACCTGCACCGCCGCTTCGACGCCCGCCGCCGAGCGCTGCTGGCCGCCCGCCAGGCGCGACAGGCCCGCTTCGACGCCGGCGAGCTGCCCGATTTCCTGACCGAGACCGCCGACATCCGCGCCGCCGACTGGACCGTCGCCCCCGTCGCGGCCGACCTGCTCGACCGCCGCGTCGAGATCACCGGCCCGGTCGATCGCAAGATGATCATCAACGCCCTGAACTGTGGGGCCAAGGTGTTCATGGCCGACTTCGAGGACGCCACCGCCCCGACCTGGGAGAACGTCGTCGAAGGTCAGGTCAATCTGAAGGACCGCTGGCAAGGGGAGCTGACCCATGTCGATCCCAAGTCCGGCAAGTCCTATGTGCTGGGAGCCAACCCGGCCGTTCTGAAGGTTCGTCCGCGGGGCTGGCACCTGCCGGAACGCAACCTCGAGGTCGACGGCGCGCCGGTCGCCGGCGCGCTGTTCGACTTCGGCCTCTACGTCTTTCACAACGCCAAGGCGGCGATCGCGAAGGGCTCGGGGCCCTACTTTTACCTGCCAAAACTGGAGGGCCATCTGGAGGCCCGCCTCTGGAACGACGTCTTCGTCCGCGCCCAGGAGGCCCTGGGCCTGCCCGTGGGCACATTCAAGGCCACGGTGCTGATCGAGACGATCCCCGCCGCCTTCGAGATGGACGAGATCCTGTTCGAGCTGAAGGACCACATCGTCGGTCTGAACTGCGGCCGCTGGGACTACATCTTCTCGTTCATCAAGCGCCTGGGCCGCCGCGCCGAATTCCTGACCCCGGACCGCTCCGCCATGGTCATGGGCAAGGCCTTCCTGGGCGCCTATTCACTAAAGCTGATCCAGACCTGCCACCGTCGCGGCGCCTTCGCCATGGGCGGCATGGCGGCCCAGATCCCGGTCAAGGGCGACGACGCCGCCAACCAGGCCGCCTTCGCCAAGGTCAAGGCCGACAAGGAACGCGAGGCCGGCGCCGGCCACGACGGCACCTGGGTCGCCCACCCGGACCTGGTGTCGGTGGCCATGGAGGTCTTCGACCGCCTGATGCCGACGCCGAACCAGCGCGACAAGACGTTGGCGGACCTGGTGATCACCCAGCCGCAGATGCTGGAGCTTCATGAGGGTGTGCGCACCGAGGCCGGCGTGCGCGAGAACATCCGCGTCGGCGTCCGCTATACACAAGCCTGGCTGGAAGGTCGGGGCGCCGTGCCGCTGTACAACCTGATGGAGGACGCCGCGACCGCCGAGATCTGCCGCACGCAGTTGTGGCAATGGGTGCGTCTGGGCGCGGCGCTGGACGACGGTCGGGCGCTGAGCTCGGAGCTGTTCGTCAGTCTGTTCTCGCAGGAGATGGCCGACCTGCGCCGCGACTTCGGCTCGCCGCGCCTGGAGGAAGCCGCGCATCTGTTCACGCGGATGGTGCTAGCCGACGATCTGGAAGAGTTCCTGACGCTGCCGGCCTACGAACTGATCTAGTGAACCGGCGGGCGGCCCTCGAGCCGCCCGCCGCCTTGCCTTACCAGCTGTAACGCAGCGTCGCCGTCACCGTCCGCGCCGCGCCGTAGTAGCAGCTGTTGCTGAACGGACAGGCCGAGACATAGGTCTTGTCGAACAGGTTGGCCGCGTTCAGCGCCGCTTCCCAGCCCCTCAGGCCTGGCGAGACCTGGCTCATGTCGTAGCCGACCAGGGCGTCGACCAGGACGAAGCCGTCCGTATGGAAGCGCTGGAATGTCGTGACGTTGTTGATCACGGCGTAGGTCGTCGAGCCATCCGAGCCGCCGACATAGCGCATGCCGGCGCCCAGCCTCAGGCCGGTCAGCGCCCCCGTCGCCCAGCCGCCGCGACCGAAGTCGTACGAGATGAAGCTGGACGCGCCCCACTCCGGAACGCCCAACTGGCGGGTGCCCGTCGTGGTGGGCGTGCCGCTGTTGGTGGCGGTCGCCGCCACGGCCGGCGCGCCCTGGGTGATGATGGCGTCGGTGTAGCTGACCGCCGCAACCACGCTGAGGCCGCGCGCCACCTCGCCACGCCCTTCCAGCTCGACGCCGCGCACCCTGACCTCGCCGATCTGGACCTGCGAGGTCGACGGGATGCCGTTCGTGCCGGCCAGCGGATCGGCCACCGGCGTCTTCTGACGCTCCAGCTCGTAGGCCGCCAGGGTGAACAGCGCCGAAGCGCCCTTGGGCTGGTACTTCACCCCGCCCTCCAGCTGGCGACCGGTGACGGGCACGAAGGCCTCGCCCCGCCAGGTCGTACCGGCCTGGGGCTCGAACGATTCCGAATAGCTGACATAGGGCGCGAGGCCGTCGGCGAGCTCGTACAGACCGCCGACCCGCATGGTGAAGGCGTTCTGCTTCAGCGTGCTGCTGGCAGCGTTCTTCTTGTTGTCGGTGACCTGCTCGTACCAGTCGTAGCGGCCGCTGGCGATCAGCTGCAGCCGGCCGATCGACATCTGATCCTGGACGTAGAGGCCCTTCTGTTCACGCCGGGTGTAGGTGTTCACATAGGCCGATGACAGCGTCTTCAGGTCGAAGCTGGGCAGGGTCCCGCCATAGACCGGGGCAAACAGGTTCAGGTTCGGGATGCTGGTCAGCGGGTTGCTGGTCTGGCCCGTGTTGAACTGCTGGACGTTCTCGCCGGTGATCCGCTGGTAGTCGACGCCGGCCAGCACCTGGTGCTTGATCGCGCCGGTCGAGAACTGGCCGCTCAGTTGGTTGTCCAGCGTCAGGGTGTTGAAGTCCTCGTCAGCCCCGCCGCCGCCGCGGATGATCGTCGAATAGTCGGTGTTGCGGTTCACGCCCGTCCCCGTGGTCGCGAAACCGGCCACATAAAGCTGGCGATACGATAGGGTGTTGTTCTGGAAGCGCGCGTTCGAGCGGAACGTCAGGTGCTCGTTGATGTCGTGACGGAAGAAGGCCGCGAGCGACTTGGCCTTGTGATCGTAGCGCTCGTAGCCCGGATCGCCTGTGTTGATGTCACGCGACAGCTTACCGAACGGGTTGCTCAGCACCGAGCCATAGGCCGAAACGCCGGAATAACCGCCGCCGCTAGGCGCTTCCTGATAAGCGGCGACCAGGGTCAGGCTGGTGTCGGCGGTCGGCTCGAAGGTCACCATCGGACTGACGTGGAAGCGCTCGCTGAAGGTGCCCTGGGTGAGGCCGTCGCCCTTCTGCCAGCCGGCCACCAGCCGGCCCAGCCACTTGCCCTGGCTGTCCAACGGCGTGTTGATGTCGGCCGCCACGCGCCGGGCGTTGTAGTTGCCCAGCTGGCCTTCCACGCGACCGAAGCGCCCCTCTTCCGGCATCCTGCTGGCCAGGTTGACCAAGCCCCCCGGCGTGGCGTTGCCGTACAGCACCGAGGCCGGTCCCTTGACGATGTCGATGTGATCGATGCGGTTGAAGTCGATCTGCGGCGTCGAGTATGGGCCGGCGATCAGGCGCATGCCGTCCAGGAAGACGCCCGGCGCGAAGCCGCGCACGACCAGCTGGTCATAGCGGGTGACCATGCCGCCGCGCTGGTTGGGCGCGACGCCGGCCACGAAGCCCAGGGCTTGGTTGATCGACTGAACATTGCGGCGCGACAGCTCGGCGCCGTCGATGACGGTGATGCTCTGCGGCGTCTCGATCAGCGGCGTCTCGGTCTTGGTCCCAGCCGCGGCGCGGCGTGCTTTCAGCCCAGTGATCTCGACCCGCTCTACGGCGTTCGGATCGCCGTCCGTCTCATCGGCCCGGGCCGCGCCGGCGCACAGTCCTTGCAGCGCAACGACGGCCGCCACCGTCACGGCCAGCCCTTTACAGGCTTTCGCGCCTTGCGCCGCACCGTGCGTCGTTTTTGAACGGATGACCATGAACGCCCCTCACAGGTAGTCAATACAATTGATAATCAGTTGCAAATAGCGAACGGGACTGGTAGACGCAACCCAGCTTTCCGGAGGGCGCGTGAGCAGCGATCGACAGCCGAAAAGGGCCACCGCCTGGCCGGGTGCGGCGCGCATGACGGCGCGCGGTTTCACCGCCCTGGTCGGCGGCTACGCGGCCGCCGCGGCCCTCTCCGCGCTGCTGGCCCGCCTGTTGCCGGGACCTCCGGCCGAGGCTTCGGCCTGGGGCATGATCGTGTCGTTCCTGCTGTTCGCCGGCCTTGGCCTGTGGGCCTTCCACGAACGCCGACTGGCCATCGCGGCGGTCGTGCTGTGGGGCGCGGCCCTGCTGGCCGGCGGCGCGGTCATGCTGCTGGGCATGCGGCCATGAACATGCGCTCGAGCCTGCATGACGGCGCACCGGCCATTCGGAGCTTGCGCCAGTCGATGGCCTGGATCCACGCATGGCTGGGCCTGCTGGCCGGCTGGATCCTGTTCGCCATGTTCCTGACGGGCACGGCCAGCTATTTCCGCCCCGAGATCACCCGCTGGATGCAGCCCGAACTACGCTCGTCCCACGCCTCCGCCGAGCAGGCCGCCCAGGCGGCGATCAATCACTTGCAGGCGACATCTCCCGGCGACCAGCAATGGTTCATCTACCTGCCTGACGACCGCACCGGCGTGACCCGGGTGTTCGCACGCGCCAAGCCCAATCCCGCCAAACCCACCCCGCGCCGTCCGGAACTGAAGCTGGACCCGGTCACCGGCCAGCCTTTGGCGGCCCGCGACACCAAAGGCGGCGAGCACTTCTACCGCTTCCACTTCCAGCTCCAGTTGCCCCATCCGTGGGGCCGCTGGCTGGCGGGCCTCTGCGCCATCTTCATGCTGGCGGCGATCATCTCCGGCGTAATCACCCACAAGCGCATATTCGCGGACTTCTTCACCCTGCGCTGGGGCAAGGGCCAGCGCAGCTGGTTGGACGCGCACAACGCCTCGGCGGTCCTGGCCCTGCCCTTCCACGCCATGATCACCTACACCGGCCTGATCACGCTGGTGGCGATGTACATGCCCTGGCCGGTCCAGGCGAATTTCAAGAAGTTCGAGGACTTCACGGCTGCCGCCTATGGCGCGCCGGCCGAGGGCAAGGCGTCGGGACGCGCCGCCCCCCTCGTGTCCGTCGGCCCCATGATCCAGGCCGCCGCACGGGCCTGGGGCGGCGATCCGCCCCGGACGATCGTGATCCGCAACCCCAACGATGCGGCGGCGACCGTCACTGTCCTGCGCACCACGGGCGGCCGCCTGAACGCTCGCCCGGACTCGATCACATTCTCGGGCGTGACGGGCAGGCAACTGTCGAGGTCACCCCCGCCCAGCCCCGCGATCTCCACCGCCGGAGTCATGCTGGGCCTGCATCTGGGCCATTTCGCCAGTCCGGCCCTGCGCTGGATCTATTTTCTGCTTGGCCTGACGGGCGCGGCGATGGTCGGGACCGGCCAGGTGCTGTGGGTGGTCAAGCGCCGCAAGCCCAACGCTGCGCCCTTCTTCGGGCTGCGCCTGGTCGAACGGCTGAACATCGGCGCCATCGCCTGCCTGCCGACCGGCATGGCCGCCTTCCTGCTCGCCAATCGCCTGATCCCCGCCGGCCTGCCGGGTCGCGCCGAACTCGAAGTGTCGGCCATGTTTTGGGTCTGGTTCGGCTTGGCCGTCCTGTCGCTGCTGCGCCCTCCCCGCCGCGCCTGGATCGAGGCCTTGAGCTTGGCGGCGATCGCCTTCGCCGCGGCGCCCTTGGTCAACGCCCTGACCACCGATCGCGGTCTGATCGCCAGTCTTGCGTCGGGCGACTGGCTGTTCGTGAGCTTCGACCTGGCCATGCTGGCCATCGGGGCGCTCTGCGGGTTCGGCGCCCTGAAGGCCTCCCGGAAGCCAGGAATCCGCCGATCGGCGCCGAGCCTCGAGGTCCGGGCGGCGACGTCCAAGCCGGCGCCGGTCAAGGCGCACGCCGATGCCCTATGAGAGTGGCTTGATCAGCTACGCCGCCTTCGCCAGCCTCGCGCTGGCGATCAGGAAGCACGGCGGCAGCCTGGGCTGGAGCGCTTTGCCCTCACAGCGTGTGCTGCGGGTTCTCGGCTGGGCGCTTCTGGCGCTGTCCGCCGCCGTCGCGATCGCACGATGGGGACCGCCCCTGGGCGTCACGGCCTGGATCGGCCAGATGTGCGTCGCCGCGGCCTTGCTGGCGCTGCTTCTATCCTGGCGACCGCGCGCGGCGGTGATGCTGGCCGGCGTCGGCCTGGCCGCCGCCGCGGCCTTCGCGATCCGGTGATCACGAAGCGCCGCTCTCATAAAGCAAGGCTGGTTAGGCCGTCACCTCCGCGCAAGCCTCCCGCAGCCGCCAGCGCAGCCATCGATGCGCCGGATCGGCTTCCATGCGCGGATGCCAGAGGAGCGACACTGGCGCATCGGACCAACCGGCTCCATGAACCCTTCACTGGTCCGAAGCGTAAAGCTTCGCTGCAGCCGAGTAGGGTCGAGCGCCTCTACGGGCCGCAACAGGCCGTGCGCCTCTTGCACCACGCCAAGGACGGACTGAAAGCGCCCTCTTGATTACTCCCACTCGATCGTGCCGGGCGGCTTGCTGGTCACATCGTAGACGACCCTGTTCACGCCGCGCACCTCGTTGATGATGCGCGTGGCGGTCTTGCCCAGGACCGGCCAGGGGAATTCGAAGAAGTCGGCGGTCATGCCGTCGGTCGAGGTGACGGCGCGCAGGGCCAGGACGTTCTCGTAGGTGCGCGCGTCGCCCATGACACCCACCGTCTTGACGGGCAGCAACACGGCGAAGGCCTGCCAGATCTGGTCGTAGAGCCCGGCGTTGCGGATCTCTTCCAGATAGATGGCGTCGGCGTCCTGCAGGACCTTGACCTTCTCGGGCGTGATCTCGCCCGGGATGCGGATCGCCAGGCCCGGGCCCGGGAACGGATGGCGGCCGACGAAGGCCGGAGCCAGGCCCAGTTCGACGCCCAGGGCGCGAACCTCGTCCTTGAACAGCTCGCGCAGCGGCTCGACCAGCTTCAGCTTCATGTAGTCCGGCAGGCCGCCCACATTGTGATGGCTCTTGATCACCGCCGAAGGGCCGCCGCGCGCCGAAACGCTCTCGACGACATCGGGATAGAGGGTCCCCTGCGCCAGGAACTCAGCGCCTTCGATCTTGGCGGCTTCCTTGTCGAAGACATCGATGAACAGGCGGCCGATGGTCTTGCGCTTGGTCTCCGGGTCGCTGACGCCCGCCAGTTCGCCCAGGAACAGGTCGCCGGCGTCCACGTGGACCAGCGGAATGTTGTAGTGGTCGCGGAACAGCGTCACGACCTGGTCGGCCTCGTTCTTGCGCAGCAGGCCGGTGTCGACGAACACGCAGGTCAGCTGGTCGCCGATGGCCTCGTGGATCAGGACGGCGGCCACCGAGCTGTCGACGCCGCCGGACAGGCCGCAGATCACCTTGCCGGTCCCGACCTGGTCGCGAATCTTCTGGACCATCTCCTGGCGGAACGCCGCCATGGTCCAGTCGCCCTTCAGCCCGGCCAGGGCCAGGAAGTTCTTGTAGATCCGGCTCCCGTTGACGGTGTGATACACCTCGGGATGGAACTGCAGGGCGTAGATCTTCTTGGCGTCATTGGCGATGGCCGCGAACGGCGCGCCGGTCGAGGTGCCGATGACCTCGAAGCCCTCCGGGATGGCGGTGACGCGATCGCCATGGCTCATCCAGACGGTTTCCAGTTCGCCGACCCCGGCCAGCCCCTGGAACAGTGGGCTGACCTTGCCGACGGTCAGCTCGGCGCGGCCGAACTCACCGGCGTGGCCGCCCTCGACCTTGCCGCCCAGCACGTCGCACAACAGCTGCTGGCCGTAGCAGATGGCCAGCATCGGCAAGCCCAGGTCGAACAGCTTGCGGCCGATGCGCGGACTGTCGGCCTCCAGCACGCTGGCGGGCCCGCCCGACAGGATGATGGCCGACGGCTTGTAGGCGTCGACAAGCGCTTCGGCCTTGTCGAAAGGATGGATCTCGCAATAGACGCCGGCCTCGCGCACGCGACGGGCGATCAGCTGGGTCACCTGGCTGCCGAAGTCGACGATCAGGACGCGCTGGTGGTTCGGTTCGGGGGTCATCGGCAAGTCTCCAGCGGTCTAGCGGTCGGGTCAGGGCGTGTAGGACGATCGCTCCAGCACGGCGGCGAAGAAGCCGTCCGTCCCGGCGCGGTAAGGGGTCAGGCGCAGATAGCCTTCGGGCGTGACGTGCGTGACGCCGTCGAGCGCGATCGGCCTGACGGTGAATTCGGGGTGGCGGTCGAGGAAGCCGACGACCCGGTCCTCGTTCTCGTCGGTGAGCAGCGAGCAGGTGACATAGACCATGCGCCCGCCGGCCTTCACGAAGGTCGAGGCGTCCTCCAGCACGCTGTCCTGCTCGATCTGGCGCTTGGCCAACTGGTCGGGCGACAGGCGCCACTTGGCGTCGGGATGGCGGCGCCAGGTGCCGGCGCCGGTGCAGGGCGCGTCGACGAAGACGACATCGATCTTGCCCTCCAAGCCTTTTAGCGGCGTAGCCTCGATCGGCGAGCGGATCTGCAGGTTGCGCACCCCTGCCCTCTGGCCGCGGCGGATGGTGTCGGCCAGGCGACGGGCGTCGGCGTCGTGGGCGAAGATCTGGCCGGTGTTGCCCATGGCGGCGGCGAGCGCGAGCGTCTTGCCGCCGCCGCCGGCGCAGAAGTCCAGCACCTGCTTACCCTTGATCTCGCCGGCCACGGCGGCGGCGATCTGCGAGCCGAGGTCCTGAACCTCGAACCAGCCCTTGGAGAAGGCCGGCACGGCCTCGACCGACGGCGTGCGGTCGGCGGCGGCCGGCGCCGGGATCCGGAAGGCGTTGGGCAGAATGCCGGCCGGCGCGGCGTGGATCGGCGCCAGGGCCTTGGCCGCGCGCTCCGCGTCGGTCTTCAGGGTGTTGACCCGCAGATCGACCGGGGCGCGTTCCGACAACGCCCGCATCTCGACGGCCTGATCGGCGCCGAACGTGCGAGCCAGGCGCTCTTCCAGCCAGTCGGGATAGTCGCCAGCCACCGGGGCCGGCGCGCCGTCTAGCGAAACCGGATTGGCCAAGCGCTCGCGCTCGACGTCGGTGAGCGCGCCGAAGCCGTGCTCCTCGGCCGCCGCCTCGGCGATGCGGTCAGGCGCCCAGGCCCAGACGAAGGCCAGCACGCCCAACATCACGCCGCGCGCACTCGCATCGCCCATCATCCAGCCCAGCGAACGTTTTCGGCGCAAGGCGTCCAGCACGAGCCCCGAGACGAAGGCGCGATCCTTGGACCCGGCGTAGCGCGCCGCCTCCCCCCAGCGCTTCAGCGCCATCTTCGCCGGAAAATGCCGCGTCTCGATCTCGGTCAGAACCTCGATCGCCGCCGAAACCCGTCCGCCGTCGCGCATCAGACCACCAGGGCCGCAAGCAGCATCAGGATCGCGACCATCGAGACGACCCAGACCAGGCTGCGCAGATAGGGCGCGCCCAGCGCATAGAGCGGAACATACACAGCGCGGGCGACGACGTAGATCAGCGCGCCGATCGAGGTCAGCGTCCCGAGACGCCCGCCCAGATAGTCGATGACCACCAGGGCCGCGAAGAACGGAAACGTCTCGCGGAAATTGGCGAAGGCGCGTTCGAGGCGCCCCGCGACGCCGGTCAGGACGATCGGTTCGTCGCGGGGGCCGGTATTCCACTTCAAGCCGCGTTGAGGCTGGGCGGCCGCGGCCGCCCACAAGAGGTGGATGATCCCGATGATCACCGCCGCCGCCACCATCTGCAGCTCGAAGGCCATCCGCATCGCCTAGACCGCGCTCGGATAGTTGGGAGCCTCGCGCGTGATCATCACGTCGTGGACGTGGCTTTCCCGCAGGCCAGCGCCCGTGATGCGTACGAACTTGGCGCGCTTCTGCAACTCCGGAATGGTCGGCGCGCCGACATAGCCCATGGCCGCGCGCAGGCCGCCGACCAGCTGGTGCAGCACCGGCGAGATCGGGCCCTTGAACGGGGTCTGGCCCTCGATGCCCTCCGGCACCAACTTGAAGCTGTCCGTCACTTCCTTCTGGAAGTAGCGATCGGCCGAGCCGCGGGCCATGGCGCCCACCGAGCCCATGCCGCGATAGCTCTTGTAAGAACGACCTTGGTACAGGAACACCTCGCCCGGCGCCTCTTCGGTGCCGGCGAACATCGAACCCATCATGGCGGTCGAGGCCCCTGCCGCGATGGCCTTGGCCAGGTCGCCCGAGTACTTGATGCCGCCGTCGGCGATGATCGGGGTGTTGCTCTCGCGACCGGCGCGCACGGCTTCCATGATCGCGGTCAGCTGCGGCACGCCCACGCCCGCGACGATGCGGGTGGTGCAGATCGAGCCCGGGCCGATGCCCACCTTCACCGCGTCAGCGCCGGCGTCGATCAAGGCGCGGGCGGCGTCGTAGGTGGCGATATTGCCGGCCACGATCTGGACGCGGTTGGCCTCACGCTTCAGCCGAGCGACGGCTTGCGCGACCTGGCTGGAATGGCCGTGGGCGGTGTCGATGACGACGACGTCGACGCCGGCGTCCACCAGGCCCATCGAGCGCTCGAAGCCGGCGTCGCCGACGGTCGAGGCGGCGCCAACCAGAAGACGGCCCTTGTCGTCCTTGGCGGCCAACGGGTGAGCCTGGGCCTTCTCGATGTCCTTCACCGTGATCAGGCCGACGGCGCGATAGGCCTCGTCGACGACAATCAGGCGCTCGATCTTGTGCTTGCGCAGCAGTTCGCGGGCCTCAGCCTGATCCACGCCCTCGGGAACCGTGACCAGGTTCTCGCGGGTCATGATCGCCGAAGCCGGAACGTTGGGATCGCCCTCGAAGCGCATGTCGCGATTGGTGACGATGCCGACCAGCTTGCCCGAGCCGCGCTCGACCACCGGGAAGCCCGAGATCTTGCGGCGCGCCGTGATCTCGCGGATCTCGGCCAGGGTGGTGTCGGGATGGATGGTCAGCGGATTGATGACCATGCCGCTTTCGTAGCGCTTGACCTCGCGCACCTGGTCGGCCTGCTCCTCGTTGGTGAGGTTGCGGTGCAGGATGCCCAGACCGCCGGCCTGCGCCATGGCGATGGCGAGGCGGCTTTCGGTCACCGTGTCCATGGCGGCGGACACGAGCGGAATGTTCAGACTGATTTCACGCGTGAACCGGGTCTCGGTCGTCACCTGGGTGGGCATGACGTCGGACGGGCCGGGTTCGAGCAAAACGTCGTCGAAGGTGAGCCCTTCGCGAATCTCCATCGGAGTCTCCATTTTGCGGCGCGGATATAGCCGCGAGGCCGGCGGTTGTCGACCCGCCTGGACGCCCAAATGGAGATGAATCTTTTCGAGAGAAGAAGGGCGGCGTTCGGGACGCCGCCGATCAGGATCAAACCGGCTTCGCGCCCGGCGTGCCGCACTTGGCGAACTTGCCCTTGGCGTCCTTGCACTTGGTCGGCTTGGCCGGCGCGGCGGCCGGACACTTGGTGAACTTACCCTTGGCGTCCTTGCAGGGCGCGGCGGAAGCCACGCTCGCGCCGGACAGGGCGACGGCAAAGGCGGCGACGATGCTCAGGGACTTCAACATGGGTAAGCCTCTTGGTGACGCGCGAGATGCGCAGGCCAAGGCTCACGCCTGTTCCGGCTGATCCGCAAGAGAATGGAATGTAAATTTCTGTTTTAGATCAACGATCTAAAGGAGAAATATGCATTTCCTTCAACCCGAGCGTCAGGGCGCGTCGTCCGGAACGCAAGCCTTGGCGTAAGGGACAAAGCCGACGCGCTTCAGTTCCTTGTCCGTCCAGACGTAGGCATAGACGCCTTCGCGCGTTTCATCCTCCTGGGGCGCACCGGCGAACAGCAGCAGACGGCTGTCGAGACGGTACTTGAGAGCATCATCGCCGACATGCATCAACGTGAGCGGCGCCGCGTCGGGCGCAAGGACGCGGCCCGTCTTCGCATCGACCAGTCCCCAGTAGACGCAGGACGTGCCGCAGCCGAATTCCACGATCGTCATGTGCCCGGCGAAGTTCGGCCCTTTGACCGCCCCTTGCTTGAGGACGGTGCGGAAGAGCCGCGCGAACCGGGTATCCTGGCGTGGCTTGGCCACCGGCCCGCGCCATGCCCGGGCCGGATAATCGGCAAACTTCAGCGTGGCTTCAAGCGTGGCCGTGGACATGATGCAGGGCGGGTCCGAAGCCGTCTGCAGCGCCAGAGCCAGCATCGCCCCCAGCATCACCGTCCCTTGAAGCCCGTCGCGACCAGGAAAACCTCGGAGCTGTCCTGGCGGCTGGCCTTGGGCTTGAAGTGCTGAACACGGTCGAAGTGGCGCTTCAGTCGGCCGATGATCTCGGCCGTCTCACCACCCTGGAACGCCTTGGCGACAAAGGCGCCGCCCGGCTTGAGCACGTCGATGGCGAATTCGGCGGCGATCTCGATGAGGCCGACGATACGCAGGTGGTCAGTCTCACGATGGCCGACGGTGTTCGGCGCCATGTCGGACATGACGAGGTCGGGCTCGCCGTCCAGCAACTCCAGGATCTTGTCCGGCGCGTCGTCCGCCGTGAAGTCCATCTCCAGCAGGTGGGCCGGTGCGACCGGATCCACCGGCAGCAGGTCGATCCCGACGAGGTCCGTCACGCCGCGTTCGACCGCGATCTGCAGCCAGCCGCCGGGCGCGCAGCCCAGGTCGATGACCTTGGCGCCCTTCCTGAAGAAGCGGAACTTCTCGTCGATCTCGCTGATCTTGAAGGCCGCGCGGCTGCGATAGCCCAGAGCCCGCGCCTTGGCCGAAAAGGGGTCGTTGATCTGGCGCTCCAGCCAGGCCTGCTGGCTCGGCGTGCGGCCATAGGCGGTCTTCAGGCGCGCGGGCTTGCCGCGGCCGCCTTCGTTGCCGCCGGCCGGCGGCTTGACCATGCGCTTGCGGGGCGGTTGTTCGTCGCTCATGCGGCTTCCGGCTTCTTCGAGGCGCCGCCGCGGCGGCGCCGGCGCGGACGCTTCTGCTGGTCGGACATCAGGGACATCAGGAGGCCTTCTCTAAGCCCTCGGTCGGCGACGCGCACGCGCGAACATGGCCAAAGCTCCTGAACGGCCTGCAGGATCGCCGCGCCGGCCAGGACCAGATCGGCGCGATCGGCGCCGATGCACGGCTCCTGGGCTCGCTCGGCCGAGGTCAGGCCCAGCAGGCGCTCGGCCGCGGCGTCGCAGTCGACGCGATTCATCCAGAGCCCGTCGACCACGTTGCGATCATAGCGCGGCAAGCCCAGGTGCAGCCCCGCCAGGCTGGTGATGGCGCCCGAGGTGCCGACCAGGTGCGCCCTGCCCTGGGCGAAGATCTCGCGCATCGGCTCGGCGTGCGGAAAGGCCTCGATCCGCGCCTTGACGTCGTCGACCATCGCCCGGAACCACCCCTCGTCGGCCCGCTCGCCCTCGGGAAAGCGCTCGGCCAGGGTGACGACACCCACGGGGATAGACAGCCAAGCCTTGATCGGCAGCTTCCAGGCGGCGAACTGGCGGGGCTTGGCGTCGAGTCCGCCGCCCTTCAGGTCGACCCATGACAGCTCGGTCGAGCCGCCACCGACATCCACGACGAGGGCGGCGTCCTGTTGGCGGTCGAACAGGCTCATGCAGCCGGCCACCGACAGCTGAGCTTCCTCGCGCGGGCTGATGATCTGCAGCTTCAGCCCCGTCTCCTCGTGCACCCGGCGCACGAAATCGGGACCATTGGTCGCGCCTCGGCAGGCCTGGGTGGCCACCGCCTTCACGCGGATCGCCTTGCGGCGGCGGATCTTCTCGGCGCAGACCTTCAACGCCGCCAACGAACGCTCCATGGCCGCTTCAGACAGCCGACCGCTCTGCGACAATCCCTCGCCCAGACGCACGATGCGCGAATAGGCCTCGACGACGCGGAACCCGCGCGGCGACGGCGTGGCCACCAGGAGGCGGCAATTGTTGGTCCCCAGGTCCAGCGCCGCATAGCAGGCGGCCGACTCGTCCTGAGACCGCCGGCGCCGGCCCTGCGAGGCTGCGCCGGGCGCGCGCGGCGCCTCCGACATGGTCTCTACTACCTGTCTCGCAGGCTCCGCGAACGGTTGCGAAGCCTCACTTCGAGTCGACCATAGCACGCTGGCCGGCTCCCGAAAGGCGCCCGCCGTCATCCGGGTTCTGAGCTCTATGTTCAGGTTTCAGTCAGGTGAGCCTGCTATCCTTAACGCCATGAACTCGAGACTCGCCAAATTCGCGATCGGCCAGGTCGTCCGGCACCGCATCTTTCCCTTCCGGGGCGTGGTGTTCGACGTCGACCCGGTGTTCGCCAATACCGAGGAGTGGTGGCAGTCGATCCCGGAGGACATCCGGCCGACCAAGGACCAGCCTTTCTACCATCTGCTGGCCGAGAACGAGGACAACAGCTACGTCGCCTACGTGTCCGAACAGAACCTGCTGCCGGACGACAGCGGCGAGCCGGTCGGCCACCCGCAGACCTCGGTGATCTTCGAGTCGTTTGATCACGGGCTGTACAAGCTTCGCCCCCGGATTTCACACTAGGCGGCACGCCTCTCCGCCAAACCGCACTTTTGGCGCAAACTGCGAACAGCTTTTGCGAAAATCGGGGCGTAGCGTTGTCGCATGAGCGGAGATGGCTTTAGCAACGGGCCGCCCCCGGGCGCCCGCCCCGACTGGACGATCGACCAGGGTTGGGAGACCTATTCCCAGGCCGAACACGACGTGTGGATCACACTGTACGAACGCCAGGCCGACATGCTGCAAGGCCGCGCTTGCGACGCATTCCTGCACGGCCTGGACGCGCTCGACCTGCACCGCACCGGCATTCCCGACTTCGCCCGCATCAATGAAGAACTCCAGCGCCTGACCGGCTGGAGCGTGGTCGCCGTGCCGGGTCTGGTGCCCGACGACGTGTTCTTCGACCACCTGGCCAATCGCCGCTTCCCCGCCGGCCAGTTCATCCGCAAGCCCCACGAGTTGGACTACCTGCAGGAGCCGGACATCTTCCACGATGTCTTCGGCCATGTGCCGATGCTGACCGATCCGGTGTTCGCCGACTACATGCAGGCCTATGGCCAGGGCGGCCAGCGCGCGCTCTCGCTGGGCCGACTGGCGAACCTGGCCCGCCTCTACTGGTATACGGTCGAGTTCGGCCTGATGAACACGCCCGCCGGCCTGCGCATCTACGGAGCCGGAATCGTCTCCTCACGTACGGAGTCGATCTTCGCCCTAGACGCCCCCTCGCCCAACCGCATCGGCTTCGACCTCGAACGGGTGATGCGAACGAACTACAGGATCGATGACTTCCAGCAGGTCTATTTCGTGATCGACTCGATCCAGACCCTGCAGGAGGTGACGCTCCGCGACTTCGGCGCCCTCTACGCCCGCTTGGCCGGCGCCGCGGACATCGGTGTCGCCGAGATCGTTCCCGGCGACACCGTCATCACGCGTGGGACCCAGGCCTATGCGAAGGCCGGCGGGCGGTTGGCGCCCGCCTCGGCGGGCTGACCCTTAAGGCCGAACAGGATCCGCACGCCCGGGATCCGTCGTACGATCTCGTAGGTCGCGAAGCAGCCGGCGAAGGTCGCCACGACCAGGATCGCGCCTTCCAGTCCCTGAGGCAGGTTCAGCTTGGCCAAGTGGTAGGCCATGACCACGATCAGGGTCTGGTGCACCAGGTAGAACGGGAAGACGCCAAGGGTCAGGTAGCGCAACGCCGGCCCGCCGCGGTTCAGGTGCTTGGCGCCGAAGCCCAGGATCGCGACGATGGCGCACCATCCCTCGATCGCGAAGACGAAGCGACCGGCCAAACCAACCAGAGCCGTCGGCTGCGGCAGGCCGTCATGACGCCAGTAGGTCCACACCATCGACGACCAGACCGCCCAGGCCGCGACGGCGGTGATCAAGGCCGGCCAGCGGACCGATGTCAGGCGGTCACGCAGCCGCTCCGACTTGGCCAGGCCGAAGCCCAGAAGGAAGGCGCTGAACGAGACCATGTGGACATACGGATCGTCGACCAGAGCGTGGGTCTCGCCAAATTTGGCGTAGAGAGTCGCGCGCAGCATGCCCAGGAACAGGATCGGCCAGAAGAACAAGCCGACGCCTTTCAGGAGCCGCTCGGCGACCTTCTGGATGTGTTCGCCAGCCTTCTTCCAGACCAGCAGCAAGGCAGACAGAACCATCGTGTAGACAAAGAGATAGGCCACGAACCACATGTGGTTCCAGGTCGGAGTAATCAGGCAGTTTCCGTCCGCACCACACCAGTGGCCCGTGGCCGTGGCGTAACGGATCCAGAAGTTGTCGACGGTCAGCGGCGTCCCCGGGTGAGCCGCGATGTACTCGACGATCTGATAGTAGGATTGCGGCGGAACGATCACGAACATGGCGAAGATCAGCGGCGGCAACAGGCGGGCGATCCGCGCCGTGGTCAGCTTCCCGACGCTGACCTTGTCGGCCATGAACCGCGTCGCCGCGCCTGACACCAAGAACAGCAAGGTCAGCCGCCAGGGGTTGGTCAGAAGCATGAGGGGTTCCAGCGCCTCGACCGGATGCGGCGTCTTCACGTGCCATTCCCACGGCACGTAGAACATTCCGGTGTGGTACAGGATCAGCAGGAAGAACGCGCCGACCCGAATCCAGTCGAGGTCGTAGCGCCGGTCAGGGGATGAGACGGTCGTGGTCATGAAAGGGCGTCCGGCTTGAAAAGCGATGCCAAGGACCTGCCCAATCTCGCCCCGACGCGCCAAGCGTCCGGGGACCAACGGTCGCTGGCCGGGACGACCGGAAAAATCCCAGGGACCAACGGCGGGCTTTTCGGGATGACCGGCGAGGAGCGTCTCTGGCTAGGACGCGCCTGGCTGCTGGGCGCCTGTCTGATCACCGCCATCGCAGTGGTCAACGTCCTGACGCTCCAGCACGACGCGCCCCAGTTAGGGATCATCAGGCCCGCGATCTGGGAGAGCAGCAGCGCGCTGGTCACGCTGTTCATCTTCGCCATTCCCGCCAGCATGGCTTTTTGGATGGTTCGTCGCCAGCCGCGGTGGTGGATCGCCATCCCGGCCAACCTCCTGGCGGTGCTCGTCTATTCGGCCATCCACGTCTCGGGCTTCGTCGTCCTGCGCAAGCTGGGCCACGGCGTACTCCTGCATGAAGGCTACGACTTCGGACCGCTGTCGACCGAATTTCCGTACGAGTTCCGCAAGGACATGATGTCGTATGGCCTGGCCACGATCATCTATTGGCTGGCTCTGCGCCGCAGCGCCCAGAAGCCGATGGAAGCGCCCGTCGCCAGCCCGCCCGCGACCTACGACATCCAGGACGGCGCGCGGCTGATCCGCGCCCCGATCTCCGAAATCCTGGCCGTGCGCTCGGCGGGCAACTACGTCGAATTCGTCCTCGCCGACGACCGCCGGCCACTGATGCGCTCGCCGCTAAGCGCCGTGCAGGACAGTCTCGCCCGCCATGGCTTCGTGCGGACCCATAAATCCTGGCTGGTCAACACGGCGCGGGTGACGGGCCTCAAACCCGAGGGCTCCGGAGACTACGCGGTGGAGCTGGGCGTGCTGGAGGTTCCGCTGTCGCGGCGCTTCCCCGACGCCTTGACCACGCTGCGCGGCTAGAGCAGCAGCCCCATTAGGATGTCGTCCTCGAACCGGCCGTCCGGCAGGCGTCCGCGCGCGACCTGCCGCCCTTCGCGCCGGAAGCCCAGCCGTTCGTAGAGTCGGATCGCCCCGGGATTGCCAGCGCCCGCCGCCAGCTCAATGCGTAGAATCTCCGGCCGCTGAACGCGCGCCCAAGCGATCAGAGCCTCGAACAGTCTGGAGCCGATCCCCTGTCCTTGACGCTCGGGATGCACCGCCACGGTCAGGCCGCCTAGCACGTGGGCGAACAGGGCGATGCTTTCGCGCTTGGCGTGGATTTCGCCGACGACGGTCCCATCGGGCTCGACCGCCACAAGGCAGATGTCGCTAGCCAACGCGTAGTCGCCATAGGCGGGGGTCACCTCCTCGGGCGCGCGGGCGAGGGCGCCGGGCGTGACCGCCGCGGCCTTGTGCAAGGCGACGACGCCGTCGCGATCGGCGCGCGACGCGGGTCGGATCGTGAAGCTCAAGCGCCCCTCTGGAATGGATAGAAGTCGCCGCCAAGGTCGAGGATCTGGCTGAGCTCGTCCAGGGCTTCGCGACTTTCGGTCACCAACAGCGGATCGGCCAGATCGGCCGGCGCCAGGCTGTCGCGATAGCGGCGCGTCACCCAGTCGGCCAGGATTGTGTGCAGCCCGGGCGTGAAGCGCTGGGCGGGGTTGGTCGCCTCCAGCTCCGCATCCGTCAGCACCACCCGTAGACGCAGGCAGGCCGGCCCGCCGCCGTTCCTCATGCTTTGACGAACGTCGACATACTCCACACGGCCGATCGGACCGTTGGAACTGGCCAATCCCTCGGCGACGGCGAAAGCCCGCGGATTGTCACGCGTCTCGGCTGGGGCCAGGAGTAACAGGCGATCCTCCCCGGGGACGACCAGCAGCTGCGAGTTGAACAGATAGCTGGCCACCAGATCGGCCAGCGGCAGGTCGGCCTCGGCGACCTCCACGAAGACGGGCTCGAACAGCCCTTCGGCGGCGGCGCGAACCTGGCGCTCCGTGCGGGCGCGGTCTTCGAAGGCGCGTTCGTGGAAGAACAGGCACTCGCGCGTGCCGACGCAGACCACGTCATTATGGAACGCCCCGCCCTCGATTGCGGCCCGGCCCTGCTGCGGGAAAACCGCCCGCGCGGCGCCGTGCCGACGCTGGATCGCCTCGAAGGCCTCGCGGGTCTGGCGGGCCGGGAACTTGCCGTCCCAGCGCTCCCAGGCCTCGCGGCCCCAGACGAACAGATTGACGCCCGGCGCGCCATGCTCGGCGCAAAGGCGGACATGGTTGGCCGCTCCCTCGTCGGCGAAGTGCGGCTGAGCCGGCAGCGGATCATGGACGGCGAACCGCCGCTCGTCCGGGAACAGCCGACGCAGCGCGCGGGTCGTCTGCGGTCCCTCCAGGCTGCGATGCAGATTGGTCAACAGGTTGGCCGGCGTGAAGTGAACCCGGCCGTCGGCCGCATCGGCGCTGGGCGTCACCGTGGCGGCGTTGGCGGCCCACATCGGCGAGGCGGAATAGGCGGCGGCGGCTAAGGCCGGAGCGTTCTTCCAGACAGCTTCGATCACCACGTCGTCGGGACCCGAAAAGCCGAGCGACTTCAAAAGGCTTATGGCTGGACGTTCATGCGGCGGCAGCACGAACTGCGGCACGCCCAGATCCGACAACCGCCGCATCTTCGAAAGCCCTTCCAGCGCCGCCCCGCGCGGATTGGAGACCTCGCCGGCGTTCCGGGTGCTGGCCAGATTGCCGGGCGACAGGCCGACATAGGAGTGGGTCGGACCGACCAGGCCGTCGCAGTTGGCTTCCCAGGCCAGGCTCATCCGCGAAGCCCCTTGATGTCCTTCGTAGTGTCGAGCACCGCCTGGGCCTCGAAACTGGCCACAGGATAGGCGCAATAGTCGGCGGCGTAATAGGCGCTGGGCCGGTGATTGCCGGATGCCCCCAGTCCGCCGAACGGCATCGAACCGGCCGCGCCGGTGGTGGGCCGGTTCCAGTTGACCACACCGGCGCGAATGCGGCTTAGGAACTGATCCCAACGCGCCGGCGCGTTCGAGATCAGACCCGCCGATAGGCCGTAACGGGTGGCGTTGGCCGCCTTCAGCGCATCGTCGAAACTGGCCACGCGACGCACCTGCAGCCACGGGGCGAACAACTCCTCGTCTGCCGTGTCGACGCCGGTGACGTCCACCAGCCCGGGGGTCACGAAGGCCTCGCTCGAACCGTCGAGCGCGCCTAGCGAGCGGATGCGATCGCCGCCCATGGTGTCCGCGATCGACCGGGCGGCCTTGGCGGCCCGCGCCGAGATCAGCGGCCCCATGAAGGCCTCGCCGTCGCCGTTCCACGGACCGATGGTCAAGCGGTCCGCCAGGCCCGCCGTCGCGTCGATCACCGCCTTGCCAAAGGCGTCGTCCGGCACGATCAGCCGCCGCGCGCACGAGCAACGCTGCCCCGTGGTGATAAAGGCCGACTGCACGACCAGGGCCGCCACAGCTTCGACGTCATCGGCGTCCCACACCACCAGCGGATTGTTGCCGCCAAGCTCCAGGGCCAGGATCACATCGGGCCGGTCGGCGAAGTGACGACGGAAGAAAGCGCCAGCCGCGGCCGAGCCGGTGAACAGCAGCCCATCGATCTCCTGGTTGATCAGCGCCTGGCCTGCTTCGCGCCCCCCCTGCACCAGGTTGACGACACCCGCCGGAACGCCGGCCGCTTCCAGAGCTTCCACCATCAACTGGCCGGCCAGAGGCGTCTCTTCCGACGGCTTGAACACCACCGTGTCGCCCGCCAGCAGCGCCGGCACGATGTGCCCGTTCGGCAGGTGACCCGGGAAGTTGAATGGTCCCAGCACGGCCATGACGCCGTGCGCCCGATGGCGCAGCACGGCGCGGCCGAACGGCATGGCGTTCTCGGTGACGCCGGTGCGTTCGTCATAGGCCTTGATCGACAGATCCACCTTGCCGGCCATCGAGCCCAGCTCGGCCTTGGTCTCCCACAGCGCCTTGCCGGTTTCTCGGCTCAGGGCTTCGGCGAAGGCGGGCGTGCGCTCGACCAGGATTTCCTTGTAGCGGCGCAGGATGGCGATCCGCGCCTCACGGGGCCGGTCGGCCCAGCCCGGAAAGGCCCGACGCGCGGCAGCCACGGCCTGGACGACGTCCGCCTCGTCGGCGGTCGCCTCGCGCCAGACGACCTCCCCCGTCGCCGGATCAGTCGAAACCAGTTCCGGCCCCTGCCCCGAACGCCACTTTCCGTCGATGAACAGACCGCTCATGCCTTCACCCGCACCATGTCGCCTTCGCGCACGCCCAGAGCCGCGATCGCGTCGCGCCCCAGGATCGCCGCTTCGCCGTCGATCAGCACCGACGCCCTGATGGCCCGGAACCGCGCCACCTCGCCGGTCGAAACCAGGGCTTCCTCGCCGAATGCGTCCTCGCCCGCCTTGACCCGCAGGCGTCGAGCGTCGCGCACGGTGCGGATGTCGTCGCGCGGACAGGCCACGGTGGGTCCCGCATCGAACAGATCAACCAGGCCCTGATAGCGGAAACCTTCACGCTCCAGCATGGCCCGGGCGGCCTCGCCGTCGCGGTGGACGCGGCCGATCACATCTCGCGCCTCGGCGGGCATCAACTCGGTGTAGATCGGATGGCGCGGCGCCAGGTCCAGGATGAACTGGCCATCGGTCGACGCGCTCATCAGGTCGGCTTGGTCGAAATCCAGGCGGAAGAATTTGTGCGAGACGTGTTCCCAGAAGGGGCAACGGCCATCCTCGTCGAACCAGCCGCGCAGCTCAGCCAGCACCATTTCGGCGAAGCGTTGCGGCTCGATGCCGATCAGCATGTAACGCGACTGGGCCAAGAGACGCCCCGCCCCGCCCTTGCGCTTTTCGGGCTTCAGGAACAGCGAGCCGACCTCGGACCAGCCGGCGCATTCGTTCACCAGGACCAGGGCCTTGTGATCGAAACGCATCTCCAGGGTCGGTGACGATTGGGCCAGGGTCACGACGCGGAACGAGAAGAACGGACGCTTGAGGCCCACCCCGGCCTTCACCCCGGCCACCCCCTCGATCGAGCCGGTTTCCAGATCTTCCAGCATCAGAGTGTACCAGGCCTCGGGCGGGGCCACGCCGGCTTGGAAGCTGGCTTCGGACAAGGCCAGGCGCGCGCGCAGGGTCGGCTCGTCCTCGGGCAGGCTGGTGAAGCCGCGCCCTGACAGCACGGCCAGCTCCGTCAAGGCCTCGAAGTCGGCGGAGCCGGCGGGACGGACGACGAGCATTCAGTGGGTCCCCCCAGAAACATTCATGGCGCTACGAATGGCCCGGGCGTCGATCTCGCCGCTGGCCAGTTTCATCAGGATCAGGGCCGAGAGCTGGGCGCGCTCGACGAAGCTCTCTGGCCAAGCGTGCTCGGCCTCGCTGTGGATGTCGCCGCCACGAACACCCAGGGTGTCGACGTTCGGCAGGCCCGAGGCGAAGAGGTTGTTGCCTTCGCAGACCCCGCCGGACGGCTTCCAGGCGATGTCCTGGCCCAGCAGCGCGCCCACATCCCGCACCGCTCCGAACAGCTGCTGCTGAGCCGCGTTGAAGGGTTTGGCGCCGCGCGTGATCAAACCGTGCAGATGAGCGTGCAGCTCATCGCCGACATCGGCCACGATCCGCGCCGCCTCGGCCTCGAACCAGGCGGCGGCTTCGGCTTCCGGAAAGCGGACATTGAACCGGACAACCGCCACGTCCGGCACCATGTTGAGCGGCGCGCCGCCGTCGATGCGGGCGACATTGACGGTGACACCGTCGCGCCGGCCGTTCAGGGCGTGCAGTTTTTCGGCAACCCGCGCCGCGCCGATCACGGCGTTGCGGCCGGCGGCGAAATCTCGACCGGCATGCGCCGCGCGTCCATGGATGACGATGTGGAAGTTTCCCGAGCCCTTTCGCGCCGAGGCCAGCGCGCCGTCGGCCAGGGCAGGTTCATAGGTCAGCCCGACATGCCCCTGCCGGGCGAACTGGGCCAACACCGGACCGGAGGCTATCGAGCCGATCTCCTCGTCCGGCGAAAGCAGCACGCGATAGCCGACGTTGGCGGCGTCGGGATGCGCCTCGAAGGCTTCCAGCGCCGCCAGCATCACCGAGATGCCGCCTTTCATATCGGCGATGCCCGGACCGTGCAGCGCGCCGTCGGGACGGGTACGGACGACCTGGAACGGACTGGTCTCGGGATAGACGGTGTCGTAGTGGCCAGTCAGCACCACCTGGACCGCGGCGTCGGGACGAACCACGACGGCCAGCGACGGCGGATGGTGGAACTCGGTCTCGCGGCCATCGGCGGCGACTTCGCGCGACGGGGACAGGGGCACGTCGATCGGAGCGGCTGGCAGGCGCGAGGCGGCGTCGAGCAGGACTTGCCTCTGGCGCTCAAGCCCCGCCAAGTGGCGGCTGCCAGAGTTTGTCGCGCACCAGTCCACCGCGCGGTCGACGATCTGGCCGCCGTCGCGCGCTATGCGATCCAGGACCGCGCGATCTTCCGAACTGAGACGCATCAAAAGCCTGTCCTCCCTCAGTCACGATAACCAAGGGCCGCGGGTAAATTGTGCTCACCTCGCTCGAGGTAACCGCTATCCCGCGCAACAGCCTTGCTGTCCTAATAGTCCTTTCTCCATCGGACGGAAAGCTTGGCGTCGTTCTGCCCGCCGATCCTGGAGACCAGGGACAGGGTTCGGCGAATCCGCCATTCGACCTGGGCCGCCGGCCCTTCGCGGCCCCCGCCGATGATCTCGAGATAAACATCGTCGGTCACGTACTTGCCGCCCGACACCGTCATGCCCGTGGCGCTCTCGGCGAAAGCCAGGCGATCCAGGCGCGCGAAGCTGCGCAGGTTGCCGATCACGTCGAAGCCGCCGCCGCCGGCCAGCGACGCCAGGGCCGAGGCCAGCTGCGCCGCCTCGATCGGAGACAGCTGGGCCGCCGACGAGCCGAACAGCACCTGACTCAGCACCTCGTCGCTGGGCAGTTCGGGCTTGGAGGTCAGGGTAATCTCGGGCTTGGCCGCCGTACCCTGGATCTTGACCACCGCCGTCAACGACGCGTCCTCGCGGGTCGCCGACAGATCGAGGCGGATGCGGTCCAGCTGGCTGGACAGATAGACCGTGCCGTCATCGTCGAATTCGAACCGCTTGCCGGCGAAGTCGTACTCGCCACGCACCACTCGGGCGACGCCGCTGAGCGCGGGCGCTAGGGACGTGCCGCCGACATGGGCGTTCAGCGACAGCTCGACATCCAGGCCGCGGCCGCGCACGAACACGCGGCGCGGAGCCTTGAGGTCCAGATCCAGGATCATGCCGCCGGTGGTCGGGCGGCGTTGCAGCCCCTGGTCCAGGTCCTGCGGGCGATTACGCTCGATGACGTCCATGGCCACGACGCCAGCAGGGGTTTTGCTTTGGGCCGAGACGTCGGCGCGATCGATGGTCACCGCGCCGGCCAGCTTGATCTTGCCGTCGGCCGATCGGTTGACCGTCGCCGAGCCGGTGGCCACGGCCGAGGCCAGGTCATTGTCGATCAGGCGGAAGCCCTTCAGGTCCAGCTTGAAGCTGCCGACGCCGTCGCGGGCCAGGCTGATCCGCCCAGCGCCCGAGATCGAACCGCCCTGCCCGTCCTCACCGATCGCCTGGCTGACGTCGATGGCGTTGTCGGCCATGGCCGAGCGCAGGGTGACATTCTTCAGGCGCAGCCCTGTCTGACCATCCTCGAAGCCGCCATTGTCCAAGGTCGCCGAGCCCAGCAGGCGCGGGTCGGCCAAGGTTCCGCCCAGAGAGGCCTGCAGGTTGATGCGGCCCGACAGCGACCGGTCCGCGCCCATCAGGAGATTCCACAGCGGCTTGATCTCGCCCTGCGCCGAAAACCGTCCTTGCACGCCCCGCTTCTTGTCGACCATCAGGCGCAGCGGCTTGGCCGAGGCCTCGACCGGCAGCACCAGATTGGCCTCGGCCTTCAACCCCTGGCGATTGTCACCGTCGGCCACGATGGTCAGACGGCTGTCCGTCAGGTCCCCGTGGATCTTGGCGTCCAGCGACTGCTCGATCTTGGCCCCGCGTTCGCGGGCGTTGGCCAGGCTCATGTCGAAATCCCCGGTCAGGGTCTCGCCCTGGCCGCGAAGGTTGAACGAACCGTCGATGTCGCCGTCGAGATCCGGGTTGAAGGCGGTGATCGCCACCCCGGCCAGCTGAGCCTTCAGCATCGCCGTCGCGCCGCCCAGGTCGGCGTCGATATCGGCGCGTCCCTTGTCGATGGCCAGCCTCAGGCGGGCCTGGGTCGGACCGTCGCCAAAGCGGATCTTGGCCGTTTCGCGGGTCTTGATCTCGGTGCGGCCCATGCGGCCAGCCGCATCGAGGGCCAGATCGTAGGCCTTGCCGCTCTGGGCCAGGGCGCCGGAGCCGCCGATGCGCCAGCGGCCGCCCGGCGCCTCCCCGCGCGCATCGATCGACAGCGGCAGGCGCGACAGCGGGCCGTCGGCCTTGATCCGGGCGGAGCGCACCTTCCAGGCGCCGAACGCCACCTCCTCGGCGGTCAGGTCCAGGGTCGCGGCGGCCGAACCGCCGCCGGGCGCGTCGACCAGTCTGGCCGAACCCTTCACCTGGCCTTGCGGCAGGAAGGCGCCCGGTCCGACGGCGACCGTCAGATCGGCCGTGGCCGGCAGACCGTCGCGCAGGGACATGGCGCCCTTGGCCTTGGCTCCGCCGGCGTCGACATCGAGTTCTGAAAGCTCGACGCCGCCCGGCGAGAAGCGGAAGGCGGTGCGACCGCGCGCGGGACCGTATTCGCTATTGGCTTGCAGCGCCGCCACGCCGTCCGTCGCGTTGGGACCACGCGCGAAGGTCAGGGTCAGGTGCGCCTTGGTCAGCGGCAGGCGCGGCAGGTCGATGCTGTCGAAGTCGGCGTTCAGCTCGGCCTTGGGCGCGGCCAGTGTGCCGCCGACATGCCCATCGCCCGCCGCCTTGCCAGCGATCTCGACAGGACCGGCGCTGAACGGGCCCGAGGCGTTCCAGTCCAGTTTGAAATCCAGACCCAGGGCCTTGGCCACGGTCATCTTGCCCGAGGAGCGCAGGCTGGCGTTGGCCCCATCCAACTTGGCGTCGGAGATGCTGAGCACCCCGTTGTTCCAGGCGCCCTTGCCGCTCAGGCGCGGCGTCGCGCCCAGCAATCGGTCAATCTCGGCATAGCCGGTCGCGAAATTGGCCGCTCGGCTGTCGACCGTGAAACTCCAGGGCCGTCCGGCGAAGCTGGAAGCCGTCCACTTGGCCAGCAGCGAGCCCTTAGCCCCCTGGCGCACCGGCCCCATGCTGGCCACGCGCATCTCGCCGTCGAACGACAGGCCCCCCAGCACGCCGCGCTCGCCCTTGCCCGTCACGATCAGGTTCGGGGCGTCGATGCGGGCGGCCTTGATCAGGAACCGGCCGCCCTTGACCCGCGCCCCCTCGAAGGTCGCCTTCGGGCTGGCCCCTAGCAGGGCCAGCAGGCCCGTACCGCCGCCGCCCGAGGTCGTGGCGCTGGCCTTGATCTCTAGCTCCCCCTTGGCCCAGCGGACCATGGCTGGCCCTCTGGCCCGCTTGAGGCGGTAACCCAGCAGCTCGAGGTCGGCGACGTCGGCGTCGCCTTCGACCGAAAAACCGCCATCCTCCAGGCGGAAGACGCCGTCCGCCAGGCCCCGGCCCATCTGTGGGATCGTGACGATCCGCTTCAGGGCGCCGATCTGGGCGCTGAAGGCGATGCCGTTCGGCCCGGTGCGCTTCTTGGCCAGATCCGCCAGGCCATGGCCGCGCAGCGTCAGGTTCTGGGCCATGATCACCAGGTTCAGGTCCGAAAGACCGTCCTTGCTGGCCTTCTTGCCTTCTATCGTGAAGTCCGCCTCGGGGCCGAACATGCGCGCCAGGCGCTGGGTCAGGGTCGAGGCTTCCAAGCTCAGTCGCCCCCGCGCGGAACCGCCCTGCTCGCTCCAGGCCCCTTCGGCCTGCAGCGGCGTCGCATTGCCCGAACGCGCCAGAACGTTGAACGCCGCGCGGCTGATCGTGCCGTCGGCCTTGGCCCTCAGGTCGAACGTACGGTCCGCGGACAAGCCCAGCGCGCCGGCGATCGCACCGCCATTGGCCTCGACCGCATCGGCCTTCAGGTGCAGGGTCTTGGAGCGACCAAGGTCGAAATCGAGGTTCAGGTGGTCGCCGACATGCAGGCGCGAGGCCGCGGCCAGCTTCCCCTTCTGTCCGCCCTGCCGCGCCATCTCGTACTCGCCCGACACGTCGAAGTCCCCGCTCGCCCGGCTGAACTCGGGCCGGGTCAGCAGACGGAAGGCGAAGGCGTCCAGATCCACCGAGACGGGCGCAGCGCTGGACTTGGGCCCCTTCGGCGCCATGGTCGGGCGGCGCAGGACGATGACGTCGCGAGCGTCGATCCGCTCGGCGTGGAAGCGCCGCCCGAACAGTTCGGTGGCGCGCCAGGCGACGCGAAGGTCGTGAGCCTCCAGCCAGACGCCCTTCTCATCGGAAATGGTCAGGCGGCGAACGCCGAAGTCCTTCCAGATATCGCCGGACAAACCTTCGATGTGCAGCTTGCCGATGCGACCCAGCTTGAGCCCGGAGGCGCGGGCCTCCAGGAACATCCGTCCCTGGGGCGTGATCGGGACGTAGCGCAGACCTCCGGCCATGACGATCAGAATGGCGGCCAGGATCGCCGAGGCGATCAGCAGCGCGCCTCCCCAGCCGATCTTTCTGGCGGCCTTCACGGCGGCCTCGCCCGTCGCCTCGGCGGCGTGGACGACGGTCTCCGTCAGATCAGGCTTGTCCTGCTCCCCGCTCAAAAGCTTTGCCCGATGCTGAGATAGATCTGGAACGCCGGGTCGCCCTTGCGGCGGCCCAGCGGGGCGGCGATGTCGGCGCGGATCGGGCCAAAGCCCAGGTCGTAGCGGATGCCGACGCCCGCGCCGGCCCGGAAATCCTCGCGTCGAGGCGTCTTGTCCGTGCCGATCGCGCCGGCGTCGATGAAGGCCACGCCGCTCCAGCGCTGGGTGATCTTCTGGCGCAATTCGAACGAGGTCTCGACCAGCGACACCCCACCCTGAGGCGTGTTGTCCGCCAGGCGGGGACCGATGGCCTGATAGGCGTAGCCGCGCACCGAGCCGCCGCCGCCGGCGTAGAACCGCCGCGAAGCCGGAACATCGGGGATGCTGCCCCCCAGCATCGCGCCCAGTTTGAGCCGCGTGGCCAGAACCGTGCTCGCCCCCTTGCCCATCGGAAGATAGACCGAGCCCTGGGTCGTCACCTTGAGATACGGCAGGGTCGTATCCCCGACGACGTAGGTCGGTTCGCCCCGCGCCTCGAGACGCCAGCCGCGCTTGGGGTCCAGGATGTTGTCCGAGAAGTCCCAAGCGTAGGCGGCTAGGCCCGCGAAGGTGGCGAGGTTCAGCTTGCGGCCGGCGACCAGGCCATTGCGGCTGACCTGCTCCTTGGTCTGGGACAGGTCCAACGACACGCCGAAGGTGCGATAGGACGTGGTCTGCCGTCGCTTGGTCAGGTCGACCCCGACCGTGGCGCCGGTTTCGTTGTAGGCGTCGGTGTCGTTACGGAACACCGAGCTATTCAGCTTCAGGGTCTGCTGCGGCCGCCGCCAGTGCGGCAGCGAAATTTCCGCGCCCAGCCGCTGCTCCAGCTTGGCCAGCCGCAGCGAATAGGTCGTGGTGTCGGCGCGCTTCAACCGGTTGTAACGACTCCAGCGCACATCGACGCCCGCGCCTTCGCTGGTCGAATAGCCAGCGCTGGTTTCGATCGTCCGGGAGCGGCGGTCGGCCAGGGTGACGACCACGGGCCGCAGCCCGTCGGGCGTGGCCTTGTCCGGGCCGGCCAACGAAACCGAGATCGAATCGTAGACGCTGGTGTCCCGCAGGCGACGCTCGAGCTCGGCGACGTCCTCGGGATCGTAGACCTCGCCGGACTTCCAGGGCGCCAGGTGCGAGACCCAAGCGGGGTTGGTGCGTCCCTTGGTGACCACCTCCACCCCATCCAGATGGACCAGTTCGCCCGCCGCAATCCTGAAGGCCGGGCGGACGGTGTGATCGGCGTGGTCGACGATCACCTCGCGCGGCTCGGCGACGGCGTCCGCATAGCCCAGCTTGGCGACCTGGGCGACGACGCGCCCTTCGGCCCCGACCACGTCGGCCGAACGGCCCGGCTCGCCGGTGGTCAAGCGCATGGCGGTGGCGGCGCGCTGGCGCGTGCCTTCGTCGGGGGGGGCGCCGGACCAGTCGATGCGCGGATCGGCCAGAACGAAGACCGGGCCGGGCGTGATCTTGACCACCGCGCGCGGCGGCTCGCCATCCAGAACATCGGGTTCGACCGTGTAGGCGTAATAGCCTTCGGCGCGCAGGACGGCGATCGCGTCCTCTCCGGCCTGCCGGGCGCGACGGCGAGCTTCCGCGCGGCTTTGGGCGGGATGCTTGGAATCGGTCAAGGCGCGCTGGATGGCCTCACGCAGGGCCTTGTCCTCGACGCCTTGAATCTGGGCCATCGGCTCGTCGGCCCAGGCGACCGAGGCCGTCAGCCAGGTCACCGCCGTCAACGCCAGGGAAGTCCGCCCAAGCACCAAATCACGTTCCCCGCGCGAAGCGCCCCCGCCCCTGCTGTAGTCTGGGGTTTCGCCCGTGTCACGACCGGAATTGCAACGAATGCCGTGCAAGCGGCGCTTCTCAAAGCGGGCGATCGGCGCCCAAATGGCAGGCAGCCGTGCGCATCTACGCGGCGAATGTCGAATTGCGCGCGCGGGATCTGCGTGACGCTCTAGAGTCGGGACGACGCGACGCCTCCGGGGGCGCGTCCAAAGCGAAGAGAAACGTGGAAAAAAGCGTGGCGGCGAAGACCCAGACCCTCGACGACGCACCGACCCTGCCGATGACGGAGGCGGCGTACCTGCCGGGCGTCGCCTACGACGAGATGTTCACGCCCGAGGGCGAGGTCCGAAAGCACTACGACCCGCTGCATGGGCGCATGTCGACGCTCGGCGCGGAAGAGCTGGCGGGACGCCAGCGCACGCTGGAGCGCTCGTTCCTGCTGCAGGGCATCACCTTCACGGTCTACGGCGCCGAGAACACCACCGAGCGGATCATCCCGACCGACCTCTTTCCCCGCATCATCCCGGCGGCCGAATGGTCCAAGATCGAGGCGGGCCTGACCCAGCGGCTGCAGGCGCTGAACCTGTTCCTGGCCGACATCTACGGCGATCAGCAGATCCTGATGGACGGCGTCGTGCCGCGCGAACTGGTGCTGGGCGCGCCGTCGTACCGCCGGGAAATGCAGCACCTGTATGTGCCGCACAAGGCTTACGCGAACGTCTGTGGCAGCGACCTGATCCGCCAGCAGAACGGCGAGTTCGCGGTGCTGGAGGACAATCTGCGCGTCCCGTCCGGCGTCTCGTACATGCTGGCCAACCGCGACGCGGCCAAGCGGACCTTTCCGGGCACCTACCGCGCCGCCGGCGTGCGGCCGGTCGAGCGCTATCCCGACCTCCTGCTGTCGACGCTGAAGAGCATGGCCGCCGACTGGCGCAACGACCCGCAGGTCGTGGTGCTGACCCCCGGCGTCTACAACAGCGCCTACTACGAGCACGCCTACCTCGCGCGCCTGATGGGCGTGCCGCTGGTGGAAGGCCGCGACCTGGTGGTGCACGAGAACATGGTCTACATGCGCACCACGACCGGCCTGCGCCGGATCGATGTCATCTATCGCCGGGTCGACGACGATTTCATCGACCCCCTCACTTTCCGGCGCGACAGCTCGCTGGGCGCGGCGGGACTGTTCAACGCCTATCGGGCCGGCAACGTGGTGATCTGCAACGCCCCCGGCACCGGCGTCGCCGACGACAAGGCCGTGTACGCCTACGTTCCCGACATCGTCCGCTACTATCTGGGCGAGGACGCCATCCTGCCCAATATCGAGACCTTCCTGTGCCGCGAGCCCCGGCAACTGCAGCACGTGCTGGAAAACCTGGACAAGTACGTGGTGAAGGCGGTCGGGGCCTCAGGCGGTTACGGCATGCTGGTCGGCCCCCATGCCAGCCAGAAGGAGCGCGACGCTTTCGCCGAGGCGATCAAGGCCGATCCCGAGAACTACATCGCTCAGCCGACCATCCAGCTGTCGACCGCGCCCTGCCTGGTCGACGGCCGCATCGAACCCCGCCACGTCGACCTGCGTCCGTTCATCCTCTCAGGTGAAAAGACCATCGTCACCCCCGGCGCCCTGACCCGCGTGGCGCTCAAGCGCGGCTCGCTGGTGGTCAACTCCAGCCAGGGCGGCGGCTCCAAGGACACCTGGGTGCTGGCCGAGGAGAACGGCCACGGCAATGGCCACGCGAACGGGAGCCAACGCCCATGATGCTCGCTCGGGTCGCCGACAGTCTCTACTGGCTGGGCCGATACATCGAACGGGCCGAGCACCTTTCGCGCCTGTCGTCCGTGATGCTGAACGCCACTCTGGATCAGACCGACGGGACTCAGGCGGTCTGGATCGCCATGGCCGCAGTGGGCGAGCCCGGCGACGGGGCCGGCGTCGGCTCGTTCGAAGCCGCCGAGGCCTTGGTGCTCGACCGCCAGGATCCCAACTCGGTCGTCTCGTCGCTGGCCCGAGCTCGCGAGAACGCCCGCCAGGTGCGCGACCAGATCACGACCGAGACCTGGGAACGGCTGAACCTGCTGTATCTCAAGGTCACCGACGCCAAGGCCGGCAAGGAGTTCTCGGACGGTTCGGCCAATTTCCTGCACGACGTGATCGCCGACCTGCACCTGTTCAAGGGCGCAGCCGACACCACCATGAGCCACGGCGAGAGCTGGCGGTTCATGATGCTGGGCATCTACATGGAGCGCGCCCAGCTGGTGTCTCGTCTGCTGGAGGTCTGCTTCGCGGAGTCACCAGCCCACGGCCGGATCGACGACCACGTCGCCCTGGTCAGCGTGTTGCGGATGGCCTGCGCCCTGGAGCCGTATCTGCGGGTCTACACCGCCGAGATCGAGCCGCGGCACATCCTGGAATTCCTGGTCTTCGACGAGGACTTTCCCCGCTCGATCCGCTTCGCCACCGCCCAGATCGAGCAGCACCTGTCGGCCATGGCTCGAAGCGCCAGCGAACGCGCCGGCCCCGAGCGCTTGGCCGGCCGCCTCAAGGCCCGCCTGCAATTCGCCGATGTCGACGAGCTGGAAGCCGTCGGCGCCGGCCCGCTATTGACCACTGTCGTCAACGAGTGCGCCCGCATCCACGAAGCGATCTACGAGACCTTCGTGGCCTACCCCCTCGAAACGCGCCTGCCCGCTTAGGATCCCGCCTGTGCTGCTCGAAATCCGCCACGTCACCCAGTACCACTACGAGCGCCCTGTCCGGGAAAGCCTGATGGAGCTGTGGATGCAGCCCCAGAAGAGCGCCCGCCAGCGGCTGGTCAGCTTCGAACTGGACCTGGAGCCGGCCGCCCAGGTGTTCTCGTACGCCGACAGCTTCGGCAACGCCGTCTATCACTTCGACGTGCCCCAACCCCATGACAAGTTGACCATCATCGCCCGATCGGCCGTCGAGACCGAGCCGGTGGGCGAGCGTCCCGATCATCTGGACATGGGCGAATGGGATCGACTGCGCAGCGAGTTCGTGCGCGGCGAGTGCTTCGACTTCCTGCGGCCTCACGGCTTCGTCCAGACTACCGAAGCCCTGCGCACCTTCATCAACGAGCACGACATTGACGCCTTGAAGCGCAAGGATCCGCTCACCGCCGTCCGCACGCTGTCGGAAACCATCTACCGGGCGTTCGAGTACCAGCCGGGCGTCACCGACGCCGACAGCCCCATCGACCTGGCGCTGAGCGTCGGGCGCGGGGTCTGCCAGGACTTCGCCCACATCATGCTGGCCGTCTGCCGCGAGTGGGGCATCCCCGCTCGCTATGTCTCGGGTTATCTGTTCACCGACCGCGAGGCCGGCGACCGCTCGGACCCGGACGCCACCCACGCCTGGGTCGAGGTGTTCCTGCCCAGCCTGCGTTGGGTGGGTTTGGACCCGACCAACAACATGATGACCTGCGAACGGCACGTGGCCGTCGCGGTCGGCCGCGACTATGCCGACGTCACCCCGTCACGCGGCGTCTACAAGGGCGATGCGGAAAGCCAGCTGGCCGTGGGCGTCACCGTGCGACGCGCTCGCGCGGCCGTGGCCGAACCGGAGTTCCTGCGCATGGCCCGCCCCAGCTTCGCCGGCGGCCGTCGCCGCCCCGACGCGCTGCGGGAAGAGCTGCACCAGCAGCAACCGCAGCAACAGCAGCAGCAGCAGTAGAAGACTACTGCAGGACCTCCGGCTTCAGGGTCGCCGCGAAGCGGCGGGCGATGTCCAGGGCTCCCGCTGCGCCGCCCGCCCGCGGGCCGATCCGCTGGGTCTCCACGAATTGGACACCCGCCTCGGTCCCCGAGCGCCAGACGACATGCGCCAGATGCACTCGGCGGCCGCCCGCGTCGACGAAGACGAACTTGTCCGGCGGCGGAGAGATGCCGGCCGTGGACAAACGCGCGCCCTTCTCGGCGACGTCCAGCAGCGAGCACTTCCACGACCGCGGATCGTCCACGATGTAGATCTTGCGGGCCGCCGGCATCCGAGGATGCGCGCGACGCTCTGCGCCGGTGGGCTCGACCATGACCATGCGACCTTAGAACTCCCGTCGAGTGGACGAAGACGATGTTAGCGCAACCGGACGCAATGCGCGCCAGCGTTGAACCGCGTTCGTCCGCGACCAGCTTAAGCGGAAAAGTTCCTTAGGCGGCGTAAACGTGGGCCTTGCGGGCGGCGATCTTCACCGTTCCCTGGAAGCGAGCGGCCTCCGCGCGGGAGGCGCTGATCTCGATCGGACGGCCATCTGAGGCCGTGGCGTTGACCGTGGTCAGGGCGCCCTGCACGTGGGCGCGGTCGATCCGGACCTCGAAACCGCCGTCATCCAGCACGAAGTCGTGCGGTCGGACATAGGCGGTGGCCGAGCCCTCACGGACGCCGCCAGCCGGCAGGCGCAGCGCGCCGGCGTTGAACTGTCCTCCGCCGACCTGCCCCTCGAAGCAGTTGGCCTCGCCCACGAAGCCGCAGACGAAGGCCGTCTCAGGCTGGTCGTGGACCTGGTCGGGCGTGCCGATCTGCTCGATCTGACCCTTGTTCAGAATGGCCACGCGGTCAGCCAATTCCAGGGCTTCTTCCTGGTCGTGAGTCACGAAGATGGTGGTCACGCCCGTGGCGTCATGCACGCGACGCAGCTCCTTGCGCAGCGACTTGCGGACAGTGGCGTCCAGTGCGCCGAACGGCTCGTCCAGCAGCAGCACGCTGGGCTGCACGGCCAGGGCGCGCGATAGAGCTACGCGCTGGCGCTGGCCGCCCGACAGCTGCGAGGGATAGCGCTTGCCCAGGCCGTCCAGCTCGACCAGGCGCAGCAAATCGTCGACCCGCTTGGCGATCTCGGCCTTGGACGGCTTGTCCTTGCCCTTCCGCACGTCCAGGCCGAACGCAATGTTCTTGGCCACGGTCATGTGCTTGAACAGCGCATACTGCTGGAACACGAAGCCCACGCGGCGGTCGGCCGCCGAGGCGAAGGTCACGTCCTGGCCGTCGAACAGCACTTGGCCCGAATCCGGAAACTCCAGACCTGCGATCGTGCGTAGCAGCGTCGTCTTGCCCGAGCCCGAAGGTCCCAGCAGCGCCAGCAGTTCGCCGTCGGCGATCTCGAGATTGACCTTGTTCAACGCTGGATAGCGACCGAACTTCTTTTCGACGGAGCGGATGGAGATGGTCATGGCCGTTAGTCCGTTCAGTGTCCGCCGCGCCCACGCATGCCGGGCTGGACGACTTCGAGCGCCGTCTTCAGCACCAGGGTCACCACGGCCAGCAGGCACAGCAGGGCCGCGACGGCGAAGGCACCGACGAAGTCGTACTCGTTGTAGAGGATCTCGACGTGCAGCGGCATGGTGTTGGTCAGGCCGCGGATATGGCCGCTGACCACCGACACCGCGCCGAACTCGCCCATGGCGCGGGCGTTGCACAGCAGGACGCCGTACATCAGGCCCCAACGCACGTTGGGGGCGGTCACCCGCCAGAAGGTGTAGAGCCCCCCGGCGCCCATCGACACGGCCGCCTCCTCCTCGCTGGTCCCCTGCTCCTGCATCAACGGGATCAGCTCGCGGGCGACGAACGGGAAGGTCACGAAGACGGTCGCCAGCACGATGCCGGGCACGGCGAAGATGATCTTGATGTCGTGGTCGACCAGATATTCGCCAAACCAGCCCTGCAGCCCAAAGATCAGCACGTAGATCAGGCCCGCCACGACCGGCGACACCGAGAACGGCAGGTCGATCAGGGTGATCAGCAGCGGCTTCCCGGGAAACTCGTGCTTGGCGATCGCCCAGGCGGCGCACAGCCCAAAGGCGGCGTTGAACGGCACCGAGATCGCCGCGGTGATCAGGGTCAGCTTCACGGCCGCCAGGGCGTCGGCGTTGTTGATCGCCTCCAGCGCGGCGCCAAAACCCTTACGCAGCGCCTCGGCGAACACGGCGGCCAGCGGCAGGATCAGCACCAAGGCGAGGAAGACGGCCACGACGCCGATCACCAGGATCTTGGCCCACAGCGGATCATCGGTGGCCCGGCGGGAAACAACAGCCATCAGTCGAACCTCCGCGCCCAGGCCTGAATGGCGTTGATCACGAACAGCATCGTGAACGACACGGCCAGCATCACGACGGCGATGGTGGCGGCGCGGGCGTACTCGAACTG
The DNA here is from genome assembly GCA_966211605.1 of uncultured Caulobacter sp. Taxonomy (GTDB): domain Bacteria; phylum Pseudomonadota; class Alphaproteobacteria; order Caulobacterales; family Caulobacteraceae; genus Caulobacter. The sequence continues at coordinate 130,936 of CBIHOB010000005.1, forward strand.
CTCCAGCTGGATGATGATCAGCAGCGGCGCGATCTCCGACTTGTAGGGCATATTGCCGGCGATGAAGATCACCGAGCCGTACTCGCCCACGCCTCGCGCGAAGGCCATGGCGAAGCCGGTCAGCCATGCCGGCGCCAGCGCGGGCAAGACGATCCGGAGGATCGTGTCGATGCGATTGGCCCCCAAACTGGCGGCGGCCTCCTCGACGTCCTCGGCGGCGTCGCGCAGGACGGGCTCGATCGTACGGACCACGAACGGCAGGCCTATGAAGATCAGGGCGATGGTGACGCCGATCGGGTTGTAGGCGGCCTTGACGCCCAGCGGCGTCAGGAACTGCCCCACCCAGCCGTTGGGCGCGTAGAGGGTCGCGAGCGCGATGCCGGCGACGGCGGTCGGCAGGGCGAACGGCAAGTCGACCAGGGCATTGACGATGGTCTTGCCTGGAAACTCGTAGCGGACCAGGGCCCAGGCGGTCAGCACCCCGAATATCCCATTGACCACGGCGGCGACGAAGGCCGCGCCGAAGCTCAGACGATAGGCGGCCAGCGAGCGTTGCGACGTCGCCACGGCCCAGAAGTCGGCTGGCGACTGGTGGGCGGCCTTGAGGACCACGGCGCTGAGCGGGATCAGGACGATCAGCGACAGCACCGTCAGCGTCACGCCCATGGTCAGGCCGAAGCCCGGAATGGCCGAACGCCGGCGGAACAGCGGCCGCTTCGCCGGTCGCCCAGATGGCTTTCCAGGCGACCGGCGCGGAGCCGTGTCGGCGGTCATCGTCTGATCGTCGTCCAGGGTCCGGGCTCGCCACATAGCTCAAGGCAAAGGTTGAACGCGCCGGAACGGATAAGGGTCCCGAAAGCGCCGATGAAACTGAGCCGCTTAAATCTCTAGCGGGCCTGTCGGGCAAATGAGAAAAGTCAGGTCGGGCGCCTAGAAAAACTGGCTAGCGCCATGTCCGTCACGCGGACGCAGGCGTCGCGCGCCTAAGGCGCCGCGCCGAAAAATCATCACATCGCTGCAAGGAACCTCTGTCCGATCAGAGGCTTGAGTTTGGTAGGCCGGCTGGGATTCGAACCCAGGACCATTCGATTAAAAGTCGAATGCTCTACCACTGAGCTACCGGCCCGCTCACGATCCGGCGGGGACCGGTGGAAGCGGCGCGGAACATAGTCGGGGGCCTCGTGCGTCGCAAGCACGGTTTCGCCGTTTTTCCGATGGATGACGGTAAAGCTGTGAGCGGGTTAGGGTGAGTCATGCGTGGAACCTTGCTTTTGGCGGTCTTTTGCAGCGTGAGCTTGGCCGGAACGGCTTTCGCCCTGCAACAGGAGCCGCCGCCCCTAGCCGGCTCAACGCCCTCCGCGCACGAGGATTCGCCGGTCCAGCCGAACGACGAAGGCAGAATCAAATCGACCTCGGAAGCCAATCGCGACGGAATCACCGGCGCCATGCAAGCGCCGCTGCGCGACGTGAACCTCGTTCGCACCAAGATCCCCCGTGTGCTGCTCGAGGCGATGGACGATCCCTACAAGCGGCCGGAGAAGGCCGACTGCCGCAGCCTCATCGCCCTGGTCCAGCCCCTGGATGTGGCGCTTGGCGAGGATATCGACCGCACCCCGCCGGCCGAGAACGAGGACCTGATGGACCGCGGCCGCAGGGCCGCCGGCGGCGCGGCCCTGGGCGCGGTAGCCAGCGCGGCGCAGGATATGATCCCCATGCGCGGCTGGGTGCGGAAGCTGACCGGCGCCGAGCGTCACGACAGACTGGTGCAGAGCGCGGTCGCCTCCGGCGCCGTGCGGCGGGCCTATCTGAAGGGCCTGGGAGAGGCGCGCGGCTGCAATCCGCCCGCCACGCCACAACACAAGCCGCCGGCGGAGCCGCCCGTGGTCGAACCCGGCATGCCGCCGCCGCGCGACCCCTACGGCCCGCGCAAGCCGCGCTTTCCGATCAACAAGGAAGAAGTCCCGACCGTGCCGCAAGGCCCCCGGTACTAGCCCGCGTCTATTGCCCATCGCTCAGGTGTCGGGCGCGAAAGTCTCGGCGGAACTGTTCGAAGCGACCTTCCGCGATCGTCGTGCGCATCGCCGCCGTCAACGCCTGGAAGAAGGCGATGTTGTGCCAGGACAGCAGCACCTGGCCCAGGATCTCCTCGGCTTTGAACAGGTGCCGCAGATAGGCTTTGGAATAGTCCCGACTGGCCGGGCAGTCGCTGGTGGAATCCAGCGGCGACTCGTCCTCGGCGTACTTGGCGTTCTTCAGATTGATGGGACCGTCCCAGGTCCAGGCCTGGCCGTGGCGGCCCGACCGGGTGGGCAGCACGCAGTCGAACATGTCGACGCCGCGCGCCACGGCCTCCACCAG
>CBIHOB010000006.1:0-106132 GCA_966211605.1 uncultured Caulobacter sp.
GCTCGTTGATGATGCGCAGGACTTCCAGGCCGGCGATCTTGCCGGCGTCCTTGGTGGCCTGACGCTGGGCGTCGTTGAAGTAGGCCGGAACCGTGATGACCGCCTTGGTCACCGGCTCGCCCAGATGGGCCTCGGCGGCTTCCTTCATCTTCTGCAGGATGAAGGCCGACACTTCCTGCGGGCTGTAGTCCTTGCCGTGCGCCTTCACCCAGGCGTCGCCGGTCGGACCCTTGACGATCTCGTAGGGCACCATGCCCTTGTCCTTCTCGACCACCGGATCGCTGGCGTTGCGGCCGATCAGGCGCTTGATCGCGAACAGCGTGTTGGTCGGGTTGGTCACGGCCTGGCGCTTGGCGGGCTGGCCGACGAGGCGCTCGCCGTCTTCCAGGAAGGCCACGACCGACGGCGTGGTGCGAGCGCCTTCGGCGTTCTCGATCACCTTCGGGTTCTTGCCGTCCATGATGGCCACGCACGAGTTCGTGGTGCCAAGGTCGATGCCGATAATCTTGCTCATCTTCGTACCTGTCGCTCCTTTAGGCGGACGGCGGTGACAAGGGCCTTCTCGGAAGCGCCCCGGTTTTTCTCGTACCGTCCCCGTGGTTCGCACTCTCTCGGGTTGACGTTCCACATCCTGTTCCGCCGACGAAAGTCGAGCGGGCAAAATGCGTTGTGCGAAGTTGACGAGCCCGTCAACCCCGCTTGGAAGCCGGATATGGGGGATAGGCGCCGGGGCGCAAGGCCATAACCCCATGCAACCAAGGGGAAATCGCCGGATTCTTGCAGAAAAATGGCCGCGCTTGCGAAAAGCGCGGCCACCAGGAAGATAATCTTATCAGGTTGTTAGCCCGCCTTGGCCACCCAGGCGGTGATGGCCGGCAGACGGTCCTGGCGGATCCGGGCGCGATTCAGCACCGAGGCGGCGGCCTTGTCGGCCTCCTTGCGCGATCCCTCGGCCAGATTGGCCGCGGCATAGGCCTTGATCTTCTCGGCCGTGGCCGGGTTCGACGAGGCTGACCCCAGACCGGGGATGAACCGGGTGCGGGCGCTGTTGTCGACCTTGCCGTTCACCGCGTCCTTGTGGGCCACGGCCCAGTCGAAGGCCATGTCCGGATGGTTGCTGGCGACCCTGGAGATCATGGTCGACGACAGGGTCTCGCCCGGCTCGGGGGTCAGGGCCAGCTCCAGCGCCTTGCGGGCCAGAGCCTCATCCTCGGTCGAGGCCAGCAGGGTGTAGAGCTGGTTGCGCACCAGCGGCGTCTTCTCGGCCTGGGCCTGGGCGTGGATGGCGTCCCAGGTCGCGGGGTCGGCGTGCTTGGCCACGACGCCCAGGATGGTCTTGCGCAGCGGACCGGGGATGGCCGACGGGTCGGTCTTGTCTGCGTTGAACCGGCGGGTCGCCTCGGCGGTCACCTCCGGATCGCCCAGACCGCCCAGGGCGCCGATCAGGTCGGCGCGCAGGATCGCGACATTGTCGGCCTCGCCCGGCTTGGCGGCCCAGCCCACCTTGGCCAGCAGCGGTCGCAGCTGGGCGATCGCCAGCTTGCGGAAGGCCGCGCGCTCGGCGGGCATGCCCTCGTAATAGCCGTCGATCGCCGAGAAGGTGCCAGCCACCTTCGACAGCACCTGCGGATCGGTGTCGGCGGGCGTCGCCTTGGCCAGGTCGAGGAAGTCGGTGGCCGGCTGGTATCCGGCCAGGCCCATCGACCAGGCGTCGCTCATCACGCCCAGCTGGTCGATCGCCGGCAGCTTGGCGAAGTTCTGGACGATGCCGGCGAAACGCTCGGGACCGTACTGGACGCGGTAGTAGCCGCTCTGGCCGGCGTTGACGACGACTGGACCGCAGCCCTGCACCGTCACCGAGCCCTTGCCGCCGGTGACCAGGGTCTTGGCCTGGCCGCCGCCCAGCGCTTGAACCGTGACCGGCACGCGCCAGGCCAGGGGCTTCTTGCCCTGCAGGTCCTTGCTGAATTCGCCCTGGGTCAGGGCCAGCGTTGTCCTACCGGCCGCGCAGGTCGCGCTGTCGACCGTGATCAGCGGCACGCCCGGCTGCAGGGTGAAGTCGTGGGCGATGGCCTTGATCGGCTTGCCGGCCGCGGTCTCGACAGCGCTCCACAGGTCGTCGCTGACCGTGTTGCCGTGGGCGTGCTGCTTCATGTAGGCCCGCACGCCGGCCCGCCAGGCGTCGTGGCCCACATAGCTTTCCAGCATGCGGATCACGGCCTCGCCCTTCTGGTAGGTGATGCCGTCGAAGGCCTGGCTGGCCTGCTCGACGGTCTCGACGTGCTGCACGACCGGGTGCGTCGTCTGCAGCGCGTCCAGGCCCATGGCGTACTCCCGGCCGCCGACAGCGTTCAGGGCCGCGTTCCATTCCGGGTGGAAATGCTCGGTCGCCCGGCCCTCCATCCACGACGCGAAGCCTTCGTTCAGCCACAGGTCGTCCCACCAGGCCATGGTCACCAGGTCGCCGAACCACTGGTGGGCCATTTCGTGGGCCACGGTGGTGAAGACGTTCTGCTTGTCGGTCTCGGTCGAGATCGTGGGGTCCAGCAGCAGCGCATACTCGAAGTAGAAGATCGCGCCCCAGTTCTCCATGGCGCTGAAGAACTGGCTGCGGCCCGGGGCGGCGATGTTGTCCAGCACCGGCAGCGGGTAGGGCGTGCCGAAATAGTCGTTGTACCAGGGCAGGATCTCGGCCGCCGACTTCAGGGCGAACGCGGCCTTGGGCGTGTCGCCCTTCTTGGTCACCACGCCGACGTCGGCGCCGGCCGACTTCACCGAGGCGCGATCGAACTCGCCCAGACCGAAGAACAGCAGATAGGTCGACATCTTCGGCGAGGTGGCGAACCTGACCAGGGTCTTGCCCCCGCCCAGGTCCTTGGACGACGCGATCGGCATGTTGCCCAAGGCCATCTGGCCGGTCGGGATCGTCGCCTCGACGCTGTAGGTCGCCTTGTAGAACGGCTCGTCCCACGAGGGGATGAAGCGGCGGGCGTCGGAGTTCTCGAACTGGGTGTACAGCGCCCGCTTCTTGCCGGCCTCCGTCTCGTAGTCGAGGGCGAACAGGCCGGCGGCCTGGGTGTAGATCTTGCCGGCGTAGTCGATGGCCAGGACGTACTTGCCCTTCGGCAGGGTCTTGCCGAACGTGAAGCTGGCGGTCTGGGCCTCGTCGTCGACCTTGACCTTGGCGGGTCCGAAGCCGGCGACCTCGACCTTCGAGAAGGTCAGGTCAGCGGCCTGCAGGGTAATCGTGCTGGTGGGCTCGACGACCTCGACGGCGATCTTCACCTGAGCCGTGAAGGTCATCTTGTCGGCGTCGGGCGTGAACGCCAGATCATAGTGCGAGGGCCGGACGTTGCGCGGCAGCTGGGTCGTCACGGTCGCGAAGGTCGCGCCCTTCGTACCCGCCGACGGCGCCGCGGCGGCCGGCTTGTGCTTCGCGGCCGGGACGGCGGCGGAAACGCTCCCGGCGGCGAACATAATCACGGCCACGGCCGCGGAGGACATAAGACGACGCATGTTCGGTCCCAGCATGGAAAATTCATCCGGCCCCCTCAGCCGGCGGCGCAAACCAACACCTTTCGACCCAATGGCGCGCGTTAAGTTTCAGTAATGTTTCAGCCGCTGACCGTCGTTCCGGGTTTCGACCTATGGCCCGGCCTTCTGGACGCCGTCGCCCAGCGGGATCTGGTCGCCGCCGCGACCGCCGCCGCCGAGGCCGCGCCGTTCGCGAACTATGGGACGGCCTACGGCAAGGCGATGAGCGTGGCCATGACCGCCTTCGGCCCGCTGGGCTGGACCAGCGACACGGCGGGATACCGCTATGTCGAACGGCATCCGGGTACGGACCGGATCTGGCCGGCCATGCCGCAAGCGCTCCTGGACCTCTGGACCCGGCTGGGCGACGCCGAGGTTCCGCCGGACTCGTGCCTGATCAATCTGTATCGCGACGACGCCCGCATGGGCCTGCACCAGGACCGCGACGAAGCCGATCCGCGCTTCCCGGTGCTGTCGATCTCGCTGGGCGACACGGCGGTGTTCCGGATCGGCGGGACCTCGCGCAAGGACCCGACGCGCAGCCTGAAACTGAGCTCGGGAGACGTGTGCCGCCTCTCGGGCGCGGCGCGGCTGGCCTTCCATGGCGTGGACCGCATCCTGGCCGGCTCCTCAGGCCTGGTCCCAGGCGGCGGTCGGATCAACCTGACCCTGAGGCGGGCCCGGCCGGCTTAGGCGCCGGGCGGTCAGAGGCCGTTTCCCGCGTCCTGGGGAATGCGGATTTCATAGCCGGTCCCTGGCCCTTCCGTGACTTCCAGCCGCCCGCCCAGCTGCTGAGCCAGCGAGCGGACCAGGCGCGAGCCGCCGCCCCTGCGCGCCGTCTCCGGATCGAAGCCCACGCCGTCGTCGCGCACCGCCAGGCGATAGCCGTCGCCCTCACGGCGCAGCGCCACCGCGATCTCGCCCGCGCGATCATTGGGAAAGGCGTGTTTCAGCGCATTCTCGACCAGTTCGTTGACGATCAGGCCCAGGGGCACCGCCATGCTGGCGGGAATGTCGGCGTCGTCACTGTGGCAGCGCAGCGCGACCGGCCGTACGCCCACGACCCCGCTGCGCAGGTCGTCGCACAGCGAGACCAGGAAATCCTTGGCCGACACGACGGTCGCCCGCTCGCCCAGATGCAGGCGGGTATAGACCTTGCCCAGCACGTCGATGCGCCGGGCGGCCTCCTCCATCGCCGACCGCGCGGCGGGGTCGCCGACCTCGCGCTGCGACATCCGCAGAAGGCCGGTCACCGCCGCCAGGTGGTTCTTGACCCGATGATTGATGTCGATCAGCAGCAGCGCGTTCAGGGTCGCGGCCTTCTCCAGCTCGGTCTTGGTGGCCTGCAGGCTCTCGGCCGTGGCGCGCAGGGCCTCGACGACCAGGGCCAGGAACAGGCCGATCACGACGTAGAGGATCAGGGGCCACAGCACCGTGAGGTGCTCCACCCGGAACGAACCGCGCGGCGGGATGAAGAACCACCAGGCCAGGGTCGCGCTCAGCAGGACGGCGAAGACACCGGTGCCGCGATCGAACACCAGGGCGATGAAGATGATCGCCGGGAAGAACATCAGGAACGGGTAGCCGCCCAGGGCCGGCTCGATCATCGCCCGGACGCCGAAGAACAGGAACACGACCGCCGTGGCGCCGAGGTAGCGCAGGAACAGCGGCATCGTCCGGAGCGGCCGCGACAGGGTGAAGATTCTGGCGAAGGTCACGCCAGAGGAAAGCGCGATCGGTCCCGGCGTTCCGGCGCCAAGCTCAGGATCTACGCGGGCCATGGAAAAGGGGCCGCTCTGATTGGAGCGGCCCCTTGCCCTTTGGAAACTCTAAGGAAACCGGTGTCCCGGACTGGCCCGGACTAGCCGCGCAGCTTGCGCGTGATGGTCTCTAGGTCGTGGCTGAGGACGTTGTCTTCGGCCCTCAGGGCCTCGATACGGCGCACGGCGTGCAGCACCGTGGTGTGGTCGCGGCCCCCGAAGCGGCGGCCGATGTCCGGCAGCGAACGGGTGGTCAGCTGCTTGGCCAGCCACATAGCGGCCTGGCGCGGACGGGCCACCGCGCGGTTGCGGCGCTCGCTGAGCAGGTCGGCCTGCTTCATGCCGTAGTGATCGGCGGTGGCCTTCTGGATGTCGTCGATGGTGATGCGCTTCTCGCCCGACCGCAGGTGCGGGCGCAGGGTCGCCTGCACCTCGTCCAGCGTCATGCGCGACAAGCCTTCACCGGCGCGGGCCGACAGGGTGTTCAGCGCGCCTTCCAGCTCGCGGACGCTGTCGGTGAAGCGGTCGGCCAGGAACTGCAGCACGTCCGGACGCATGGTCGGCTCGAAGCCGTGGGCGGCCGACAGGGTCTGGATCTTGCGCTCCAGGATGCCCAGGCGCAGCGAGCGGTCGGCCGGCTCCAGGCCGCAGACCAGGCCCGCCGACAGGTGCGAGCGCAGGTGCGGATCCATCTCGGTCATGGCCGAGGGCGGACGGTCCGCCGAGAACACGACGCGGCCGCCTTCACCGACCAGGGCGGTCAGGGTGTGGAACAGTTCTTCCTGGGTCGACTGCTTGCCGGCGATGAAGTGGACATCGTCGATGATCAGCAGGTCGGCCGCGCGCAGCTCTTCCTTGAAGGCCGCCGTCTGGCGATCCATCAGCGCGCGCACGAAGGTCGAAAGGAAGCGCTCGGCGGTCAGGTAGACCACGCGCTTTTCAGGCGCGTTGCGCATGGCTTCCCAGGCCAGGGCGTTCAGCAGGTGCGTCTTGCCGAAGCCGTAGGGACCGTGGAACAGCACGGGATTGAAGTGGCCGTCGGCCCAGTTGGCGATCCGGCGCGCCACGGCGTGGGCGAACTCGTTGGCCGGACCCGGGACGAAGGTCTCGAAGGTGAAGCGCTCTTGCAGACCCTGGGTGCGGCTGGACTTGGCGGCGGGGGCCGCGACGGCCGGCGTGTCGCTGGACACCGGCAGGACGATCTCGATCGGCTCGGCGGACACGGTCTTCGGCGCGGCCTCGACATAGGCGCCGCCGTTGCCGGCCAGTTCGGCCTCGAATTCAAGGCGCGACTTCAGGTCGATGCGACGACCGGTCGCGTCGTTGGCGGCCCACAGCTCGCCGATGCGACGCCAGGCGCTGCGACGGATCCAGTCGCGCGCGATGCCCGTCGGCGAGACCAGGACGACGTCACCGGTCGCGGCCTCGCGCAGCATAGCGGGCGCGATCCATGACCCGAAGGCCGCGTCGCCCAGCTCGCGTTTCAAAGCCACGGTCACCTTCGACCACACGCTCGCCGCCGGCTCGCAAGCCGTCGCGATCGCCGCCGAAAAATCCTGGCTGGCCACCCCGCCCTTCATCGTCATTCGTCCACCGCCTCGCACAAAAACAACCGCCGCAACCCACATCAGTCGCCCGCCCCCCATGGCGTGCGACCGGTTCCTCAGAGCACACAGGTTCTTACCCGGCGAACGCAGGAGGTCCGCCGCCGCCTTGTTTTGTCCAAGACTGGAGAAGCGCTGAGACGCTTAAACTAGCCAGCGGCGGGGGCCGGTCAAACGGAAAACTTGCGTCCGATCGCGGATATTTCTGTTGACTCGCGGGAGCCCTTCGCCTGGCAAGGGAATAGTGAAGCCAACCCCTCAGATCACAGATTGCAACATCAGGAATAGAACGTTGGATTCAAAGCAAAAGCCGACCGGGCGAACCCGATCGGCTTTTGTAAATACTTGAAATCGTTGAACGAACGACGTTCGTCCAAATCCTGGACTTAGGCGGCGGCCTTATCCAGCTTCTTCAGGCGGGCGGCCAGGCGCGAGACCTTGCGCGAGCCGGTGTTGGGGTGGACGACGCCCTTCGAAACCGCACGCATCAGCTCCGATTGAGCCTCGATGAAAGCGGCCTTGGCGACGGCCACGTCGCCCTTGGCGACGGCGTCTTCGAACTTGCGCAGGAAGGTGCGCACGCGCGAGCGGCGAGCGGTGTTGACTTCGGTGCGACGAGCGATCTTGCGGATCGCTTTCTTGGCGCCGGGATTATTGGCCATAGGTAGGACCTTCAAACGGACAGCCCGCGGGCGGCCGCGAAGCAGTTGAAATCGAGCGCGCGGATATACGGGAAGCGCCGGCCGGGGTCAACGGTCCACAGGCAGGATTCCTGTCGCCCCGTCGACGCAATCGTTTCCCATGGGACTAAGCGCCCTTGAAGGCCGGTTTGCGCTTCTCGACGAAGGCGGCCATGCCCTCCTTCTGGTCCTCGAACGCGAACAGCGAGTGGAACAGGCGGCGTTCCAGCGCCACGCCTGTCGTCAGGGTCGTCTCATAGGCGGCCTCGACCAGTTCCTTGTTCATGGCGACGGCCAGCGGCGACTGCGACGCGATCCTGGCGGCCACGGCCACGGCGTCGTCGACCAGGCTGTCGGCCGGGAAGATCCGCGACACGAGGCCCGAGCGCTCGGCCTCGGCGGCGTCCATCATCCGGCCGGTCAGGATCATGTCCATGGCCTTGGACTTGCCGACGAAGCGGGTCAGGCGCTGGGTGCCGCCGATGCCGGGGGCGACGCCGAGATTGATCTCGGGCTGGCCGAACTTGGCGGTGTCGGCGGCCAGGATGAAGTCGCACATCATGGCCAGTTCGCAGCCGCCGCCCAGGGCGTAGCCGGCGACGGCGGCGATGATCGGCTTGCGGCACTGTTCGATCGCCCGCGCGCCGGCGGTGAAGAAGTCGGCCTTGAACATCTGGGCGTACGTCTTGTCCGACATCTCCTTGATGTCGGCGCCGGCCGCGAAGGCCTTGGCCGAACCGGTCAGCACGATCGCGCCCACGGCGTCGTCGGCCTCCGCCGCCGCCAGGGCCTGGGCGAGATCGGCCAGCAGGGCGGTGTTGAGGGCGTTCAGGGCCTCTGGCCGGTTCAGGCGGATCAGGGTCACGCCCGGCGCGGGCGCCTCGACGATCAGGGTCTGGTAGTCGGCCTGCTCTTGAGCCATGGGGGCGGTCTCCTGCTTGAGCCCGCCTTTATAGAGAGGCCGACGCGCTTGGGGAGCCCCGACCCTGCGTCAGACCGAGGCGCGCTCGACCAGATGATGGGCTTCGAGCACGTCGATCGGCCGGACCTCGCCGGGCGCCCCGCGCAAGGCCTCCAGCAGCAGGTCCAGCGCCCGGCCGGTCATCCGGTCGATCGGCTGGCGCACGGTGGTCAGGGGCGGCCAGACGCGGGTGGCCAGCAGGGTGTCGTCAAAGCCGGTCACCGCCAGGTCGCGCGGCAGGACCATGCCCCGTCGGTGCGCGCTCCACAGCGCCGCGGCCGCCATGTCGTCATTGGCCGCGACGATGGCGTCAGGCGGCTCGGACAGGGCCAGCAGCCGCTCGGCCGCCGCCAGACCGGACTCGAAGGTGAAGCGGCCTTCGACGATCCGGCGCGCCGGCAGGGACAGGCCATGCGCCGCCAGGGCCTCTCGGCATCCGGCCAGGCGCTCGGCGCTGTCGGAGTGATCGGCCGGACCGGCGATCACCGCGACGCGCCGCCGACCCTTGGCGATCAGGCGCTCGGTGACCGCCCGCGACGCTGCGCGGTTATCGATGCGGACAGTGAACATGTCGGGCAGCGGCGCCGCCGTCGCGATGGCCGCGGTCACGAGGCCCAAGGCCTGGAAGTCCGCCATCCCGCTCAGCGCCAGTTCGAACGGCGGCAGCACCAGCAGGGCGTCGGCCCCGGAGGCCTGCAAGGCGCGGGCGATGGCCAGGGCGTCTTCAGGCTTGTCGGCCTTGCGGGCCATCAGCTGCAGGCCACGTTCCGCGCTGGCCACGGCGGCGGCGGCCAGCACCCCGTCGATGAACATGCTGTCGACGCCGGCATAGAGCAGGCCGATCCGGGCCGGCGTCGCGCCTGCCAGTCGCCGGGCGGCCGAGTTGGGCACGTAGCCCAGGGCCGTGATGGCGGCCAGCACGCGCTCGCGGGTTTCGCGACTGAATTTGCCGGTGTTGTTGAAGACGTTGGACACGGTCATGGCCGAGACGCCGGCCCGAGCGGCCACCGCCTTGATCGTCACGCGCCCTCCGTTTGGGCCGCCATCGCGGGGACGTCTGGAGCGCTGCATCACCGGGCCTCGAAGTCTATTGCGGTTTAACGATAAACCTCGCAACCCTGCCGCGCGACCCGATTTGGTCGCCAAACAAGGACGAGGGTGGGGAGCCCACGCACCGCATGACCAATACCGCCGCCGCGACCTCGACCGACGCGACCGCTCCGGCCAAGAGCCACTATGTCATCCTCGATGGCCTGCGCGGCGTCGCCTCGCTGATGGTGGTGGCCTTCCACCTGTTCGAGGCCTGGGCCGGCGGCGATCCCGCCCGGCAGATCATCAACCACGGCTATCTGGCGGTGGACTTCTTCTTTCTGCTGTCGGGCTTCGTCATCGCCTACGCCTATGACGAGCGCTGGACGACGGGCATGGGCCAATGGGACTTCTACAAGCGCCGCCTGGTGCGCCTCCAGCCGATGATCATCGTCGGCGGGCTGGTCGGCGCAGCCTTGCTGGGCCTGCAGCACTCGTCGCTGTTCCCAAAGCTGGAGACGGTCACCGCCTGGCAGGTCGCGGGCGTACTGCTGCTGAGCTTCGTGATGATCCCGCTGAGACCGTCAGCCGAGATCCGCGGCTGGGGCGAGATCTATCCGCTGAACGGCCCCCAGTGGTCGCTGTTCTACGAGTACATCGGCAACATCCTGTACGCCGCGGGCTTGCGGAAGCTGTCCGTCCGCTGGCTGAGCGGGCTGGTCGCCCTGGCGGCCGTGGCGCTGGTCGGCCTGCTGGTGCTGGGCCCGCGCGGCGACGTCATCGGCGGCTGGGCGCTGGACGCCGGCGGCGTGCAGATCGGCCTGACGCGGCTGATGTTCCCGTTCTTCGCGGGCGTCCTGCTGATGCGCCTGGGCAAGCGGATCAAGGTCCGCGGCGCCTTTGCGGTATGCAGCCTGCTGCTGATCGCCGCCCTGTCGCTGCCGCGCTTCGGCGTCGGCGACCAGCGCTGGATCAACGGCCTCTATGAAGCGGCCTGCATCATCGTGCTGTTTCCGCTGATCGTGGCCATTGGCGCGGGCGAGAAGGATGTGAACGGTCCCAGCGTGCGCATCGCCCGCTTCTTCGGCGACCTCTCCTACCCGCTCTACATCACCCACTATCCGCTGATCTACGCCTATACCGCCTGGGTCGTGGACAAGAAGCCGGCCCCGTTGCACGGCGTCCTGGTCAGCGCCGGCGTCTTCGTCGCCGCCGTCGCGATCGCCTGGGCCTGCCTGAAGCTCTACGACGAACCGGTCCGGCGCTGGCTGGCGGGGAAGCTCCTGGCGCGACGGGGCTGATGCTTCACACCTGGCAGACGGGACAGAAGAAGGTCGAGCGGCCGGCCTGGACCTCGCGGGCGATGACGCCCTTGCAGCCGGGGGTCGGGCAAGGCTCGCCCTCGCGGTCGTAAACGCGGAAGTGGTGCTGGAAATAGCCCAGCGCCCCGTCGGCGGCGGCGAAGTCCTTCAGGGACGAACCGCCAACCTCGACGGCCTCGGCCAGGACCTCCTTGATCGCCGTGGCCAAGGGGCCGAGCCGCCTGCTAGCGATGCCGCCCGACGGCTTGAACGGCGAGATGTGCGAACGATGCAGGGCCTCGCACACATAGATATTGCCCAGGCCCGCGACGGTGCGCTGGTCCAGCAGCAGGGTCTTGGGTCCCTGCTTGCGGTTGGCGAACGCCTTCTCCAGCGTCCTGGCGTCGAAGGCCTCGCCCAACGGCTCGGGCCCCATGGTTGCGAACCAGGGGTGATGGCCGACGCGGTCGGTCGGGATCAGATCCATGAAGCCGAACCGCCGCGGGTCGTAATAGGTGACGGTCGCGCCCGCCTCGGTCTCGAAGACGACATGGGCGTGCTTGTCGTCGGGCTTGACCTCGCGAGCAAAGTCGCCGGGGCGGACGGAGCCCTCGGGTGCGGCGATCTCGAATCGGCCCGTCATGCCGAGATGCATGACGAGCGTGTCGCCGCGATCCAGCGGGGCCAGGATGTACTTGGCGCGGCGGTCCAGGCGCAGGATCTTGGCGCCGGTCAGCCGCTGGACGAAGCCGTCGGGCAGCGGGAAACGCAGGTCGGGGCGGTTGGCGCGCACCCGCGAGAGGCGCGCGCCGGACAGGACGGGCTCGAGACCGCGTCGGACGGTCTCCACTTCGGGCAATTCGGGCAAGCTTGATCCCTTAAGGCGATGACGCGGGCCGTGACGCGGGCTAATAGCGGATGTTCATATAGAGAGTTCGGCCCAAAGACGTCATGAGCAACACCTCCGCCAGCTTCGGTTTCAAGGACGTCGACGCCTCGCTGAAGGCGGGCCTGGTGCGAGGCGTCTTTGATCGAGTCGCCAAGAACTACGACATCATGAACGACCTGATGAGCGGCGGGGTGCATCGGCTCTGGAAGGACGCCGTGGCCGCGCGTCTCAACCCGCAGCCGGGCGAGGTGATCGTCGACTGCGCCGGCGGCACCGGCGACATGGCGCGCCGCTTCGCCAAGCTTGCTCGTTCCGCGCAGGAGCGCCGGGGCGGCCCGGATGCGACCATCAACATCATCGACTACAATGCCGAGATGATCATGGCCGGCATCGAGCGCGGCGGCGAACCGGAAATCACCTGGACCGTCGGCGACGCCCAGCGCCTGCCGCTGCCCGACAACTACGCCAACGCCTACGTGATCAGCTTCGGCATCCGCAACGTCACCGATATCGACGCGGCCCTGCGCGAGGCGCGCCGGGTGCTGAAGCCGGGCGGCCGCTTCCTGTGCCTGGAATTCTCGCGGCCGGTGACCGAAGCGCTGGCCAAGGCCTACGACGCCTACAGCTTCAAGGTCATCCCGCAGGTCGGCGAGTGGGTCGCCAAGGACCGTGACGCCTATCAGTACCTGGTCGAGAGCATCCGCCGCTTTCCGGACCAGCGGACCTTCGCCGGCATGATCGAAGCCGCCGGCTTCAAGCGGGTGACCTACACCAACTTCACCGGCGGCGTCGCGGCCCTGCACCAGGGCTGGGCGCTCTGACGCTGTGACCAGCCTTTCAGCCTTCTGGCGCCTGACCGGCGCGGGCTGGGCCCTCGTCAGGGCCGACGCCCTGATCCCGCGCGAGGTCGAGCCGCAGCTGCCGACCTCGGCCAGGTGGGTCGGCCGCCTGCTGCGCCTGTTCACCGGCGGCGGGGCCCGTCGCGGACGGCCGGGCGAGCGCCTGGCGCGGGTGCTGGAAAGGCAGGGCCCGGCGGCGATCAAGATGGGCCAGTTCCTGTCGACGCGCGCCGACATCTTCGGAACCGCCTTCGCCGAGGACCTGTCGCACCTGAAGGACCGGCTGCCGGCCTTCCCGCTGGACATCGCCAAGGCCGAGATCGCCCGCAACCTGGGCCGCCCCTTGGACGAGATCTATGCCGAGATCGGCGAGCCCGTCGCCGCCGCCTCGCTGGCCCAGGCCCATCCGGCCGTGCTGGTCGACGGCCGCAAGGTGGCCGTGAAAGTGCTACGGCCGGGGGTCGAGCGCCAGGTGGCGCGCGACAGCGCCGTGCTGCGCCTGGCCGCCCGCCTGGCCGAGACCCTGGCCCCGGCGTCGCGCCGTCTGCGGCCCACCCAGTTCGTCGAGGTCGTGATCCGGGCGCTGGACCTGGAGATGGACCTGCGCTTCGAGGCCGCGGGCTGCGCCGAGCTGGGCGAGGCCATGGCCACGGATCCCTACATGCGCGCGCCGCTGGTCTGCTGGGAGGGCGTGGGCAAGCGCGTCCTGACCCTGACCTGGGCCGAGGGCGTTCCCCTCTCCGACCCGGCCGCGCTGGAGCTGCCCGGCCTGGACCGCAAAGCCCTGGCCGAGAACGTCACGCGCGGCTTTCTCGCTCAGGCCCTGGATCACGGCCTGTTCCACGCCGACCTGCACGAGGGCAACCTGTTCGTGGCCGCGCCCAACGCCATCACGGCCGTCGACTACGGCATCATCGGCCGCCTGGGCCCGGGCGAGCGCCGCTACCTGGCCGAAATCCTGTACGGCTTTCTCAATCGTGACTACGCCCGCGTCGCCAAGGTCCATTTCGACGCCGGCTATGTTCCCGCCCACCAGGACGTGGACGCCTTCGCCCAGGCCCTGCGCGCCGTCGGCGAGCCGGTTTTCGGCCGCAACGCCCGCGAGGTCTCGATGGGCCGGCTGCTGGCCCAACTGTTCGAGATCACCGCCCTGTTCGACATGGCCCTGCGCCCGGAGCTGGTCCTGCTGCAGAAGACCATGGTCACCGTCGAGGGCGTGGCCCGTCGCATCGATCCGACCCACGACCTGTGGGCCGCCGCCGACCCGGTGGTCCGCCGCTGGATCGGCCGCGAACTGTCTCCCGCCGCCAAGGCCCGGGACTTCGCCGACGAGGCTCTACGCGCGATCAAGGCCCTGGCCCGTCTCGCGGAAGCCCCGCCGGCGCCGCCCCCCGTGGCGGTGGTCGAGCGCCAGCACACCTGGCCGCTGCTGTGGTTCCTGGTCGGGGCGGCGACGGCCGGCGCGGCCTTCGTCACGGGCTTGCTGCTGGCGCCGCACCCCCTGCCCTAGCCCTCCGCCTGATCCCGGTCCCGCTTCTTGGCCGCCGTGGCGCGCCGCGCCTCGCGGGTCTTCTGCTCGTCCCAGTAGGCCGCGCCCTCGTCGGGCTTGAACATGGTACGCGGCGCGCCCTCGCGCGAGACCACGGCGAAGACGTTGTCCTTGGGATCGTAGATCAGCAGGTCGCCGTTCGCGCGCTTCAATGTTTCTGCGCCCTTGGGCGGGTCGCTGACGAAAGCGTGGACCTTGGCCACATAGTCGTCGGCGGTCTTGGCCCCGAACACCTCGCCGTTGCGCTCGAACGACCGCTGGGCGTTCTCCTCGGCCGTGCGCGTGCGGTTGGCGGCCCAATAGGGCTTTCCCGCGATCAGCCTGACCGGCGCGTCGCGCGGGTCGCCGCCGCGGGCGAAGCCGCCGGCCCCGCCCTCCCTGGCCTGAACCGACGCCGCGGCCGGCGTTGCATCCGCCCGTTCGCCGCCCTTGGGCGCCTTTACCGCCGAGGCCCCGCTGTCGCAGGCTGAAACCGCGGCCAGAAGCCCGAGCGCCGCCGCGCCCCACAAGACGTTTCGCACAATCTTCATGATCGTATTCGCCCCGTTGTTCTACTTTTGCGTTTATTGAACGAAAGCGGAACACGAGTCGAGTCCTATCTTCGCCGCCCGATTGTCTCTGGCGCTTTGCCGCGCGGGTGGGCATGTGCAGTAGCGGTACGGACGCGGGAAGCGGAGCACGGCGTGAGCAAGCGGGTTCTTCTGATCGTCGGCGGCGGGGTGGCGGCCTACAAGGCGCTGCTGCTGACCCGCCTGCTGCGCAAGGCCGGGATCGGCGTGCGCCCCATCCTGACCAAGGCCGGCGCCGAGTTCGTCACGCCGCTGTCCCTGGCCGCCCTGGCCGAGGACAAGGTCTACCAGGACCTGTTCTCGCTGACCGACGAGCACGAGATGGGCCATATCGAGCTCTCGCGCTCGGCCGACCTGATCGTGGTGGCGCCGGCGACCGCAGACCTGATCGCCAAGGCCGCAGGCGGCTTCGCCGGCGACCTGGCCTCCACCACCCTGCTGGCTACCGACAAGCCGGTGCTGATGGCGCCCGCCATGAACGTACGGATGTGGCTGCACCCGGCGACCCAGCGCAACATCGCGGCCCTGAAGGCCGACGGCGTCGCCTTTGTCGGGCCCGAAGAGGGCGCCATGGCCTGCGGCGAGTTCGGGCCCGGACGCCTGGCTGAGCCGGAAGCGATCTTCGCCGCCATTGTCGCCCAGCTGGAAGGTCCTGCCGCGCGCCCCCTGCAGGGCAAGCGCGCCCTGGTCACGGCGGGTCCCACCTTCGAGCCGATCGATCCGGTGCGCGGCGTTACCAACCGCTCCAGCGGCCGTCAGGGCTTCGCGATCGCCGAAGCGCTGGCCAGGCTGGGCGCCGAGGTCACCCTGATCGCCGGACCCGTCGCCCTGCCGACGCCGGCCGGGGTCAGGCGGGTCGACGTCGAGACCGCCCGCCAGATGCTGGCCGCCAGCCAGGCCGCCCTGCCCGCCGACGTCGGGGTGTTCGTGGCGGCCGTCGCCGACTGGCGCGTCGACGAGGCGTTCGGGACCAAGCTGAAGAAGGAAAGGGGCGGTCCGCCGGCCCTGACCTTCGTCGAGAACCCCGACATCCTCGCGACGCTGTCGGCCAGCGGCCCGCAACGGCCCAGGCTCGTGATCGGCTTCGCGGCCGAGACCGACCATGTCGAGGAACACGCCCGCGCCAAGCTGGCCCGCAAGGGCTGCGACTGGATCATCGCCAACGACGTCACCCAGCCGGGCGTGATGGGCGGCGGCGAGAACGCCGTGCTGCTGATCACCAGGGACGGGACCGAGCGCTGGGACCGCGCGGCCAAGGACCAGGTAGCCGGCCAGATCGCGGCGCGGATCGCCGAAGCCCTGGCCTGACGCCGGCCAAATCAGCTACAGCCGGGCGGACTTCCAGATCAGGAACCGCCCGCATGTCCGCCATCCCCGCCGGTCTCGCCATCCGCTTCAAGCGCTGGGAAGGCAATGCCGACCTGCCGGTTCCGACCTACGCCACGGCCGGGGCGGCGGGCTTCGACCTTCGGGCCCACGTTCCGGAGGACGCGCCGATCGTGCTGAAGCCGGGCGCGCGATGCATGGCCCCGACCGGCTTCTCGGTGGCTGTGCCCGATGGCTGGGAGATGCAGGTGCGGCCGCGCTCGGGCCTGGCGTTCAAGAACGGCGTCACCGTGGTCAACGCGCCGGGCACCGTCGACAGCGACTATCGCGGCCAGGTCTGCGTGCTGCTGATCAATCTGGGCGAAGAGGACTTCACCATCCGCCGGGGCGACCGCATCGCCCAGGGCGTCATCGCGGCAGCCCCGCAATGGCCGCTGGTCGAGGTCGACGACCTGGACGCCACCGACCGCGGCGCGGGCGGCTTCGGCTCGACCGGCTCCAAATAGTCAGAACGTCGGGGCCGCGTGGACGGCCTTGAGCCCGATCACCAGGTAGCCGCCGAACCCGGCCGCAAAGGCGGCCGCGGCCATCCACAGCACCGGGCGGATCATGTCGAGCGGCGTCTGGCCGGCCGGGGACTTCATCTGAGGTAACTCCTGCGACCGTGAGCGGGGCCGGCGGAACGCGCCGGAGGAGATACGCGCCGCCACGGCGATGGTTGCGCTGGGGAAGCGGCTCTCATTGTGTCGTGATTCCGCCACAAGCGGAAATTGCGGCCCGCCGTCGCAGGGAGATTTCGCATCCTGAGATGGACTGCAATTATCCGAACACGGATGATACATTATCTAGACTATATCGAAGTATAGAGAGGTGCGGCAAAGCGCCGCTGCAGACTCGGATTCCTGGAATCTACTGTGAAAGAAGGTGGTTTTCACCTCGAAGATTCCAACGAACACTGATCTTGCCCGCCACTCTACGAATTTGTTAACCCCGAGCGCGCAGATGTCGCCTCGACTAAGAGGTCGAGGACACTGCTCATGTCTAATCTGAAGGTTGCGCACAAACTGCTGGCCGCGTTCGCCATGCTGGTGCTCGGCGTGGTCGCCGCCGGCGTCTTGGTGGCGGGCAGCCTCGCCTCGATCCAGAAGATCACCGCGTTGAACGAACGCAGCTACGACCAGGTAGACGCGATCAGCGACACGATCGGCGCGCTGGTCGAGGAGCAGAACGCAGTGCGCGGCTACGTCGCCAGCCTGGACCCGTCGTTCCTCAAGAAGCGCCAGAAGTACGCGGGCGAATACGAAGCCGCCTACAAGCGCATCGTCGCCGGCGCCGAGGACGCGGACGGAAAAGCCCGCGCCGAGGCCCTGGCCGCCGCGGTCGGCGTCTTCCATGCCGAGGCCGACAGGCAGATCGCCGAGGCCAACGATCCGGCCACGCTCGAGCGGGCGCGCCAGGAAATCGCGTCGACCGGCCGCCTGACCAGCACCCGCAAGGTGCTGGACGCCATGACCAAGCGGGAGGCCGGGCAACTGGCGACGCGGCGCGGCGAGCAGGCGAAGGCCTTCCGCGCCGGCCTCTTCACCCTCGGCGCAGGCGGCGCCTTGGCGATCGGGACGGCCGTGCTGATGGGGTGGTTGCTGTCGAACGCCATCGCCACGCCGGTCACCGCCATGACGGCGGCCATGCGCCGCCTGGCGAGCGGCGACAACACGGTCGACGTGCCCGCCGTGGGTCGCAAGGACGAGATCGGCGGCATGGCGGCCGCCGTGCTGACCTTCAAGGACGCCGCGCTCGAGAAGCTTCGCCTGGAAGGCCTGTCCGCCGAGCAGCGGGCCGAGGCCGAGCGCGCCCGCGAAGCCGGCGAGGCCGAACGCGCCGCCAACGCCCGCGAACAGGCCGGCGTCGTCGCCAGGGTCGGCGAGGGCCTGGAAGCCCTGGCCGGCGGCGATCTGACGTTCCGCCTGACCGAGGCCTTCCCGCCGGCCTATGGCAAGCTGCGGGCCGACTTCAACGCGGCCATGGATCAGCTGGCCCAGACCATGGGCGTGATCAACGGCGCAGTCGGCGGCATCCAGGCCGGTTCCGGCGAGATCGCCGGGGCCTCCAACGACCTCTCCCGCCGCACCGAACAGCAGGCGGCCAGCCTGGAGGAGACCGCCGCGGCCCTCGACGAGATCACCGCAACGGTCCGCAAGACCGCCGAAGGCGCCGGCAGCGCCCGGCGCACGGTCGGCAACGCCCGCAAGGACGCCGAGACCGGTGGCCAGATCGTCGACCGCGCCGTCGCGGCGATGACCCAGATCGAGGCGTCCTCGTCCAAGATCGGCAACATCGTCGGCGTCATCGACGAGATCGCCTTCCAGACCAACCTGCTGGCCCTGAACGCCGGCGTCGAGGCCGCCCGCGCCGGCGAGAGCGGCAAGGGTTTCGCGGTCGTCGCCCAGGAAGTGCGGGCGCTCGCCCAGCGTTCGGCGGAGGCCGCCAAGGAGATCAAGGCCCTGATCACCGCCTCGACCGCCCAGGTCGACGAAGGCGTGACCCTGGTGGGCGAGACGGGCGAGGCCCTGCGGCGGATCATCTCCGGCGTGCAGGACATCAACCACATCGTCGCCGAGATCGCCGCCTCGGCCCAGGAGCAGGCGACCGGCCTTCAACAGGTCAACACGGCCGTGAACCAGATGGATCAGGCCACCCAGCAGAACGCCGCCATGGTCGAGCAGAGCACGGCCGCCAGTCAGGCCCTGTCCAACGAAGCCCGAGAACTGGGCCGCCTGGTCCAGCGTTTCCGCCTAGCGGACGACAAGGCGACGCGCCGCGCCGCCTGACGCGGAAAGTTCGCCATTTTTGTCTGGGCGGCGTTCATTGAATTTTGGACGGGTGCGTCCATTTATCCCTTGCTGAGCGCGCCGGACGAGATTATCCGGCGCGCTTGAAGCCTTTCACAGGGGTCAGCCATGGCGGCGGGTAACAAGAAGCTGGTTCCGATGATCGTCGGCGGGGTCGTCCTGGTCGGCGTGGTCGTCGGCGGGACGCTGTGGTTCCTCGACAAGCAGCGCTACGAGGCGACCGACAACGCCTTCGTCCAGGCCGACACCGTGTCGATCAGCCCGCAGGTCTCCGGCTACGTCGCCGAGGTGCTCGTGGCCGACAACCAGCGCGTCGAGGCCGGCCAGGTGCTGGCCAAGATCGACCCGTCCACCTTCCAGGCCGTCGTCGACCAGGCGATCGCCAACGCCAACGCCGCCGACGCGGCCATCCGCGCCATCGACGACAAGACCAATCTCGAGCAGGCGGTGATCGCCCAGCGCGCCGCCGGCGTGACCAGCGCCCAGGCCGACGCCGGCCGCGCCAAGGCCGATCTGGACCGCTACAGCAGCTTGGCCGGCCAGGGCTGGGTCTCGCAGCAGAAAGTCCAGACCGAGCGCGCCGCCGCCACCCAGAGCGCGGCCGGGGTCGCCAGCGCCCAGGCCGCCCTGGAAGCCGAGCGCCGCAACGCCCAGTCGCTGGGCTCGGCCAAGGCCCAGGCGGTGGCGCAGGCCGCCGCCGCCCACGCCGCCGTGGAGCAGGCCAGGATCAACCTGGAACGCACCGTGATCCGCGCGCCCGTCGCCGGCGTCGTCGGCGCCCGCTCGGTCCGCCCGGGCCAACTGGTCCAGCCGGGCGTCGCCCTGATGTCGGTCGTGCCATTGGGCCAGGCCTATATCGTCGCCAATTTCAAGGAGACCCAGGTCGCCCGCATCCGGGTGGGCCAGCCGGTCGAGATCAAGGCCGACGCCTTCGGCAAGCAGAAGATCGTCGGCAAGGTCGACAGCTTCGCCCCGGCGACCGGCCAGGAATTCGCCCTGATCCCCGTCGAGAACGCCGTCGGCAACTTCACCAAGATCACCCAGCGCCTGCCGGTGAAGATCGTCGTCGACCGCAGCCAGCTGGGCGCGGCGCTGCGGCCGGGCCTGTCGGTCGAGATCAAGGTCGACGTCCGCGACCGCTCGGGTCCCTCTTTCGCCGAGGCCGCCCAGGTCACGCCGCAGGTCGCCCGCCAGGGCGTGGACCGCTAGGGCGAGGCGCGGGTCATGACCGACGCCGCCCTCCCCGCCAGCGAAGCGCCCAAACCCCCGACCACCGTCCCGGACGCGCCGGCGCAAGTCGACTGGGGCAAGCTGTTCCTGGGCTTCGGAGCGATGGTCATCGGCCAGTTCATGGCCATCCTGGACATCCAGATCGTAGCCGCCTCGCTACCGCAGATCCAGGCCGGGGTCGGGGCCAGCACTGACCAGATCAGCTGGATCCAGACCGCCTATCTGATCCCCGAGGTCGTGATGATCCCGCTGTCGGGATATCTGTCGCGCCTGTGGGGCACCCAGCGCCTTTACCTGGCGTCGTGCACCGGCTTCATCGTCATGAGCGTGCTGACGGGCCTCAGCTCATCGATCGACATGATGATCCTGACCCGCGCCCTGCAGGGCTTCATCGGCGGAGCGATGATCCCGACGGTGTTCGCCGTGGCCTTCACCGCCTTCCCGCCCGAGCGGCGGGTGACGGCCAGCGTGATCATGGGCCTGATCGTCACCCTGGCCCCGACCGTCGGCCCTACCCTGGGCGGCCACCTGACCGAGGCGCTGAGCTGGCGCTGGCTGTTCTTCATCAACGTCCCGACCGGCCTGGTCGTGCTGTTCGGCGTGGCCCGCTGGGGCGAGTTCGACAAGGGCGATCCCAGCCTGGCCAAGGGCTTCGACTGGTTCGGCCTGGCGGTGATGGCGACCTTCCTGATGAGCATGCAGTACGTGCTGGAGGAAGGCGCCAAGGACGACTGGTTCGACGACACCGGCATCCTGTGGCTGACCGTCGTGGCCGTGATCGGCGGCGGCGTCTTCATCTGGCGGCAGCTGACCTATCGCAACCCGATCGTCGAGCTGCGGGCCTTCGCCAACCGCAACTTCACGGTCGGGGTGCTGATGACCGCCGTCTCCGGCGCCAGCCTGTTCGGCGGCACCTTCCTGCTGCCGCAGTTCCTGGGGCGGGTGCGCCACTATTCGGCGTCCGAGGTCGGCACCACCATGGTCGTCTCGGGCCTGTCGATGTTCCTGACCGGCCCGATCGCCGGCCGCCTGGTGCGCAAGGGCGACCCGCGCGTGCCGATGTTCATCGGCTTCATGCTGGCCGGCTGGGGCATGTACATGGCCCATGCAGTGAGCAAGGACTGGGGTTTCTGGGAGTTCGCCGGCGTCCAGGCTTGCCGCGGGGTCGGGGTCATGATCGCCATGATCGCCACCCAGCAGATCACCATGAGCACCCTGCCGCCCCACATGGTCAAGAACGCCTCGGGCCTGGTGAACCTGTCGCGCAACACCGGCGGGGCCGTGGGCCTGGCCTTGCTGGCGACCTCGATCACCCAACAGACGGCGCTGTACTACGACGACCTGACCTCCAAGGTGACCCAGGGCGGGGCGACGGCCAGCATGATGGAGGGCCTGACCGCGCGGATGATGCAGCTGGGCGTCGCCGATCCGGGCGGCGCGGCGCGCAAGGCCATCGGCGGCATGCTGCAGCAGCAGGCGACGGTGATGGCGTTTGGCGACAGCTTCACCCTGCTGGCCATCGGCTGCTTCGCCGCCGCCCTGGTGTCGCTGCTGGCCGCGCCGGTCAAGAACGCGCCCCCGCCGCCGTCGGACGCCCATTGATGCCCGGAGTTCTCTAGATGCCCAGGGTCCCTGGACAGATCGACGTCGCCAAGACCGAAGCCATTCTCGACGCCGCCGTCGAGGTGATCGGCGAGCGCGGTCTCGCGGCGCCGATGGAGGCGATCGCCCGCCGCGCGGGGGTCTCCAAGCAGACGGTCTACAACCATTACGGCTCGAAGGCCGACCTGATGCGGGCCCTGATGAACCGCCGGGTCGAGGCCATTACCGCCTCGCTGCGCGAGCCGGGCGCCGTGGACAACCCCGCCGAGGCGCTGGAGGCCTATGCCCGTTCGGTGCTGGAGACGGTGATCACCACCAAGAGCTATTCGATGATGCGGGTGATCATCCTGGGCTCGGGCGAGATGCCCGATGTGGCCAGGGAGGTCTATGAGGCCGGCCCCTTGAGCGCCCGGCGACAGCTGGCCGCCTTCCTGAAGACCGAGACCGAACTGGGCCGCCTGAAGGTCGAGGACTTCGACCAGGCGGCGGAGTTCTTCTCCGGCATGGTCATGGGCCACAGCCAGCTGCGCTCGCTGCTGCGCCTGCCGTCCGAGAAGACCCCGGACGAGTACGGCCGCCTCGCGCGGGAGGCGGCCGTCCGTTTCATGAAGGCCTACGCGCCGTAGGCCCGGAGGAGGCTCAGGCCTCTTCCTGGTCGGGCATGCCCATCATGTGGAAGCCGGCGTCGACGTGGACGACTTCGCCCGTCGTCGACTTGCCCAGGTCCGAGGCCAGCCACAGGGCGCAGCCGGCGACGCCTTCCATCGAGGTGTCTTCCTTCATCGCCGAGAACGCGCGGCCTTGGGCGATCATGCCACGGCCGCCGGCGATGCCGGCCAGGGCCAGGGTGCGCATGGCGCCGGCCGAGATGGCGTTGGCGCGGATGCCCTTGGGGCCCAGGTCGCGGGCGATGTAGCGGGTCGAGGCTTCCAGGGCCGCCTTGGCCACGCCCATGGTGTTGTAGTTCGGGATGGTCCGCTCCGACCCCAGATAGGTCATGGTGATCAGCGAGCCGCCATTCGGCATGATCTTCGAGGCGCGCTTGGCGACGTCCACGAAGCTGAAGGCCGAGATGTTCATGGCCAGCAGGAAGCCCTCACGGGTCGTGTTGTCCACGAACGAGCCCTTCAGCTCGTTCTTGTTGGCGAAGGCCACCGAGTGGACGACAAAATCCAGCGTGCCGAATTCCTTCTCGATTTCCGCGAAGGCCGCGTCCATCGAGGCGTCGTCGGTGACGTCGCAGGGGATCATCGTCTTGACGCCGATGCTTTCGGCCAGCGGGCGCACGCGGCGCTCCAGTTCCTCGCCCTGGTAGGTGAAGGCCATCTCGGCGCCCTGGGCGGCCAGTTGGCTGGCGATGCCCCAGGCGATCGAGTTGTGATTGGCCACGCCCATGACGAGGCCCTTCTTGCCCCGCATCAGCTCGCCCTTGGGGAACGCGTAATCGTCGGCCATGTGTCGGGCCCTCTTTCGCAAATCGTTGACCGCTGGTTAGCAGGGGCCGGGGCGGGGCGGAACCCTTCAGCGGCTTTCAGCGCTTGGCCATGTCCGCGAACGCCGCCTCCAGCGACCGGGCGAAGGCGACCGGATCGAAGACGTCCGAGGTCTCCAGGGCCTTGCGCAGCTTGGCCTTGAGGCCGTTCAGAGCGGTCCGGTCTAGGGCCTTGGCGATGTAGTCGGCCTCGGAGCCGGCGATCAGCTCGGGCAGGCCCAGGGCGCTTAAAAGGCTGGCCCCCACGCGGCTGGCGAAACTCTTGCCCGGCAGGCTCAGTATCGGAATCCCCATGCGCAGGGCGTCGCTGGCGGTCGTGTGAGCCCCGTACGGCCAGGTGTCGAGCGCCAGGTCGGCCAAGGCGTGACGCGCCAGGTGCCGATCGTGCGGCGCGGGCTGGGCGAAGACCAGCCGCTCCGGCGCGACGTCCGTCCTGGCCGCGTGGGCGCGGAGATTTTCCACCGCGCCGGGGGCGCCGGCGTACAGCCACAGCACGCTGTCCGGCGCGGCCCCCAGGATCTTCATCCAGGTCGCGAACACCTCCGGCGTGATCTTGGCCGGATTGTTGAAGCAGCAGAAAACGAAGGCGTCCTCCGGCAGGCCGGCCTCGATCCGCTCGGGCGGCGGCAGGACCGGGCCGAGCGCGTCGTTGGGCTGGTAGAGCGGCAGGCGGACCACCGCCTCCGACCAATGGGCCTCCTCGCCGGGCGGGATCGTCACGGCGTCGGCCAGAACGATGTCGGCATGCCGGCCCAGCGTGCCGGGATAGCCCAGCCAGCTGACCTGAACCGGCGCAGCGCGATGGGCCAGGATTC
The DNA here is from genome assembly GCA_966211605.1 of uncultured Caulobacter sp. Taxonomy (GTDB): domain Bacteria; phylum Pseudomonadota; class Alphaproteobacteria; order Caulobacterales; family Caulobacteraceae; genus Caulobacter. The sequence goes on from CBIHOB010000006.1 coordinate 24,030, forward strand.
CGGGCCGGCCATCCTGGGTATGGCCTTTCAGGTCGACGGCGATGTCGACGCCGCGCGCCCGGCACAGCTCGGCGACCGCGGCGTCGGACAGATCGCGCGCCTCGATCCAGTGCTCGCAAGCGGCCTTCAGGCGCTCGCGCATCGGGCCGCCGGTGTCGGGGCCATAGGAAACCGCGAAGATCTCGAACCGGTCGCGGTCGTGCGCCTCCAGCACCCCCACCAGCAGCCGGGCCGTAGCGTGCTCGTGCAGGTCGGACGAGAGATAGGCCAGGCGGATCCGCCGGCCCTCCGGACGGACCGGCCATGTCGGAGCCGAAACGACCGGCGGCGCGGCCAGCTCGGCGCAGCGACGATGCAGGATCGGGATGTCGAAGATCGCCAGGGCGGCGAACGGCGCGATACCCGGCCGACCCAGCTTCAGGTCCGCCTTGACCAGCATGTCCAGAGCGGCGTCCTCGCTCCAGTCGCAGGTCTGGCGGCGCGCCCACATCAGGTCGCCGGCCAAGCGGGGATGGAGCGGGTCGATCTCCATCACCGCTTCCAGGTCGCGCGCCGCCTCGCCCGGCCGGTTCAGCAGCAGGCGCAGCGCCGCCCGGCTGGCCAGCGGCTTGGCCTCCCGCGGCGAGACCTGAACGGCGCGATCGAGCACCGCCAGGGCCTCCTCGAAGCCGCCCAACCTCTGGAGTGAAACGGCCAGGGCGCCCAGCACCGGCGGATTCTCGGGGTCGGCCGCCAGGGCGGCGCGCGCGGCGACCACCGCCTCCGCGTCACGTCCCAAGCTGTTGAGAACCAAGGTCTTTGCCGACAATAAGCCGGGTCGCTTAGCGTCCAGCGCCAGACCCTCGTCCAGGGCGGCCAGGGCTGCTTCCGCCTGGCCCAGGCCAAGCCGCGCCACGCCCAGAAGATGCCAGGCCTCGACGCTCGGCGTGGAGGCGACCAGCCGCTCGCACAGGGCGGCGGTCTCGGCCAGTCGGCCGGCTCTGTAGAGGTCGAAGGCGTCGCGGGCGGTCGCCACGCGGACGCTAGTCCACGCGGCTGAAGATCAGCGTGCCGTTGGTGCCGCCGAAGCCGAAGCTGTTGGACATCACCGTGTTCAACGGCCTGTCCGAACGTTGGCGCAGGATCGGCAGGTCGGCGAACTCGGGGTCCAGCTCCTCGATGTGGGCGCTCTCGGCGGCGAAGCCGTTGTTGAGCATCAGGATCGAGTAGATGGCCTCCTGCGCGCCCGCCGCGCCCAGGCTGTGGCCGGTCAGGGACTTGGTCGACGAGATCAGCGGCGGCTTGTCGCCGAACACCTCGCGCACCGCGCCCATCTCCTTGCTGTCGCCGACTGGCGTCGAGGTGCCGTGCGGGTTCAGATAGTCGATGGTCCGGTCGCCGGCCTGCGCCATGGCCAGCTTCATGCACCGCGCCGCGCCCTCGCCCGACGGCGCCACCATGTCGTAGCCGTCGGAATTGGCGGCGTAGCCCACGACTTCGCCATAGATCTTGGCCCCGCGCGCCTTGGCGTGCTCGTACGCCTCGAGGACCACGACGCCGGCGCCGCCGGCGATGACGAAACCATCGCGGTTCTTGTCATAGGCGCGGCTGGCCACGGCCGGGCGGTCGTTGAAGTTGGTGCTCATGGCGCCCATGGCGTCGAACAGGTTCGACAAGGTCCAGTCCAGCTCTTCGCAGCCGCCGGCGAAGACGATGTCCTGCTTGCCCAGCTGGATCTGCTCGGCGGCCGCGCCGATGCAATGGGCGCTGGTCGCGCAGGCCGAGCTGATCGAATAGTTGACGCCGCGGATCTTGAACCAGGTCGACAGCACCGCCGACGGGCCCGAGCTCATGGCCTTGGGCACCGCGAACGGACCGATCCGCTTGGGCCCTTTCTCGATCGTCGTGGCGGCCGCCTCGACGATGACGCGGGTGGACGGGCCGCCCGAGCCGACGATCAGGCCGGTGCGCTCGTTGGAGATATCGCCCTCTTCCAGTCCCGAGTCGGCGATGGCCTGCTCCATGGCGATGTGGGCATAGGCCGTGCCGGGCGCGAGGAAGCGCGCCGCGCGGCGGTCGACCATGCCTTCCCACTCGATCTGGGGCGCGGCGTGGACCTGGCAGCGGAAGCCGCGCTCGGCGTATTCCGGCGCGAAAATCACGCCGGACTTGGCTTCGCGCAGCGACGCCAGGACTTCATTGGCGTTGTTGCCGATGGACGAGACGATCCCCAGTCCGGTGACGACGACGCGACGCATGTCTCTAATCCTCTTCTCCCCCAATCCACCGGGGGGCCGGCTCTCTAACGTCCGGTCTCGTCCAATGGATCTGTGTCTAAACGGATCAGGCCATCTGCTCGGGCGTGAACAGGCCGACCTTCAGGTCCTTGGTTTCGTAGATCACCTTGCCGTCGGCTTCCAGGACGCCGTCAGCGATTCCCATGACCAACTTACGCATGATCACCCGCTTCAGGTCGATCTTGTAGACGACTTTCTTGACGTCCGGCGTGACCTGGCCGGTGAACTTGACCTCGCCGACGCCCAGGGCGCGGCCACGGCCCGGACCGCCCGACCAGCCCAGGAAGAAGCCGACCAGCTGCCACATGGCGTCCAGGCCCAGGCAGCCCGGCATGACCGGGTCGCCGATGAAGTGGCAGCCGAAGAACCAGAGGTCGGGATGAATGTCGAATTCGGCCTCGACATAGCCCTTGCCGTACTTGCCGCCTTCCGACTCGATCCGGACGATCCGGTCGAACATCAGCATCGGCGGGGCCGGCAGCTGGGCGTTGCCCGGGCCGAACAGCTCGCCGCGGCCGCAAGCCAGGAGTTCTTCGAAAGTGTAGGCGTTCTTCTGCATAAGGCACGCCCTAGCACGGCGTCGGGTCAGGCCTCAACGTTTCCCTGATCGCGTATGTTCCTGGGACCGGCTAGTCCTTGCGGCATTGGACGGCGGGATCCGCCCCCCAGATGTCGCCTTCGCGGGCCCAGCCCGACGATCCGTCGGCTCGCAGCTTGCACCAGCCCTTCTCGCACTTGTCGAGGCTGGCGATCGAGCGGCCCTTCAGATAGGCGCTGACCTTGGCCCCGTCCTTGGGCGCGCTCAGCAGCGGCAAGTTCGTGGGTTGCACCCGCATGGCCGAGCGGCGGCCGTCGGTGGTGCGCTTGTGCACCCAGGCCAGGCCGCCCTCGGGATCGCAGATCCGCCGCCACTCGCGCGTCTCGGCCACCACCTGCACCGGCAGGCCCTTGGCGTGATAGACCCACAGCAGCTGATGCGCTTCGTCCGGACCGTTGCGGGCGTTGACCTCGGCGTACTTCAGCGAGACGTATCGCGGCACGTCCAGGCCCGAAGGCGTGATCCTGGGGCCGTCCGCCAGGGCCGGAGCCGCCAGCAGGGCGACGGTCGCGCCCAGAAGGCCTGCCCCAAGAACGACACGAAGCGAACGATGTTCTGATTTCGACGGCATGTTGCTTGGCCCCCTCGGGCCCCTTTGCTACAGCTTTCAAACGCCCGTCAGTGAGAGCTTTTCAAACCGCCCATGGCCGCTCGCAAGCTCAAAGTCATCGTCACCCGCAAACTCCCCGACCCGGTGGAGACGCGGATGTGCGAACTGTTCGACACCGAACTGAACGTCTCCGACAAACCCTTGACGGCGGATGAACTGGTCGACGCCATGAGCCGGGCCGACGTGCTGGTGCCGACGATCACCGATCGTATCGACTCCCGCCTTCTGTCGCGATCCGGCGATCGGCTCAAGCTGATCGCGAATTTCGGGGCCGGCGTCGACAATATCGACGTGGCCACGGCCAACGCCCGCGGCATCATCGTCACCAACACCCCCGGGGTGCTGACCGAGGACACCGCCGACCTGACCATGACCCTGATCATGGCCGCCTCGCGCCGCGTGGTCGAAGGCGCCGAGGTCGTGAAGTCGGGCGGTTTCCAAGGCTGGTCGCCGACCTGGATGCTGGGCCGCCGCCTCTGGGGCAAGCGCATCGGCATCATCGGCATGGGCCGCATCGGCCAGGCGGTGGCCCGCCGCGCCAAGGCCTTCGGCATGCAGGTGCACTATCACAACAGGAAGCCGGTCAGCCCCCGCATCGCCGAAGAGATCGGCGCGACCTACTGGGAAAGCCTGGACCAGATGCTGGCCCGCATGGACTTCGTGTCGGTCAACTGCCCGCACACCCCGGCCACCTACCATCTGCTGTCGGCCCGCCGGCTGAAGCTGCTGCGGCCGCATGCCATCGTCGTGAACACCGCCCGAGGCGAGGTGATCGACGAAGGGGCCCTGGCCAACATGCTGGCCAAGGGCGAGATCGCCGGCGCCGGCCTGGACGTCTACGAGCACGAGCCGGCCATCAATCCCAAGCTGCTGAAGCTGCCCAACGTGGTGCTGCTGCCCCACATGGGCTCGGCCACGGTCGAGGGCCGCATCGACATGGGCGAAAAGGTCATCGTCAACGTGAAGACCTTCATGGATGGCCACCGGCCGCCCGACCGGGTGATCCCGGCGATGCTGTAGAACCTACTGAAGATTGCGGCCGGCGCCGACCTCGCCTAGATCCAGGTGCGAGGATGTCGGGGGATTTCCGGTGTGTTGACGCGTAGAGAACTTGCCGCGGCGATGGCCGCCTCGTCCGTGGCCGGAACCGTCGCCAGAGCCGCCGAGACGCCGCCGACCATAGAAGAGTTGCAGCGCGATCCTGAGCTGCTGGATGTGGCCTTGTCGCCGGAAGGCGGCCGTCTGGCCGTCCTGCGCCAGAAGAAGATCGGCGAAAAGACCCACGCCTGGATCCAGTTCTACGATCTCCTCGACGACAAGAAGCCCGACGCCGCGCCGACGCAATTGGGCGAAGCGATCGTCAGCGCCATCGAATGGGCCAATGAGGAACGCCTGCTGGTCTGGGTCATCGTCGACAAGTTGCCTAACGGTAAGCCGACCGGCTTGGACTACGACTGGGGCTTCTACAAAATCCCGATCCAGCGGATTCTGGCCGTCAACACCGATGGCTCTCAGCCGGTCATCCTGTTCGCAGGCCAGAAATCAATCACGCGCCGGCTGTTCAACCTGGCGCGGGTCGTCGACATGATGCGGGACGACCCGCGTCACATTCTGATGCAGCTATGGGATCCGTCGCGAGAAGCCGAGGCGCTATATCGTGTCGACGTCTATTCCGGCGAGGCGGTCCGCTTCGAAGTCGGCGCATCCGACACCTATGGCTGGCTGACTCAGAACGGCGCGCCGATCGTGCGCTACGACAGCAATTCGCGCGGCACGACGGTCACCATCAATATCCGCGCCCCGGGCGAAACCGGCTGGAAGGTCTATCGCAAGGTCCGCCGCAACGAACTGGAAAAGCTGGCGGAACTGGAGTTCGTGGCGCCGACGCCGCAACCGGGCGTGCTGCTGATGCTGTCGCAAGAGCCGGATGCGGATATGCCGGTGTTACGGCGCTTCGACACCAACAACCTACAGGCCGGAGAGATCGTCGCGCGCGATAGCGACCATCCGATCGAAACCGTCTTCGTCGACGAGGCCTTCAACCCTGTCAGCATCGGGGCCAGCGACGATCTGGTCCGTCACCGGTTCCTGGACCGAACCCTGGCCGCCCACGCCAAGGGCGTAGCCGCCTATCTTGGTCCGGAAGTTTCGGTTCGCCCCTACGACATCAGCAAGGACCACAGGCGCCTGATCTTCTTCGTTTCCGGACCGCGCCAGCCGGGCGCGTTCTGGCTGTACGACACCGCTCGGACCAAGCTGGAGATGTTGGGCGAGCAACGTCCCTGGCTAAGCGCGGCGCGCCTGGCGCCGATGAAGGCCCTCGCGGTGAAGGCCCGCGACGGCGTGCCCTTGACGGCCTATCTCACGACCCCGATCGGCGCGGCCAGGAGACCTCTGCCACTGGTCGTCCTGCCGCATGGCGGACCGGAAGCGCGCGACAGACTGGACTTCGACCAGATGGTGCAGACGTTCGCGGCCCGGGGCTGGCTGGTCCTGCAGCCCAATTTCCGGGGTTCAGGCGGCTACGGCCGCGCCTTTGCAGATCTGGGCCGCCGCCACTGGGGCGACCAGATGCAGGAGGACGTAGAGGACTGCGTCGCCCAAGTCATCGCCAGCGGCTTGGCCGATCCCCGCCGCGTCGCGATCTGCGGCGCCAGCTACGGCGGCTATGCCGCGCTGATGGGCGGGGCGCGCCGGCCCGATCTCTACAGGGCCGTGGTGTCCATCGCCGGGGTCAGCGACCTGCCGGAGATGCTGACCTTCTCGCACAATGAGGACGGCGCCGACTCCGCCGCCTATGCCTACTGGCGCAGGACAATCGGCGATCCCAGAGCCGATAGGACCATGCTGGAGGCGGCCTCGCCCGCCCGTCTGGCCAGCGCCTTCCGCGCGCCGGTCCTGTTGCTGCATGGGACGGAGGACAAAATCGTCCCGCTCAAGCAGTCGCGGGTCATGGACAAGGCCCTGAAGGCGGCGGGCAGGACCAGCGAACTGGTCGAGATCAAGGGCGCCGGCCATCGCGACTGGACGATCGAGAACTATCGCATCGTCCTGACGCGCTCGGCGGACCACATCGCCAAGGCCTTCGCATAGAGGGCGGCGGCGAGAAGCGGACACCGGCCTTGGCGCCCACCCCCGCCACACGCCTAGCCCCGCATGTCGCCCGTCTCGACGAACCGCTGGTGCCAGGCGAAGGCTTCCATCAGCAGGGTCGGGGACTGTTGACCGTACGATTCCGCGCGGGCGCGCTTCAGGTAGTCCTTCAACGCCGGACGATAGTCGGGGTGAGAGCAGTTCTCGATGATCAGCTCGGCCCGCTGGCGAGGCGACAGGCCGCGCAGGTCGGCCAGGCCCTGCTCGGTGACCAGGATCTGGACGTCCTGGTTGATGTGGTCGACGTGCGGGGTCTTCGGCACGATCGTCGAGATCTTGCCGCCCTTGGCCGTCGAGGGGGCCATGAAGATCGAGACATAGGCGTTGCGGGCGAAGTCGCCGCTGCCGCCGATGCCGTTCTGAATGCGCGAGCCCATCAGGTGAGTCGAGTTCACCGCCCCGTGAATGTCGGCCTCGATCATGCCGTTCATGGCGATGCAGCCCAGGCGCCGGATCACCTCGGGATGGTTGCTGATCTCCTGCGGGCGCAGCACCAGGCGGTCGCGGAAGCGGGCCATGTCGGCGTTCAGCGCATGGGCCGCGTCGGGACTCAGCGAGAAGGCCGTGGCCGAAGCGGTCAGCAGCTTGCCGGCCTGCATCAGTTCCAGCATGCCGTCCTGCAGCACCTCGGTATAGGCGGTCATGTTGTCGAACGGACCGTCGACCAGGCCGAACATCACCGCATTGGCGATGTTGCCCACGCCCGACTGCAGCGGAAGCAAGGACGCCGGCAGGCGGCCGCGCGCCACTTCGTGCCGGAAGAATTCCAGCAGATGGCCAGCGATGGCCCGATGGTCCTCGCCGGGCGCGTCGAACGGCAGGTTGCGGTCGGGCGAGTCGGTCTCGACGACCGCCACCACCTTGGCGGGATCACAGCGGAAATAGGCCTCGCCGATGCGGTCGTTGGGGCGCGTCAGCGGAATCGGGACGCGGTTCGGCGGCAGGGCCGTGCCGTAGTAGATGTCATGCATCCCTTCCAGCGCCGGGTTTTGCCAACGGTTCACCTCGAGGATCACCTTCTGGGCGCGATCGATCCAGGTCTTGTTGTTACCCACCGAAGAGGACGGGATCAGCGAACCGTCGGGGCGGACGCCGCTGACCTCGATTACCGCCGTATCCAGCGGGCCCAGGAAGCCCTGCCAGGCCATCGGCGCGACCTGGCTCAGGTGCATGTCGAAATAGTCCATCTCGCCGCGATTGATCTTGTCGCGGGCGATGGGGTCGGAATTGTAGGGCAGGCGGAATTCGATGCCGTCGGCCTTGGCCAGGGCGCCGTCCAGCTCCGGGCCCGTCGAGGCGCCGGTCCAGACCCGCAGGCGGAAGGGGTCGCCCGCGGCGTGAGCCGCTTCGATGCGATTGGCCAGCGCCATCGGCACGGCCTTGGGATAGCCCGAGCCGGTGAAGCCGCTCATGCCGACGGTGTCGCCCGGGCCGATCAGCGCCGCGGCGTCCTCCGCCGACATCACCTTGGCCTTCAGGCTCTCAAGTTCGATACGCGCGCCCATGGCTGCCTCCGTCGCATGACGGAGCGGGACTTAGCCAAAAGCGGCCGAGACCGCGCCTCCGCAATGTCCCGTACGCGACAATCCGTCCCCCGCCCCCGCTAGCCTTGGGGAACCGGATGGGCCGCCAGCCAGGCGCGTAGGTCGGCGGCCGAGCGTTCGGGGATCTGCTCCATCGGCACATGGCCAACGCCCGGATAGAGGATCAGGGTCGCATCCGGTATGGCCTTGTGAAACTTGTCGCCGTCGGCGGGCGGGATCAGCCGATCCTCCTGGCCGAAGATCACCAGGGTCGGGACGTGCAGGGCCGACAGGTCCGGCGCCGTGGCGACGCGGCGAGGCCGCTGGCTCAGCAGCACGGCGCGATGGCCGGGCGCGCGCGCCAGATCGACATAGCGATCGACCAGCGCCGGCGTGACCAGCTTGGGGTCGACATAGGCCGAGCGCAGCGCCTGGGTCATCAGCGGCCGGACCTCGATCTCCTTCAGCACCCGGCGGCCGACCGGATTGGCCATGAACTTGAAGATCATCCCCCCGCCCCGGCCCGGTGTCGGCCAGCCGGCGGCGTCGACCAGGACCAGGCGCTCCACGCGGTCGGGATGGTCCAGGGCGTAGGTCCAGGCCACCTCGCCGCCCATCGAATTGCCGCCCACCGTGAAGCGCGTCAGGCCCAGGCCGCGGGTCAGGCCGTCGACCGCATCCTCGAAGCTGTGCAGCCCGACCCCATAGGCCTCGCCGGTCCGCGTCAGGCCATGACCGGGCAGGTCGAGGACCACCACGCGATAGTCCTTGGCCAGCGCCCTGGCCCAGCCGTCCCAGGCATGGGTCGAGGCCGCGAAGCCGTGAACCAGCACGATCGCCGGCGCCTCGCGCGGCCCCAGGTCGCGATAGTGGACCCGCACGCCGCCGGGCAGGTCCATGTAGCGGGAGTCCGCATAGCCATACCGCGCCTCCAGGGTGGCGTAGGGTATGTCCGGCCGGCGCATCAGCAGCCAACCGGCGGTCCCCAGCACGACGATCAGCGCCAAGGCGGTCGCCAGACCGCGCAGCAGCGTCTTCATCCGCTCTCCCCCGAGATCAGGACGCTCACGTAAAAGGTCAGCGAACGATGTTCTTTCAACTGCGTCAAGCGCCGCAGGACGGACAATGGGGATCGGCGCCGATGCGCACGGTGCGGGTCTCGGCCGCCAGGGCGTCGTAGATCAACAGCTTGCCGGACAAGGGATCGCCCGCCCCGGCGATCAGCTTGATCGCCTCCAGGGCCATCATCGCGCCGATCACCCCGGCCAGGGCGCCGACCACGCCCACCAGAGCGCAGGTCTCGGCGTCGGGCGGGACCTCCGGCACCAGGCAGCGATAGCAGGGCCGGCCGTGGAACACCCCGACCTGGCCGGTCCAGCGGCCCAATGCGCCGCTGACCAGCGGCTTGCGATGCGCCAGGCAGGCGTCGCTGACGGCGAAGCGGGTGGAAAAGTCGTCGGTGCCGTCCAGGACGAGGTCATACCCGGCCACGATCCCGCCAGCGTTGGCCGCGTCCAGCCATACCGGATGGGGCTGGACGCTGACGTGCGGGTTCAGCGCGCCGAGCCGCTCGACCGCCGCCTCGACCTTGGCCCGGCCCACGTCGCCGGTCGTGTATAGCACCTGACGCTGCAGGTTCGACAGCGAGACGGCGTCCGGATCGACGAGGCCGATGGTCCCGACCCCAGCGGCGGCCAGGTACAGCGCCGCCGGCGCGCCCAGCCCCCCGGCCCCGATCACCAGCACCCGCGCGGCCTTCAGCTTCTGCTGGCCCGGGCCGCCGATCTCGCGCAGCACCAGATGGCGGGCGTAGCGCTCGACCTCGCTCTCCGAAAAACTCATGGCGCTTGACCCTCCGGCCCGGCCTCGCCACATGCGAAGCCATGCAAAGCAACAGCTCTTCCTTCCCCGACTGGCACGGCACGACCATTCTGGCGGTGCGCAAGAACGGACAGACCGTGATCGCCGGCGACGGACAGGTCTCCATGGGCCCAACCGTCGTCAAGGGCAACGCCCGCAAGGTCCGGCGGCTGGCCGGCGGCAAGGTGGTGGCGGGCTTCGCCGGGGCCACGGCCGACGCCTTCACCCTGATCGAACGCCTCGAGGCCAAGCTGGAGCAGTACCCGGACCAGCTGGCTCGCGCCTGCGTCGACCTGGCCAAGGACTGGCGCACCGACCGCTACCTGCGCAAGCTGGAGGCCATGCTGCTGGTCGCCGACAAGACCGCCATCTACACCGTCACCGGTGTCGGCGACGTGCTGGAGCCGGGCGAGAGCGCCGACGGCAACGCCGTAGCGGCCATCGGCTCGGGCGGCAACTACGCCCTGGCGGCCGGCAAGGCGTTGATCGACCTGGATCTTTCCGCTGAAGAGCTCGCCCGCAAGGCCATGGGCATCGCCGCCGAGATCTGCGTCTACACGAACGGCAACCTCACCGTCGAAGCCCTGTAGGCTTTCGTCGCAAACGTGATGCGCGGCTAATTCTCCCGGCGCTTGGCTAGGCGCAGGGAGGATCCAGCCATGCTGAAGACCGTTCTGATCGCCTGCGTTGCGCTGATGAGCGCCGGCGCCGCCCAGGCCGAACCCAAGACCCCCGCCGACCAGGTGGAAGCCGCCGAGCGCGCCTTCGCCGCCGACGGCCTGGCCTTGGGCGTCAGGGCCTCGTTCCTCAAGCACATGGCCGACGACGCCATTATCTTCACGCCCGACCCGACCAACGCGCGCGCCTTCTACGCGGCCCGCGCGGCCGAAGCCGGGCCGAAGCTGGAATGGTGGCCGGCCTGGGTGGTCGCGGCCAAGTCCGGCGACCTGGCGCTGTCCACCGGCCCGTCCTTCTTCGACGGCAAGCCGGGCGGCTGGTTCTCCAGCATCTGGCGCAAGGACGCCGACGGCGTCTGGCGCTGGATCTACGACGGCGGCAGCGCGGCCGACCCTCTCGCCGCGCCGACCCAAGGGACGCCGGCGGCGAAGGGTCTGGTCGCCAAGATCGGCGAAGCCTCGCCCGCCAAGGCCTTCGACGCCGTGCGCACGGCCGAAGAAATGCTGAGCCGATCGGCTGAGAATGACGCGGCCCAGGCCTACAAGGCGGTCCTGGCGCCCGACGCCCGCCTGATCGGCCCACGCGGGACCCGCGCCCTGCTCCCGACGGCCATCGAGGAACGCCTGAAACAGCGCCCCTCCGTCATGGCCCTGACCCTGCGCGGCGGCGGGGCGTCCAAGGCCGGCGACCTCGTCTGGACCCATGGTGAAGCCCATTGGCGCCAGACGGGTCAAAATTCCGTCCAAGCCCACTATATGCATGTCTGGCAAAGGCGGCCGGAAGGCTGGCGCCTGATCTTCGAGACCCTGATCAACGACCGATGACCGAGTTTTCCCCCCGCGAGATCGTTTCCGAACTGGACCGCTACATCGTCGGCCACGCCGAGGCCAAGAAGGCCGTGGCCGTAGCCCTGCGCAACCGCTGGCGCCGCCGACGCGTGCCGGCCGACTTGCGTGACGAGGTGACGCCCAAGAACATCCTGCTGATCGGTCCCACGGGGGTGGGCAAGACCGAGATCGCCCGCCGCCTGGCCAAGCTGGCCCAGGCCCCGTTCCTCAAGGTCGAGGCGACCAAGTTCACCGAGGTCGGCTATGTGGGCCGCGACGTCGACCAGATCGTCCGCGATCTCGTCGAAAGCGCGCTGTCCATGGTCCGCGACAAGCGCCGCGCCGCCGTGAAGGCCAAGGCCGAAGCCGCCGCCGAGGAGCGGATCCTGGACGCCATGACCGGCCCCGGCTCGACCGCCGCCCGTGACAGCTTCCGCAAGAAGCTGCGCGCGGGCGAACTGGACGACAAGGAGATCGAGCTGCAGCTGGCCGACACCGGCGGGGCCAGCTTCGAGATCCCCGGCCAGCCGGGCGCGGCGGTGCTGAACCTGTCGGAGATGATGAAGTCGTTCGGCGGCGGTCGCACCAAGACCCACAAAACCACCGTCACCGGCGCCTGGGCCCCGCTGATCGCCGAGGAGAGCGACAAGCTGCTGGACCAGGAAGCCCTGACCCAGGAAGCCCTGGAACTGGCCGAGAACCACGGCATCGTCTTCCTGGACGAGATCGACAAGGTCGCCAGCAGCGCCCAGCGTTCGGGCGCCGATGTCTCCCGCGAGGGCGTGCAGCGCGACCTGCTGCCTCTGATCGAGGGGACGACGGTCTCGACCAAGTACGGGCCGGTGAAGACCGACCACATCCTTTTCATCGCCTCGGGCGCCTTCCACGTGGCCAAGCCCAGCGACCTCCTGCCCGAGCTGCAGGGCCGCTTGCCGATCCGCGTCGAACTGAAAGGCCTGACCCGCGACGACATGCGCCGCATCCTGACCGAGCCGGAAGCCAATCTGATCCGCCAGCACCAGGCGCTGATGGCCACCGAAGGCCTGACCCTGACCTTCACCGACGAGGCCATCGACGCCCTGGCCGACGCGGCCGTGGCCGTGAACGGCTCGGTCGAGAACATCGGGGCCCGCCGGCTGCAGACCATCATGGAGAAGGTGGTCGAGGAGATCAGCTTCACCGCCGCCGACCGTGGCGGCGAGACGGTGGCGATCGACAAGGCCTATGTGCAGGAGCGCGTCGGGGCCCTGGCGGCCAACGCCGACCTCAGCCGCTTCATCCTCTAGGGCTCAGGAGGCCGCCGCGACGGCCTCCATCCCCAGGATCGCCGCCTTTCGGGCCAGGCCCCAGTGATAGCCGGTCAGCCGACCGCTCTTGGCGATGGCGCGGTGGCAGGGGATCAGCAGCGAGATCGGATTGGCCCCGATGGCGCCGCCGGTGGCCTGGAACGCCTTGGGCTTGCCGGCCCAGCAGGCGACCTGGCCGTAGGTGGCCGTCTCGCCCGCCGGAATGTTCAGCAGCGCCTTCCAGACCTGGATGTGGAACGGCGAGCCGATCAGCACCACCGGCAGCGGCCCTTCCCCGCCCGCGCCGCCACCGCGCGCAAAAGCGTGCAGGGCGGTGGCCTGGGCGGCCATGTCGTCGCGGATCCACTCGGCGGCCGGAAAGCGGCGATGCATGTCGGCGAAGCTGGCCTCGTCGTCGCCGTCCGAGAAGGCCAGGCCCGCCAGGCCGCGGTCGGCCATCACGAACAGGCCCTTGCCGAACGGCGTCGGGGCCCAGCCCCAGCGCAGCCGCATGCCCGCCCCGCGCCGACGCACCTCGCCGGGGGTCACAGCCTCCTGGGCGATGAACAGGTCGTGCAGCCGCGACGGGCCTGACAGGCCGGCGTCGAACGCCGCGTCCAGCACCGTGCCGCCGGCCTCCAGCGAGCGGCGGGCCTCGGCGTGGGCGATGGCCGAGACGAAGCTCTTGGGACTGACCCCGGCCCAGCGGGTGAAGACGCGCTGAAAGTGGAACGGCGACAGGCCCACGGCCTGGGCGGCCTCGTCCAGCGAGGGATGCTCGGACCACCGCTCGGCCAGCCAATCCAGCGCCTTGGCCATGCGGTGATAGTCGACGGAGCGCTCGGCCAGGCGGGCCAGCTCTTCGCTCGCCGCCTCGGGGATCGCCGTCGAAAAGGGGGATGCGTCGTATGCCATGCTCATAGGCTACGCCCCTCGCGGGACAGGGTCCGCCCGGTTCTTGCTGTCCATTTGGCTGTCATGACCAGCGCTCGTTGCGAGCCGCGCGGATGGCGTCCTGCAGGTCGCCGGCGAACCGCGCGCGCTCCTCGGGTCCCAGTGACCGGGCCAGGGTCAGGCGCTTGCGATAGATCATCAGCCGCACGCGGGTCTCGTGCTCGCCGGGATGATCGACACCGACGCGGGTGAAGGCGGTGGGCGAGGACCAGATGGTGCGCGCGCCCTTCTCGTCCTCGCGGCTGACCGTGACGGCCTCGGCGGTGACCTGGACCCGCTCGATCCGCCGCGCCGCGCGGTCCGAGGCGCGCAGCGCCAGCCACAGCGCCAGCACGTCCAGCCCCAGGAACGGCAGCACCGGCGGCGCGCCGACCACCAGCAGGAAGATCGCCACCAGCGCGTTGAACGCCATCATCACGCCCAGCAGCACCGCCGCCCCTTGCGGGCTCAGCGAGCGATGCGGCGCGATCACGCGGTTCATGTAGATCGGTGCGGCCATCGTGCAGGAATTTAGGCGCGCGTCCGATGCTTGGCGAGCCACTGTTCTTGGCGTTTTCGCCGCATCACGGCATGGTCGCGCCGATGGCCAAAGCCCCTGCTCCCAAGAAGAAACCCGCGCAGAAGCGCATCAGCCCCGCCGAACGCGAGCGGGTCGAGGTCCTGTTCAAGCGCTTCGAGAGCCTGGAGCTGCATCCCAAGACCGAGCTGAACTATTCCAATCCCTACGAGCTGGTGACCGCCGTCGCCCTCTCGGCCCAGGCGACCGACGTGCAGGTCAACAAGGCCACCGGCCCGCTGTTCCAGGTCGCCGACAGCGCCGAAAAGATGCTGGCGCTCGGCGAAGAGGGGCTGATCAAGTACATCGCCTCGATCGGCCTCTTCCGCACCAAGGCCAAGAACGTCATCGCCGCCGCCCACATCCTCATGGACAGGCACGGCGGACAGGTGCCGCTGAACCGCGCCGACCTGGAGGCCCTGCCGGGCGTCGGCCGCAAGACCGCCAGCGTCGTGCTCAACGAGCTGGACATCGAACCGGCCATCGCCGTCGACACCCACGTCTTCCGCGTCTCGCACCGGTTGAAACTGTCGAACGGCAAGACGCCCGACGCGGTCGAGCAGGACCTGATGCGGATCGTGCCGGGGCCCTACCAGACCCGGGCGCACCATTGGCTGATCCTGCACGGACGCTATGTCTGCGTGGCGCGCCGGCCCAAGTGCGAGATCTGCAAGATCAGCGACCTGTGTCCGTCGCGGGAGCTGTTCTTGGGGGCGTGACTTGCCCCCTCCGCGCTGCGCGCTCCTCCCCCGGAGGGGGAAGAAGGATCACCTTCCGCCCCCTCCGGGGGCGGACGACTTCGCGTAGCGAAGTCAGGTGGGGGCCTGCTGAGCTAGCCGATCGCCCGCATCACCGCCGCAGCGAAGGCCGCGCCACCGTCATGCGCGTGCTGCAAGAACAGATCCGGCTCGATCACCTCCAGCTCCATCAGCTGCGGCGTGTGGTCCAGGCCGCGGATCAGGTCGACGCGGGCGTAGGTCAGCGGCGCGCCGGCGGCTTCCAGCACCATCTCAGCCGCGCGCAACGCCTCGGGTTCGGGGGCAATCTCGCTGACCTGGCCGCCGAACTGAGGCTGGACGCGGAAGTCGCCCTCGACCGCGACCTTGGTCACGGCGTGGCTGAAATGGCCGTCGAAGAAGAACAGCGACAGCTCGCCCTCCTCGCCCACGGCCGGCAGGAAGGGCTGGATCAGGGCCGGACCGCTGGGACCGCCCGCCAGGGATCCGTGGCGCTTGACCCGGATCGTCTCGTGCGAGCCGGCCGAGACCTGCGGCTTGACCACCACCTCGTCGACCCCGAAGGCGTCGAAGGCGGACAGGACGGCCTCTTCGGTCAGGGCGTCGTGAGCGTGGGTCGGCACGACCGGCGCGCCCTTTCCCGCCAACTCGACCAGATAGGTCTTGGTCGAGTTCCAGCGCAGCACCGCCGCCGGGTTGGCCACGCGGATCCCGTCCAGCGCCAGGCGATCCAGAAAGCCGAACCAGGCGTCCTGGCGTCCGTGATAGCCCCAGGCCAGGGACGGCATGACCAGCCGTGCGCGGTCTCTTTCGAGCGCGTCGGTCCACGGCTGGGCCTCGACGCTCAGACCCTTGACGCGCAGCGGCGCGGCCAGGCGCTCGAACAACGGATGCCAGCTGTCGCCGAACCGAGGCTCGTCGCGGGAGGGGACCAGGATCAGGACGTCGACCATCGGTTTACTCGCTTGGGATAGGACTTCGCAGCTAGGATGTCGCGGCCGGTCGGGCAACCCTTACGTTGCCTTGGAGGGCCACATCCTTTAATCGCCATGTCGTTTGGGTCTTTGGCCCTGCTCTTTCAAAGGTTTGCTTCGCTCCATGACCGCGCTTTACGACGTCGCCGGCATCGGCAACGCCATCGTCGACGTCATCGCCCAGTGCGACGACGCCTTCCTCGCCAAGGAAGGCCTGACCAAGGGCTCGATGGCCCTGATCGACCCGGCGCGCGCGGCGACCCTGTACGACGCCATGGCGGCGGGCATCGAGGCCTCCGGGGGCAGCGCCGCCAACACCCTGGCCGGCGTCGCCAGCTTCGGCGGCAAGGCGGCCTTCATCGGCAAGGTCGCCGACGACCAGCTGGGCCGGGTGTTCCGCCACGACATGAAGGCGATCGGCTGCGTGTTCACCACGCCCTCGCTGGCCGAGGGCCCGGCCACGGCCCAGAGCCTGATCAACGTCACCCCCGACGCCCAGCGCACCATGTCGACCTATCTGGGCGCCTGCGTGGAGCTGACCCCGGCCGATGTCGACCCCGAGATCATCGAGGGCGCCCAATTCTCGTACCTGGAAGGCTATCTGTTCGACCCGCCCGAAGCCCGCCGCGCCTTCGCCAAGGCCGCTGCGCTCAGCCACGGCGCCGGTCGCAAGATCTCGATGACCCTGAGCGACAGCTTCATGGTCGACCGCCACCGTTCGGCGCTGCTGGGCTTCATCGAGACCCAGTGCGACATCGTCTTCGCCAACGAGAGCGAGGTCTGCTCGCTGTTCGAGACCACCGACTTCGACGCCGCCGTGAAGGCCCTGGCCGAACGCTGCGAGATCGCCGCCATCACGCGCAGCGAAAAGGGCTCGGTGGTGGCCTCGAACGGGCAGTTGCACGAAATCTCGGCCTACCCCGTGGAAAAAGTCGTGGACACGACCGGCGCGGGGGACCAATACGCGGCCGGTTTCCTCTACGGCCTGAGCCAAGGCCGCCCGCTGCCGGTCTGTGGCCAGCTGGGCAGCCTGGCCGCCGCCGAGGTGATCGACCACTACGGTCCGCGCCCGCAGGTCTCCCTGCGCGAGTTGGCCGCGAAGAACGGCCTGTAGGCGAAGCAAAGACTCTAAGGATTCAGATGGCCCGCACCGCTGAAGTGGTCCGCGAGACGAAGGAGACCCAGATCCGGGTCTGGATCGATCTCGACGGGACCGGCGCCTCGACGATCTCCACCGGCATCGGTTTCTACGACCATATGCTGGAGAGCTTCGCGCGCCACGGCGGCTTCGACCTGAAGGTCGAGACCAAGGGCGACCTGCACATCGACATGCACCACACGGTCGAGGACACCGGCATCGTGCTGGGCCAGGCGATCCACAAGGCGCTGGACGGCTTCAAGGGCGTCCGGCGGTTCGGCTCGGCCTACATCCCGATGGACGAGACCCTGACCCGCTGCGCCATCGACCTGTCGAACCGGCCGTACCTGATCTGGAAGGTCGAGTTCAAGCGCCCCAAGGTCGGCGAGATGGACACCGAGCTCTTCAAGGAGTTCCACCACGCCTTCGCGATGAACTGCGGGGCGTGCGTACATCTTGAGACCCTGTACGGCGACAACACCCACCACGTGGCCGAAAGCGGCTTCAAGGCCCTGGCCCGGGCGCTGCGTCAGGCGGTCGAGTTCGACCCGAAGACCGGCGGCCAGGCCCCGTCCACCAAGGGCGTGCTGTAGGAACCTTCCATGCAGACCCTCGCCCTGATCGACTACGGGTCGGGCAACCTGCGTTCGGCCGAGAAGGCCCTGCGTGAGGCGGCCCGTCGCCGCGCGATCGACGCCGACATCGTCGTCACCGCCGATCCCGACCTTGTCGCCAAGGCCGACCGCGTCTTCCTGCCTGGCGTCGGGGCCTTCGCCTCGTGCCGCGCCGGCCTGGACGCCACCGGCGTCTATGAAGCGATGAACCAGGCCGTGCACGGCCGAGGGGTCCCCTTCATGGGCATCTGCGTCGGCCACCAGCTGCTGGCCACCGAGGGCCTGGAGTTCGGCGTCACCCCCGGCCTGGACTGGATTTCCGGCCAGGTGAAGAAGCTCGAGCCCAATGATCCGGCGCTGACCATTCCGCACATGGGCTGGAATGCGATCACGTTCGCCCGTCCTCACGCCCTGTTCTCGGGGATCGAGGACGGCGCCCACATGTACTATGCCAACTCGTTCGCCCTGAACGCCGCCGATCCGGCCGACGTCGTCGCGACCTCCGACCATGGCGGCCCGTTCGTCGCGGCGGTGGCCAAGGGCAATGTCGCGGGCGTACAGTTTCACCCCGAAAAGTCACAAGCCTCAGGGCTCGCCCTGCTCGCCAACTTCCTGGAATGGCGCCCATGATCCTCTATCCCGCCATCGACCTGAAGGACGGCCAGTGCGTGCGCCTGCTGCACGGCGACATGGAGAAGGCCACGGTCTTCAACAACTCGCCCGCCGACCAGGCCCAGCGCTTCGTCAAGGACGGCTTCTCGTGGCTGCACGTCGTTGACCTGAACGGCGCCATCGAGGGCAAGTCGGTCAACACCGCCGCCGTGGAGCAGATCCTGGAGTCGATCTCGATCCCCGTGCAGCTGGGCGGCGGCATCCGCACCCTGGAAGGCGTCGAGGCCTGGATCGAGGCCGGCGTCAGCCGCGTCATCCTGGGCACCGTGGCCGTGCACGACCCCGAACTGGTCAAGAAGGCCGCTCGGCTGTGGCCCGAGCAGATCGCCGTGGCGGTCGACGTCCGTGACGGCAAGGTCGCGGTCGACGGCTGGACGGGCCTGTCGGACCTGTCGGCCATCGACCTGTCGCGCCGCTTCGAGGACGCCGGCGTGGCCGCCCTGATCATCACCGACATCAGCCGCGACGGCGCCCTCACGGGCGTGAACGTCGAAGGCGTTGGCGAATTGGCCGACGCCGTCTCGATCCCCGTCATCGCTTCGGGCGGCGTCGCCTCGGTGGCCGACATCGAGCGGCTCAAGGCCCGCAAGGGCGTCGAGATCGCCGGCGCCATTCTAGGCCGCTCGCTCTACGCCGGCACGATCAAGCCGGCCGAAGCCCTGATCGCGGCGGCCGCCTGATGCTGAAGACCCGGATCATTCCCTGCCTCGACGTGAAGGACGGGCGGGTGGTCAAGGGGGTCAATTTCGTCTCCCTGCGCGACGCCGGCGACCCGGTGGAGCAGGCCCGCGCGTATGACGCGGCCGGCGCCGACGAGCTGATGTTCCTGGACATCACCGCCTCCAGCGAAGGCCGCGGCCTGATCCTGGACGTGATCTCGCGCACCGCCGAGGTCTGCTTCATGCCTGTCTCGGTGGGCGGCGGCGTGCGGCAGGTCGGTGACATGCGCCGCCTGCTGCTGGCCGGCGCCGACAAGGTCTCGGTCAACACCGCCGCCGTCGAGAACCCCGACCTGATCGCCGGCGGCGCCGACGCCTTTGGAGCGCAATGCGTGGTGGTGGCCATCGACGCCAAGGCGCGCGAGGACGGCTCGGGCTGGAACGTCTGGACCTACGGCGGCCGCAAGGACACCGGGATCGACGTGGTCGAGTGGGCCGCCAAGGTCGTGGAGCGCGGCGCGGGCGAGATCCTGCTGACCTCGATGGATCGCGACGGCGCCAAGATCGGCTACGACATACCGCTGCTGAAGGCCGTGACGGCCGAGGTCAACGTGCCGGTGATCGCCTCGGGCGGCGCCGGCAAGACCGAGCACCTGATCGAAGCCGCTCGCGACGGCCACGCCGCCGCCGTGCTGGCCGCCTCGATCTTCCACTTCGGCGAAATCTCGATCGGCGAGGCCAAGCAGGCCATGGCCGAGGCCGGCATCCCGGTGCGCCTGGACAAGCTGAAGGCCGTCGCATGAGCCAGCGCCTGACCGCCGTCCTGCAGCGTCTGGCCGCCACGATCGAAGCCCGCAAGGGCGGCGATCCGTCGGTGTCCTACACCGCCAAGCTGCTGAACGATCCCGCCCTGGCCGCCAAGAAGCTGGGCGAGGAAGCCGTGGAGACCGTGATCGCGGCCGTAGCTCAGGGGCCTGAAGCCCTGGTGGCCGAGAGCGCGGACCTGCTGTACCATTGGCTGGCCCTGATGGCGGCGGCCGGTGTGTCGCTGGACGCCGTGGCCGAGAGGCTGGAAGCTCGCGAGGGTGTGTCCGGCATCGCCGAGAAAGCCTCGCGACCCCAATAACCCTGTAAAGCCTAGCCGAGCAGCTTGCTTAGGAAGGCCGAGTGCAGGCTCCAGCCCAGGAAGCCGGCCAGGCCCATCACAACGCCCAGAGCCCCGAACCCCCACGACGCCCACAGCGCCGCCG
This sequence comes from uncultured Caulobacter sp., assembly GCA_966211605.1. Taxonomy (GTDB): domain Bacteria; phylum Pseudomonadota; class Alphaproteobacteria; order Caulobacterales; family Caulobacteraceae; genus Caulobacter. The sequence continues at coordinate 44,395 of CBIHOB010000006.1, forward strand.
GGATCTCGACCAGCGCCGCCACCGCCGCGATCGATACGGCGATCGAGATCAGGGCGTCCGAGGCGTCGAACTGGTCATCGTGGACGTTCAGCGCGTCGTACTGCGCCGAAAATCCCTCGGCCTTGGCCTTCAGGGCCGGGACCTCGGCCTGGTACTTGGCAATCTCGGTCCCCAGCCGCCGGGTCTCGACCTGGATCGCGCCCGCCGCGTGGCGGTCCTCACCCAGCGCCATCAGCCGCGCCTGGTTCAGGGCCGTCTGGTCGATGTGCAGCTTGGTCTTGGTGGCCTGGTACTCGTTCCAGGCGTCGACGCTGTCGGACTGGGCCTGCTGCATGGCCTGGACGATGTTGCCGTCCTTGACCCCCGCCAAGCCCATGAAGATCGACAGCGCGACGACGGTGATCGCCACCTGGCGATTGAAGCGCTTGTCCTTGGCCTCGGCCCCGATCTCGATGTCCACGCGCGCCTCCGAGCTTCGTTGAAGCTTTGCGCGGCGATCGTGGCGACTTCAGGTCTTCCGCTTCAGCGCCACATACAGCGCGCCCTCGCCGCCGTGACGCTGGTCGGCGGTCGAGACGCCAGCGATCATCTCGCGCACCGCCGGACCGGCCAGCCACTCGGGCGTGCGTTGGCGCAGCACCCCCTGCCCGATCTTGCCCTTGCCGGTGATGACCAGCACGGCGCGGTGGCCGTCCTCGTAGGCGCGTCGGATGAAGCCTTCCAGGGTCGCGCGAGCCTGGTCCTGGTCCAGCCCGTGCATGTCCAGGCGCGCGCCGATCGGGTCGTGTTCCTTGACGATGCGGCGCTTGCGGTTGGGCTCGATGCGATCGGGCGCGTATTTGAGGGTCTTGGCCGGCGCGGGCTTCAGTTCCTCAGGATCCACCCGCAGGGGCGCGATCGAGGCCAGACGGGTCGGCTGTTCCAAGGGAAGCGCCGCCGCGGTCTTCACCGGCCGGATCCGGGCCTTGCTGCGCATCTTCTCGGGCTTGTCGGGCGCGCGCGGGACCACCGTCGCGGCGACGAGCTTCCACAGGCGTCGGTCGTCCTCAGGGCCCGTTCTTGCCTGAGGGGGCGGCGGCTTCCTGGCCACGTTACTGCGGCGCAAGCCGGTAGAGGCGCAGGGCGTGGCGCACGCGACCCGCCTCGGCGCCAGCGGCGCTACCCGTACCCATGTAGAGATCGGCGCGCACATCGCCCTTGATGGCCCCGCCGGTGTCCAGGGCCACGGCCAGGCGGCGATAGGTCGGGAAGGCCCCGGCCAGTTTCGGCGCGGCGGCGTCCAGCCAGTAGAGCCCGCCATAGGCGTGGCGGCTGGGATCGACGGCGATCGCCCGGCCGGGGGTCAGCGCGACGCCAGCGGCGCCGGCCGGCTCCTTGCCGTCATCGGGTACGGTCCTGAAGAATACGTAGCGCGGATTCAGCTGCATGATCGCGTCGGCCTCGGGCCCGCGATGATCGGCCAGCCAGGTCCGGATGACCTCGCCCGAGGTGTTGTTGTCGGGCAGTAGGCCCTTGTCGCGCATGGCGTTGGCGATGCCGACGAACGGCTTGCCGTTCGTGCCGGCGAACACCGCCCGCACCTTGCGGCCATCGGGCAGGGCGAGGACGCCCGAGCCCTGGATCTGCAGGAAGAACAGCTCTTCCGGCCGCATCCAGGCCAGGGGCCTGTCGGTCGGGACCGCCTCGATCTCGGCGCGGTCGGGATAGGGCGCGAAGGTCGGGCCCTCGACGTGGCCGGTGATCTTCTTGCCGACGAAAGCCGGCTCGAAGGCGCCCAGGTCCAGCACCACCAGGTCGGCCGGCAGGCCGCGCACGGGGGCGGTGAACTCGCCGCTGCGCGACATGCGCGCCTCGTACTGCGGGGCGAAATAGGCGGTCAGCAGGCCCTCATCGCCCACGGGCTCGGGCCTGAAGTTGGCTTCCAGGAAGGCGCGGGCGCTCGCCTCATCCCGGATCATCGTGTCTCGCGCCAGGCCGCACACCCGGACCATGGCCGGCTCCTTCGCCACGCCGCAGCCGGCGCGGAAGGCGTTCAGGGCGGCCAGGTGATCCTCGTCGGCCCAGCCGGCCAGGCTGGAGAACGACAGCGCCGTCGGCGGCGGAGTCCGGACGGGCGGCGGCGGCGGCGTCGTGGTCGCGGGCGGCGGCGCGATCGGGGCGGTCGTCGCCGGCGGCTGCGGCGTCGTCACGCTGGCGCAAGCGCTCAGCAGCAGCGCCGCTCCACAGGCCCAAGCGGAGGCCAGCGGGGCGTAGGCGTTTCGAGCGGCGGCGGTCATCACGCCTCGGCGGCGGCGACGAACGACAGCTGCCAGTTCGGATTAGCGCTCTTGACCTCACGCTCGAAGGTCCAGAGCTCGGCGGTGCGCCGATCGTCGACGCCTTCGCCGCGCTCGTCCTTGGTGCGGGTGCGCACCTCGGCCAGGATGCGCACGACGGCCTTGGCCAGGTCGCCGACCACATCGACCTTTTCCAGATCCAGGCGCGGCGGCGTCAGGAACTCGACCTTCTCGGTGCGGCCGGCGGCCTCGCGGGCGGCCATGGCCTGCTCGAAATTGCTCATCACCTCGGGGGCCAGCAACGGCTTGAGGGTCTCGCGGTCACCCTCGGCATAGGCCTTGACGATCTGCTCGTAGGCCGCGCGGGCGCCCGACAGGAACTTGGTCGGGTCGAAGTCCGGCTGCTTGGCCTTCAGCGTCGCCAGGCCTTCGGTCCGCTGCGCCGTCTGGGGATCCGTCGCCAGGGCGGGCGCGCCGGGCTGCGCCGTCACGGGCGTTTCCTCCGGCTGACGACCGACCCGACGCCCGAGGGTGGCGTACAGCTGGTACAGGACGACGGCGGCGACCGCGGCGAGGAACAGGATCTGGAGCACTTCGGGGTCCGGCAACGGGCTTTGGAGCCCAGGATATCGATCTATATAGGCGAGATGCGCTCTCTCGTCAGGCGCCTGGCGTTGCGCCAGAACGACCCGCATGGTAGCAGCGCCCACCATTCTTACAGGCGTTCTAGCGCGCCGATTACGGATTTTATCCTAATGACCGACACGACTGCTCCCAATGGCGCCCCCGAGGCGACTCCGGAAGAGGCCGCGGGACAATCGGGCATCCGCATCCTGGCCCAGTTCGTCCGTGACTTCTCGTTCGAGAACCCGCTGGCGCCCGACAGCCTGCGCGCCGGCGCCGCCCAGCCCGCCATCGACATGGGCGTCGAGATGAACGCCCGCGGCCGCACCGATGGTCTGTTCGAGGTCGACCTGAAGCTCTCCGCTCGCGCCCTGCGCGACGAGCAAGCCGTGTTCCACGTCGAAGTGGTCTATGGCGGCCTGTTCCATATCGCCGGCGTGTCCGAGGAAGACCTCGAGCAGGTCCTGCTGATCCAGTGCCCGGGCTACCTGTTCCCGTACGCCCGTCGCCTGATCTCGGACGTCACGGCCGAAGGCGGTTTCCCGCCCTTCCTGATCGACCCGATCGACTTCGCCGGCGTCTACGCCGCGCGCAAGGCCCAGGCCGAAGGCGCCCCGATCGGCAACGCCTGAGGATTTAGGCGAACGTGTTTCGAGAAGGGCTCGGTCGAAAAGGCCGAGCCCTTTTCTTTGGCGCTCCCGCCTAGGGCTGCAGCCTGTAGCCGCCCATCTCGGTGATCAGGATCCGCGCCACGGCCGGGTCGGGCTCGATCTTCTGACGCAGGCGATAGACGTGGGTCTCCAGCGTGTGGGTGGTGACCCCGGCATTGTAGCCCCACACCTCGGTCAGCAGCTCCTCGCGCGACACCGGCTTGGAGCCGGCGCGGTAGAGGTACTTGAGGATGTTGGTTTCCTTCTCGGTAAGCCGCACCTTCTTCTGCTTCTCGTCGACCAGAAGCTTGGCGGACGGGCGGAACTCGTACGGGCCGATGCGGAACAGCGCGTCTTCCGACGCCTCGTAGCTGCGCAGCTGGGCGCGGATGCGGGCCAGCAGGACGCCGAAGCGGAAGGGCTTGGTGACATAGTCGTTGGCGCCGGACTCCAGGCCCAGGATCGTGTCGCTGTCGCTGGCGGCGGCCGTCAGCATGATCACCGGGGCGGTGACCCCGTTCTTGCGCATCAGACGGCAGGCCTCGCGGCCGTCCATGTCGGGCAGGTCGACGTCCAGCAGGATCAGGTCGGGCTTGATCTCGCGCGACATGCGCACGCCCTCGCCGGCGCTGGAAGCCTCGGCGACCGCAAACTCCTCGTGCAGGGCCAGCTGTTCGGCCAGGGCGCCGCGCAGGTCGTCGTCGTCGTCGATCAGGAGAAGGGTCTTGCGTTGCGCCATAAGGCGAAACATGCACCGCTGCGCCCCTCGGGGACAACCCCGAGCGCATGCTTAAGTCCGGGAGTCGACCCACCATGCCGTTCCGCGCCCATGTCGATGGCCGTTTCGAGCTGGACGGCAAGATCCTGCGCTGCGCGATCGGCAAGGCCGGCGCCATCGCCGCAGCCGGCAAGCGCGAGGGCGACAACAAGAGCCCGCTGGGCGCCTGGACGATGCGCGAGGTCTGGTATCGGCCGGACGTCTATCCGCAAGGCCCCGGGACCGCCCTACCCGTCCGCGCCACGCAACCCGACGACGGCTGGTGCGACGCCCCCGGCGATGCGCGCTACAACAGGCCCGTGAAACTGCCCTATCCGGCCAGCGCCGAGCGGATGTGGCGCGACGACCACGTCTACGACCTGGTGGTGGTCCTGGGCCATAACGACGACCCGCCGGTCCCGGGAATGGGCTCGGCGATCTTCATGCACCTGGCGCGGGAAGGTTATCCGGGCACCGAGGGCTGCGTGGCGCTGGCGCGGGCGGATATCGAGACCGTGCTGGCCGCCGCCAAGCCAGGCGACGCCATCGAGATCGTCGACGATCAGGCGTAGTTTCGGGCCCCGAAGATCGCCGACCCCACCCGCACCGAGGTCGCCCCTTCGGCGATGGCGGTCTCGAAATCGTCGCTCATGCCCATCGATAGCCTGCCGACGCCGTTGCGGGCGGCGATCTCTCGCAGCCGCGCGAAATGCGGCGCGGGATCCTGGTCAAATGGCGGGATGCACATCAGGCCGTCGACGGCCAGACCGTAGGTCGTCCGGCACGCGGCGATGAAGGCGTCAGCCTCGCCGGGGACGATCCCGGCCTTCTGGGCTTCCTCGCCCGTATTGACCTGGATATGGAGGCGCGGCGCCCGGCCGGCGCGCTGGATCTCGTCGGCCAGCACGCGGGCCAGCTTCTCGCGGTCGAGCGTCTCGATCACGTCGAAGAAACCGACCGCCTCGCGGGCCTTGTTGGTCTGCAGAGGCCCGATCAGGCGAAGCTCCAGGCCCTGACGGCGCCCGCCCCAGCGCTCCAGGGCCTCCTGCACCCGGTTTTCGCCGAACACTTTCTGTCCCGCGTCCAGCACAGGCGCGATATGCTCCCACGGTTGGGTCTTGGACACCGCCACCAGGGTCACGGCACCGGCCGGACGCCCGGCGCGGACTTCGGCGGCGGCGATGCGGGCCTGGATCTCGGCAAGGGCTTTGGACATCGGGGGACGAGCCTTGGACGGAAGCGTGAGCGAACTGGAGATCCTGTCTAGTGCGGCGGCGGCCTTTCCGCCAAGGACCGCGCGCGGCAAGACCCTGCCGAACCTGCTGTTCTTCACCGATCCGGCGCGAGTCGCCCATCCCGAAGAGGTCGCCCGGCGCCTGCCGCAAGGCGCGGGGATCGTGTTCCGCGCCTTCGGTTCGACCGACGCCGTCGAGCAGGGCCGCCGTCTCCGGGCGATCGCCGATGCGCGGGGCTTGCTGCTTCTGGTCGGCGCCCATCCGGGCCTGGCCGAGGGGATCGGCGCCGACGGCCTGCACATGCCCGAGCGCCTGGTCGGCGAGATTCCGCGCCTGCGGGCCGAGCACGGCCGCTACCTGATCACCGTCGCCGCCCATGACGCGGCCGCCGTCCAGGCCGCCGAGCGCGCGGGGGCCGACGCAGTCATCGTCTCGCCGGTCTTTCCCAGCAACAGCCCGTCCGCGGGAGCGCCGTTGGGGGTCGAAGGCTTGAAGGCTCTGGTCGCGGCCACGCCCCTGCCCGTCTACGCCTTGGGCGGCGTGCGGGCGCGCACGATCACCCAGCTGGTCGGCAGCGGGGTCTCCGGGATCGCGGCGGTCGAAGCGCTCGCCGGCTGACCGGGTTTAGAACTTGAAGGCGGTTTCCAGACGCACGCGCGGGGCGGCGTCGGGTTGCTGGGCCTTGCGGGCGGCCAGGGCCGGGTTGGATTCGCCCAGGCTGACGGCGCCGCCGACGCGGATCGACGGGGTCACCTTGAAATAGGCGCCCGCCTGCACGTCCTGCATTTCCATTTCGCGACTGGACGGCTGGTCGAGGTCCAGCTTCAGGCCCCAGCGGCCCTTCTTGGCGTCCCAGCGCAGGGTGCGCTTGTCATCGGTGGGATACTGGACGCCCGAGGCGGCGCTGGTGAAGTCGTTCTTGACCGAGAAATCGGGCGCGACGGCGTGCGGCTTGGCCTGGGCGAACGCGGTCGCAGCCGATCCCGTCAGGATCAGCGCGGCGGCCCCCGCCAAGAAGAAACGCGTCGCGACCATGGCTACTCGCCACCTATACTCGGTTGTCCCCACCCATCCCATATAGGAACGAGCCCCTTGAATTGCGATTAAAGGCTTGGCCGGAACGCGGTCAACCGGCCTTTGGTCGCACTTCGGGCTGAATTGGGCGATTCAATCGACTCCTGTGGCGACGAGGTCACGCGATTCCTGTTTTGAGGCGGCGTAGCCATGCTATAGACCGGCTCCCGGCCGCGGGGGCGCGCCAGGAAGCGCGAAATCGCGTCGGCGAGACATTGGAGCGAGGTACTATGGCGTTTGAGCGTGGGTCTGTGATGCGCGGCGTCGCCGCGGGCGTCCTGGCTCTGTCGATGCTGGGCATGACCGCATGCGCCAGCAACAAGCCCCCCAAGACGTTTTCCACGCAAAGCGACGAACCGGGCCTGAACCCGTTCAAGCGCCTGCGCGGCGGCGGCGACAAGGCGCCCGCCAGCGAAGGTTCGATCGGCGTCAACGGCTATCTGTGGCGCGCCAGCCTGGATACCCTGGCGTTCATGCCCCTGGCCTCGGCCGACCCGTACGGCGGCGTGATCGTCACCGACTGGTACGTGAACCCCGAGACCCCGGCCGAGCGCTTCAAGGCCACGGTCTACATCCTGGACACCCGCCTGCGCGCCGATGGCCTGAACGTCACGGTGTTCAAGCAGTCCAAGGACGTGAACGGCCAGTGGGTCGACGCGCCCGTCGCTGACCAGACCGCCACCGACATCGAGAACGCGATCCTGACCCGCGCCCGTCAGCTCCGACTTTCGAACATCAAGGGCTAAGGCTCCTTGGGGTCCTCTTCTCGGCGGAGAGGGCCCTGACTTCCTATATTCCTGCGTGCTCCGGCCGCGAAACCGCATAGTCTTGCGCGGCGTCGCGCGGAGCCTGCCTTAGCAGGCTCCGATTTTAATAGTCGGGCGCGCGATAACCGCCGAAACCGCTTACACTTTCGGCTATCGCGCTCCCCGGGGCGCGTTCCTGCATCCAAGACCTGGTTTCCGATGGCCCGCTACAATCCCAAAGACACCGAGCCCAAGTGGCGTGAAGCCTGGGCGAAGGCCGACGTCTTCAAGACCGGCGAGATCAACGACGGCCGTCCGAAATACTACGTGCTCGAGATGTTCCCGTACCCGTCGGGCCGCATCCACATGGGCCATGTCCGCAACTACGCCATGGGCGACGTGGTCGCTCGCTACAAGCGCGCCCAAGGCTTCAACGTCCTGCACCCGATGGGCTGGGACGCCTTCGGCATGCCGGCCGAGAACGCGGCCATGGAGCGCGGCGTCCACCCCAAGGGCTGGACCTACGACAATATCGCCGCCATGCGCGAGCAGCTGAAGTCGCTGGGCATCTCGGTCGACTGGTCGCGCGAGTTCGCCACCTGCGACCCGGAATACTATGGCAAGCAGCAGGCCTGGTTCCTGCGTCTGCTGAAGCGCGGCCTGGTGTACCGCAAGGAAGCCTCGGTCAACTGGGACCCGGTGGACATGACCGTGCTGGCCAACGAGCAGGTCATCGACGGCAAGGGCTGGCGCTCGGGCGCGACGGTCGAGAAGCGCAAGCTGACCCAATGGTTCCTGCGCATCACCCAGTACGCCGACGACCTGATTGATGGCCTGAAAACCCTGGACCGCTGGCCCGACAAGGTTCGCCTGATGCAGGAGAACTGGATCGGCCGCTCCAAGGGGCTGCGCTTCAAGTTCCAGTTTGATGGCGAGGCCCCCGACGGCATGGCCGATGGGCTGGAGGTCTACACCACCCGCCCCGACACCCTGTTCGGCGCCAGCTTCGTCGGCATCGCGCCCGAGCATCCGCTGGCCGAACGCCTGGGTATCGAGAACCCCGAAGTCCAGCAGTTCATCGCCGACTGCCGCAAGGGCGGCACCTCGGAAGCCGAGATCGAGAGCGCCGAGAAGCTGGGCTACGACACCGGCCTGCGGGTGAAGCACCCGCTGGACCCGGCGATCACCCTGCCCGTCTGGATCGCCAACTTCATCCTGATGGACTACGGCACCGGCGCGATCTTCGCCTGCCCGGCCCATGACCAGCGCGACCTGGACTTCGCCCGCAAGTACGACCTGCCGGTCAAGCCGGTCGTGCTGCCGAACGGCGAGGATCCGGCGACCTTCCAGGTCGGCAAGGAGGCCTATGTCGGCCCCGGCAGGATCTTCAATTCGGAATTCCTGGACGGCCTGGACGTCGAGACCGCCAAGGCCGAGGCCGTGGCCCGCATCGAGGCGGCCGGCCAGGGCCAGGGCGCGACGGTCTATCGCCTGCGCGACTGGGGCGTCTCGCGCCAGCGCTACTGGGGCTGCCCGATCCCGGTCATCCATTGCGAGGCCTGCGGCGTCGTGCCGGTGCCGGAAGACCAGCTGCCAGTCGCCCTGCCCGAGGACGTCACCTTCGACAAGCCGGGCAATCCGCTGCTGCGCCATCCGACCTGGCGCCACACCACCTGCCCCTCCTGCGGCGGCCGCGCCGAGCGCGAGACCGACACGCTGGACACGTTCATCGACAGCAGCTGGTACTTCGCCCGCTTCGCCGACACCCATGCCGCCGAGCCGGTGGGCAAGGCCGCGGCCGACTACTGGCTGGCCGTCGACCAGTATATCGGCGGCGTCGAGCACGCGATCCTGCACCTGCTGTACGCGCGCTTCATCACCCGCGCCTTGAAGGACGAGAACCTGCTGTCGGTCGAGGAGCCCTTCGCGGGCCTGTTCACCCAGGGCATGGTGACTCACGAGGCCTACAAGAACGAGGCCGGCGAATGGGTCGAGCCGGCGGACGTGGTGATCACCGCCGAGGGCAACACCCGCTCGGCCAAGCACGCCAAGACCGGCGCGCCGATCCTCATTGGCGACGTCGAGAAGATGTCGAAGTCCAAGAAGAACGTCGTCGCCCCCGAGGACATCTTCGAGGCCTACGGCGTCGACAGCGCCCGCCTGTTCGTGATGTCCGACAGCCCGCCCGAGCGCGACGTGCAATGGACCAATTCGGGCGTCGAGGGGTCGTGGCGCTTCACGCACCGCCTGTGGAACGAGTTCGACAGCCAGCCGGCCGGCGACTTCGCCCACGACGACAGCGACGAAGCCGCCCTGGCCCTGCGCAAGGCGGCCCACAAGCTGATCGGCTTCGTCACCGACAGTATCGAGAACTTCCGCTTCAACAGCGGCGTGGCCCGCCTGTACGAGTTCCTGAACGCCCTGAAGGCCGCTCCGGCCGTCAACGGCGACGAGACTCCCGCGTCGAACGCCGTGCTGGCCGCCCGCGCCGAGGCCCTGGACATCCTGGCCCGCCTGGTCGCCCCGTTCACCCCGCACCTGGCCGAAGAGGCCTGGGCGCGGATCGGCGGCGAGGGCATGGTCGTGAACGCGCCCTGGCCCAAGGCCGACCCGGCCCTGGCCGCGGACGACGAGCGCGTCCTGCCGATCCAGATCAACGGCAAGCGTCGCGGCGAGGTGAAGGTCAAGGCCGGCGCGCCGGATGACGACGTCCAGAAAATCGCTCTGGCGGATCCGAACGTCATGGCTCACCTTGAGGGCCTGACCGTCCGCAAGGTGATCGTGGTCAAGGACCGGATCATCAATATCGTGGCCAACTGAGACCCCAAGCGAGACCGATGAAACGCATACTGGCTGTTGGCGCGCTCACCCTTTCGACCCTGGCCCTCTCGGCCTGCGCCGGCTTCACGCCGCTGTACGGCCGTCCAGGCGTCGAGGGCGGGCTTTCCAGCATCGAGACCGTCGCCAGCGAAGGCCGCGGCGGTTATCTGCTGCGCGAGCAGCTGGACGACGCCCTGGCGCACCGGCAAGGCTCGCCGGCCGCCTACAAGCTGATGCTGTCGGTCAACGAGCGCCGTTTCGCGCGCGGCGTCCGCCTGGACAACACCGCCAACCGCTACGAGCTGCGGATGAGCGTCAACTGGCGCCTGCTGGACGCCAAGACCAGCGGCGAGGTCCACAAGGGCGTCACCGAGGTCTCGGTGACCTACGACTCGGCCGACCAGCCCTACGCCGCCATCGCCGCCCAGAACGACGGCCAGGAGCGCGCCGCCGCCGAGGTGGCCCGCAAGATCCAGCTGGACCTCGCCACCTGGCTGGCGGGCCGGAAACCGGCTTAAGAGCGTGGTAGCCGAAAGTGTGAGCGGTTTCGGCGGCCGCCACGCTCCGGGGACAGAGCGATGATCCTCTCCAAGCGTCCGGACGTCGAACGCTTCCTGAAGGAGCCGACCCCGGACATCCGGGCCGTGGTCATCTATGGCAAGGACCGGGGCGTGGTGCGCGATCGCGCCAACGCCCTGGCCAAGCGCGTGGTCGAGCGCCCGGACGATCCCTTCGACACCGCCCAGCTGACCGAAGGCGACCTGGACAGCGATCCGGCCAAGCTGGAGGACGAGCTGTCGGCCATGTCGCTGATGGGCGGCCGCCGCCTGGTGCGCCTGCGCCTGACCGGCGAGAAGGCCGCCCCCGACAAGCAAGCCTCCGAAGCCCTGACCCGCCATGTCGAGGGCCAGCTGAACCCCGACGCCTTCTTCCTGGTCGAGGCCGGCGCATTGGGCCGCGATTCCCTGCTGCGCAAGGTCGGCGAGAAACTGAACGGCTGCGCGGTCATCCCCTGCTACGAGGACGAGGCCGGCGATCTGGCCCGCCTGACCCGCGACACCCTGGCCAACGACAAGCTCAATCTGAACAGCGAGGCTCTGGACCTGTTCGTCTCGCGCCTGCCCAAGGAGCGCGGCGTCGCCCGGGCCGAGATCGAGCGCCTGGCTCTGTTCCTGGGTCCGGGCAGCGGGGCCACGGCCACCGCCGCTGACCTGACCGACTTCCTGGGCGTCGAGCCCGAGGCCTCGCTCAGCGACGCCGCCGCCGATGCGTTCGGGGGCAAGGCCGGCGCGGCCCAGACCGCCTTGCGCCGAGCGGCCGCCGAGGGCGAAGGCGGCCCGGCCGCCGTGCGGGCGATCAGCTTCTACCTGAACCGCCTGCGCCGGGTGCTGACCCTGCACAAGAACGGCGTCGACCTGCAGGCCGCCGCCAAGGCGTCGGGCGTGTTCTGGAAACAGGAGCGTGAGTTCCTGCGCCAGGCGCGCGGCTGGAACCTGGAAGCCATCCTGGAAATCCAGGGCGAGGTCCTCACCGCCGACCGCGCCTGCAAGACCTCCGGTTCCCCTGACCAGCTGATCGCCGAGCGCCTGGCGCTGATGATCGCCGGCCGCGCGCGGCGACTGGGGCTATAGGGCTCGAAATCTCCGAAAATCTGGGCTTTGCGCCGCTGTGGACGGTTTCCGAGAAAGCCTTATACCACAGGGGTTTGGAGTCCGATTGGACTCAAATCACCTTCGCCTCACGAAAGCGGCGCCTCCCCGAGTACGGAAAGGCGCCGTTCCGTGCGCGACAGAGGCGATTTTGACGAGCCCGAAAATCGCCCATTCGCACGCTTTTAGGTGCGTTCGATCACGATCCCCAGTCGGCGGTTCCGCGGGTCAGCCGGTTGCACAGGTCGTCCAGCTGCTCGAGCGTCGCATAGGTGATGGTCAAGGTTCCGGTCGCGCCGCGATGATCGATCGAGACGTCAAGGCCGAGGACCGACGACAGGTCGGCCTCCAAGGCCTGGGTGTCGGTGTCCTTCACGCGCGGCGGACGGCCGCCCTTGTTCTTGTTCGGCGTCGCGGCCGGCGCCTTGCGGGCCAGGGCCTCGGTCTCGCGAACCGACAAGCCGCCCGCGATGATCTGCTTGGCCAGGGCCACAGGGTCGGCCGCGGCGGCGATGGCGCGGGCGTGGCCCGCCGACAGCTCGCCGCTGACCAGGTACGACTGCACCTCGTCCGGTAGGGCCAGCAGACGCATCGTGTTGGCGACGTGGCTGCGGCTCTTGCCGATGGTCTGGGCGATGTTCTCCTGGGTCCGCTCGAACTTCTCCATCAGCACTTTGTACGAAAGCGCCTCTTCCAGGATGTTCAGGTCGGCGCGCTGGACGTTTTCGATGATGCCGATTTCCAGCACCGCCAGGTCGTCCAGCTCGCGCACCATGATCGGCACGGTGCGAAGGCCCGCGCGCTGGGCCGCGCGCCAGCGGCGCTCGCCGGCGACGATCTGGTATTCGCCGGGGGCGCCCGGCGCCGGGCGGACCAGGATCGGCTGCAGCACGCCCTTCTCGCGGATCGAGTTGGACAGGTCTTCCAGGTCTTCTTCGCGGAAGGTGCGGCGGGGCTGGTCCGGATTGCGCTTGAGGATCTCGATCGGCGCTTCACGTGAACCGCCAGCGCTGTCGCCTGGAGCCTGGGCCGGCGCGGCGTCGACCTCGCCCAGCAGAGCGGACAGACCACGACCCAGACCACGACGGCCCTCGGAACTACCGGGCTCACCCACCACGACGGACTCCATCATCTTCTCAGTCAAACTCTAGGATCGATACTCAGCGGTATGGCTCATGAAGCCGGAATTCAGGCAGCCTGGGCCTGGCGATCGCGCTCTCGGCTGATCACCTCGCGGGCCAGCTTCAGATAGGCTTGGCTGCCGGCGCACTTCAGATCGTACAGCAGCACGGGCTTGCCGAACGACGGGGCCTCGGAGACGCGGACATTGCGCGGGATCACCGCATCATAGACCTTGTCGCCGAAGTGGGCGCGGACATCGCTGGCGACCTGTTCCGACAAGCTGTTGCGGCGGTCGTACATGGTCAGCACAACCCCTTGGATCTCCAGACGCGGGTTCAGGCTGCCGCGCACCCGTTCGATGGTCCGCATCAGCTGGGTCAGGCCTTCCAGGGCGAAGAACTCGCACTGCAGCGGCACGAACACCGCATCGGCGGCGGTCATGGCGTTGACGGTCAGCACGTTCAGCGATGGCGGGCAATCGATCAGCACATAGGTATACGGACCGTTGGCGCGGATCGTCTCCAAGGCGTCGCGCAGCCGGTAGGACCGGCGCGCGGTCTGACCCAGTTCGATCTCGATGCCCGACAGGTCGGCGTCGGCCGGTATGACGTCCAGGCCAGGCAGCTCGGTCTTCACGGCGGCGTCGACCACCGGCGACTCGCCCATCAGCACGTCATAAAGGGTGGTGCGGCGCAGGGTGCGGCCGATGCCCAGCCCCGTGGAACAGTTGCCTTGCGGATCGGCGTCGATCAGCAGCACGCGCTCGCCGCAAGCGGCCAAGGCGGTGCCCAGGTTGATGGCCGTGGTGGTCTTGCCTACCCCACCCTTCTGGTTGGCGATGGCGAGCACGCGGAGAGGATTAGCGGACACGGGAAAGCCTCTTCACTTGAACGATGCGGCCCCGGGGGTCGCTTTGACTGGGGAGCAGGTCGCTGGCGAACGACCAGGCCTTCTTGGCCTCGGTCAGCTCGGTCGCGACGTCCTGGCCCTTGAGGAACAGGCCGGTCGCGCCGCGATGCAGATAGGGTTCGGCGAAGCCCAGCAGCTTGGTCATCGGCGCGCAGGCTCGCGCGGTGACCACGTCGACCTTCAGCTTGAGCTCTTCGGCCCGGACGTTGTGGATCTCGACCGGCAGATCCAACGCCTTGGCCGCGACCTCGAGAAAGCGGCAACGCTTGGTCATCGACTCGACCAGGTGAACCTTGGCTCCGATCCTACCCCTCAGCAGTATGGCCAGCACCACGCCGGGCAGTCCCGCGCCGGCGCCGAGGTCGGCCCAGGTAGATGCCTCGGGGGCCAATGGCAGCAGCTGCGAACTGTCCAAGGCATGGCGTGTCCAGTAGGTGGCGATGGTCAGCGGACCGACGAGATTCATGACCGCGTTCCACTCGGCCAGCAGGTCCTGAAACCGCGTGAGATCCTGGATCTGGACATCGGACGCGCCGGTAAGGGCTTGGTAACCAGCCGCATCCAACACCGGCGGTTCGGCGACGACGAGCTCAGGCTGCACGGCCGCGCCTCACATGGGCCAGCAGCGCAGTCAGCGCGCCGGGAGTCACGCCCTCGATGCGGGCCGCCTGCCCCAGGGTCAGCGGCCGCACGCGCTGCAGCTTCTCACGCACCTCGTTCGACAGGCTGCCGATATCGGCATAGTCCAGATCAGCCGGCAGACGCAGATCCTCGTCCTTGCGCAGCGACTCGGCGTCGGCCCGCTGGCGATCCAGATAGCCGGCATAGGCCGCCTCGATCTCGATCTGCTCGCGGACGTCGGTGTTCCACGTGAAAACCTCGGGCCAGACGCGGCCGAGATCATCCAGCGTCACATCCGGATAGGCCAGCATGGCGAAGACGTCGCGACGGACGCCGTCGCTGTTGACCTTGAAGCCAGCCTTCACGGCCTCGTTTGGCGTCAGACTGACCGAGCGAGCAAAGCTTCGCGCCGCTTCAAGGCGATCCTTCTTGTCTCTCCAGGCCTTGGCGCGCGTCTCGCCCACCACGCCCAAGGCGACGCCACGATCGGTCAAGCGCTGGTCAGCGTTGTCGGCGCGCAGTGTCAGGCGGAACTCAGCCCGACTGGTGAACATCCGATAGGGCTCGGTGACCCCCCGGGTGACCAGGTCGTCGATCATCACGCCGATATAGGCCTCGTCGCGAGCGAAGATGGCCGGGTCCTTGCCTTGGACGGCCAAGGCCGCGTTCAGGCCGGCGACCAGGCCTTGCGCCCCCGCCTCCTCGTAGCCGGTGGTGCCGTTGATCTGGCCGGCCAGATAAAGGCCCGGCAGGCGCTTGGTCTCCAGCGTGGCGTACAGCTCGCGCGGATCGACATAGTCGTATTCGATCGCATAGCCGTAACGCAGCACTTCGACCTTCTCGAGACCGGGAATGGTCCGCAGGAACAGCAGCTGGGTCTCTTCCGAGACCGACGTGGAAATGCCGTTCGGATAGACCGTGTCGTCGTCCAGACCCTCCGGCTCCAGGAAGATCTGATGGCTGGTCTTGTCGGCGAAGCGCACGACCTTGTCCTCGATCGACGGGCAGTAGCGCGGGCCGATCCCCGTGGCGCGGCCGCCATAGACCAGGGACTCGCTGAGCCGCTCGGCGATGATCCGATGCGTCTCTTCGGTCGTGAAGGTGACGCCACAGGCGATCTGCGGCACGTCGATCTTGTCGTTGAGATACGAGAACGGAACCGGCTGATCGTCAGCCGCCTGGCTGTCCAGCTGATCCCAGGCGATGGTCTTGCCGTCCAGACGCGCGGGCGTGCCCGTCTTCAGCCGGCCCATCTGGAAGTTCAGGGCGTAGAGACGATCCGAAAGTCCGATCGAGGGCTGGTCTCCGACGCGGCCCGCGGGGATGCGCTCTTCGCCACGATGGATGACACCCTTCAGGAAGGTGCCGGTCGTCAGGATCACACGTGAAGCGCGGTAGCTCCGCCCTTCGCCATCCATCGCGCCGGCGACCCGACCGTCCTCGACGATCAGGTCTTCAGCGGCGGCGGCGATGATGTCGAGGTTTTCCGTGGCGGCCAACTCGGCCTGCATCGCCTCGCGATAGAGCTTGCGGTCGATCTGCGAACGCGGACCCCGGACGGCCGGGCCCTTGGAGCGGTTCAGCATGCGGAACTGGATGCCGGCCTTGTCGGCCATTCGGCCCATGACGCCATCCAGGGCGTCGATTTCCCGAACCAGATGGCCTTTGCCCAGGCCGCCAATGGCCGGGTTGCATGACATCTCGCCGATGGTTTCCAGCTTGTGCGTCAACAGCAGGGTGCGCGCGCCCGCGCGTGCGGAGGCGGCCGCCGCCTCGCAGCCGGCGTGACCGCCGCCGATGACAATGACATCCCAGGTGTTGGACAACGAACTCGCCTCAATGCGAACGCCCCCGAACGTGCGGGGGCGCTGGACTCGACATATACGCCAATCAGGCGATCGGGTCGATGTGACTCCGTGGCGTTCCACGTGAAACACCCCCCTCACAGCTGTGAGCGTGCTGTGGATAATATAGGGGACGCTCCATGCGGAACATCACTTGCCGATACAGAAGGTCGAAAAGACGCGGCCCAGCACATCCTCGGGATCGACCCGGCCGGTGATCTTCTCCAGCGCGCGAGCCGCCAGGCGGACGTCCTCGGCGGCCAACTCGACCTCCAGACCCACCTCGGACAGGGCGCGAGCCAGATAGGCCTGGGCCTCGCGCAGGCGCTCGGCGTGGCGGAGACGGGTCGCCGCCGGGAACTCCGCGCCGGCCAAAATGTCGGCGACATGATCGGCCAGGGCCGCGCGAAGTCCGCCCACCGCGTCCGCGGACTTGGCCGAGAGCCGCACCGTCCTCAACCCCTCCCCGGCCCATCTCCGCTCGGCGTCATCAAGCGCGATCGGGTCGGCGATGTCGGCCTTGTTCAGCACCAGCCAGTCGCCATCTCGAACCGCTTCCTCAAGCTTCACTGTATGTTTCACGTGAAACCCGTCGACGACCCAAAGCCTTAGATCGGCATCTTCAGACCAGGCTCGCGCGCGGCGGACGCCCTCCGCCTCGATTGCATCGGCGGTTTCCCTGATGCCCGCCGTGTCGGCGACCAGAACCCTGTAACCCTCCAACACCAGCGGAACCTCGATCACATCCCGGGTTGTACCGGGTATATCCGTGACGATCGCCGCGTCGCGCTCGGCCAACCCATTCAGCAGCGTGCTCTTCCCTGCATTCGGCGCACCGACCAGGGCGATGCGGAAACCATCGCGCACGCGGCGTCCCCGGGAAACATCGGCCAGGGCCGCGTCCAATTCGGCGCTCAGGGTTCGCAGGCCTGGCCTGGCGCGCTGGGCCACCTCTTCCGGCAGGTCCTCATCCGGAAAGTCGACAGCCGCCTCCAGCATTGCCAGCGATTGCACCAGCAGATCGCGCCAGCGATCGTATCTCTGGCTCAGAGCCCCCCCGACCTGGCCCAGCGCCTGCCGGCGTTGCGCCTCGGTCTCGGCGTCGATCAGGTCCGCCACGCCCTCGGCCTGGGCCAGATCCAGCTTGCCGTTCTCGAAGGCGCGTCGGGTGAACTCGCCCGGCTCCGCCAGGCGTAGACCCCGTTCGACCAGCGCCGCCAACAGGGCCTCAACGACGGCCCGGCCGCCGTGCACGTGAAACTCGGCGCTGTCCTCGCCCGTATAGCTGGCCGGCCCCTCGAACCTCAGAACCAAGGCTTCATCCAACTCGACGCCCCGATGGCGAAGCTTGCGAAGCGCCGCCAGGCGCGGCTTGGGCGGGCGGCCGCACAGAGCCTCGACGATCGACAGGGTCGCCGGACCCGAGACGCGCACCACGGCCACCGCCGCTCGCCCAGCCGCCGTGGCCAGAGCGAAGATCGTATCCGTCATGCGCTCAGGGCTTCCCGACCGCCGCACCGGCCGCCGCCGTCATCAGCTTGCGGAACTGCTCCTGGGCGCCCGTGCCGAACGCCATCCAATTCTTCATCAGCTCCTCGGGCGCCAGCATCGCCATGTTGGCGTCCATGCGGTTCTGCATCTCCTTCACCAGGTGCTCGTTCAAACCGCTGACATCGGGGAGGCCTAGAAAGGCCCTCGCCTCGACGGGCGTGCAGTCGATCTCGATGGTCATCTTCATCGGGTGGTTCCCTTCGGTCAGGGCACGATATTGTTATGGGGCAAGCCCGTCGGCGCAGGTTAGAGCGCTTTGGTCGAAAGTCACATCGGCCCAGTCAGGACGGAGAGCCCCGATGAGCGAAACCCTCACGATCACCACGCCCGACGGCGACTTCTCGGCCTATGTGGCGCGCCCTCAGGCGGACAACGCCCCGGCCATCGTCGTGATCCAAGAGATCTTCGGCGTCAACAAGGTGATGCGCGACATCTGCGACGGCTTGGCCGGCCAAGGCTATGTCGCCGTCTGCCCCGATCTCTTCTGGCGGATCGAGCCCGGCATCGACATCACCGACCAGACCGAAGCCGAGTGGAAGAAGGCCTTCGAACTCTTCAACGCGTTCGACGTGGACGCGGGCGTCAACGACATCGCCGCGACAATCACCAAGGTTCGCGCCCTGCCCGGCGTAAACGGAAAGGTCGGAGCAGTCGGCTACTGCCTGGGCGGCCTGCTGGCCTTCCTCACCGCGACCCGCACCGACGCGGACGCCGCCGTCTCTTACTACGGCGTCGGCCTGGAGAAGCATGTCGGCGAGGCCGAGAAACTGGCCCACCCGCTGCTGATGCACATCGCCGAGAAAGACCAGTTCGTCCCGCCGGAGGCCCAGCAGGTCATCCTCAATGCTCTCAAGGATCACCCCCAGATCGAGATTCACACCTACGCCGATCGCGACCATGCCTTCGCGCGCGAGGGCGGCGCCCACTACAACGCCGCTGACGCCGCCAAAGCCAATGGCCGCAGCCTGACCTTCTTCCAGAAGGCGCTGGCTTGATGCTGGCGATCCGGTTCGCCCGCACTGGCGGCCCCGATGTACTCGAGCCCGTCGAGGTCGAGATCCCCTCGCCCGCCGCCGGCCAGATCCTGGTCCGGCATCAGGCGGTCGGTCTGAACTATATCGACACCTATCACCGCTCGGGCCTCTATCCCGTGAAGCTGCCTTCGGGGATCGGGTTGGAAGCGGCGGGCGTGGTCGAGGCGATCGGCGACGGCGTCACCCGGTTCCGGGTCGGCGACCGGGTTGCCTACAACGGGACCATGGGGGCCTATGCTGAAGCGGCGGTCGTCCCGGCCGAGCGTGCGGTGAAGGTCCCTGACGGGGTCAGCCTGCAGACGGCCGCCGCCGCTCTGCTGAAAGGCATGACCGCCGAGTTCCTGGTCCGCCGGTGTTTCCACGTGAAACCTGGTGACGTCGCTCTGGTCCACGCAGCGGCCGGCGGTGTTGGGCAGATCCTGGTCCAGTGGTGCAAGAGCCTGGGCGCGACCGTCATCGCCACCGTCGGCGGCGAGGCCAAGCTGGCCCTCGCCCGTGATCTCGGGGCCGACCACGTCATCGACTACGATCGCGAGGACGTCGCGGCCAGGGTGTCCGAGATCACCGGCGGCAAGGGCGCGGCGGTCGTCTATGACGGCGTGGGCAAGGACACTTGGGAGGCCAGCCTGAAGAGCCTGGCCAAGCGCGGGGTTCTGGTCACCTTCGGCAACGCTTCGGGACCTGTGCCGCCATTCGCGCCGCTGGAGCTGGGATCCAAGTCGGCCTACGTCACACGCCCGCGCCTGTTCGACTATATCGCGACCACCGCGGAGCTGGATGAAAGCGCCGAGGCGCTGTTCGCCGTCCTCGGTTCGGGCGCGGTGAAGATCGACATCGGCCAGACCTTTCCCCTCGCCGAGGCCCGCGCCGCGCACGAAGCGCTGGAGGGCCGCAGGACCACCGGGGCGACCCTGCTCATTCCGTAGGACTGAACGCGGTAGCGCCAACAAAAAAGGCCCCGGTAGAACCGGGGCCTTTCTCGTATCCAGAGTGAGTCTGTTCAGACTCAGGTGTTCATCGATTGGAAGAAGTCGCCGTTGGTCTTCGACTGGCGCAGCTTGTCGAGCAGGAACTCGATCGCGTCCGAGGCGCCCATCGGGTTGAGGATGCGGCGCAGGACATAGGTCTTCTGCAGCTGGTCCTTCGGGGTGATGAGCTCTTCCTTCCGCGTGCCCGACTTGAGCACGTCGATAGCCGGGAAGATCCGCTTGTCCGCGACCTTGCGGTCCAGGACGATTTCCGAGTTACCGGTGCCCTTGAACTCTTCGAAGATCACCTCGTCCATGCGGCTGCCGGTGTCGATCAGGGCCGTGGCGATGATCGACAGCGAGCCGCCTTCCTCGACGTTCCGCGCCGCGCCGAAGAAGCGCTTCGGCCGTTGCAGGGCGTTGGCGTCGACACCGCCGGTCAGCACCTTGCCCGACGACGGGACGGTGGTGTTGTAGGCGCGGCCCAGACGGGTGACCGAGTCCAGCAGGATGACGACGTCGCGCTTGTGCTCGACCAGGCGCTTGGCCTTTTCAATGACCATCTCGGCCACCTGGACGTGGCGGGTCGCCGGCTCGTCGAAGGTCGAGGCGATCACCTCGCCCTTCACCGTGCGCTGCATGTCGGTCACTTCTTCCGGGCGCTCGTCGATCAGGAGGACGATCAGGTAGCACTCGGGGTGGTTGGTCTCGATCGACTTGGCGATGTTCTGCAGCATCACCGTCTTACCCACGCGCGGCGGGGCGACGATCAGGCAGCGCTGGCCCTTGCCCAGCGGCGCGACGATGTCGATGACGCGGCCCGAACGATCCTTGATGGTCGGATCGGGCAGCTCCATGTGCAGACGCTCTTCGGGATAGAGCGGTGTCAGGTTGTCGAAGTGCACCTTGTGGCGCACGTTCTCGGGGCTCTCGAAATTGATCTTCGAGACGTTGGTCAGGGCGAAATAGCGCTCGCCCTCGCGCGGCGACCGGATCGCGCCGTCGACGCTGTCGCCGGTGCGCAGGCCATACTTCCGGATCTGCGACGGCGACACATAGATGTCGTCCGGGCCGGGCAGGTAGTTGGCTTCCGGCGATCGCAGGAAGCCGAAGCCGTCCTGCAGCACTTCCATGGTGCCCGAGCCCGAGATCTCCACGCCTTCCTCGGCGAGGGTCTTCAGGATCGCGAACATCATGTCCTGCTTGCGCATGGAGTTGGCGTTCTCGACCTCGAAGGTCTCGGCGAACGCCAGCAGGTCGGCCGGGGATTTCTCCTTCAGCTCCTGCAGGGACATGGACTTCAGGCCCAGGGCCGCGACGGCCTCGGCGATGCCGGAGCTGTCGTCCTCGCCCTCGCCTTCCGCCTCGGTCGCTTCGACGGACGCTTCCGTGGCGACGTCGGCCGTGTCGGCGACGGTGTCTTCGATGGCCGCCTCTTCGACAGCCGGGATTTCGTTTTCGGTTTCTTCGGTCATGACAAGACTCAAGAGGAGGCTCGGACCCCAGGACGGAGTCCGGCCAGTAGAACTTCATGGGTCATGCCGGTCGAACCCGTCAGGCTGACCAGCATGCGCGTCGATTGGCGATGACGCGGTCGCTAGGGGGACAGACCTTGGAGCGGATCGCTCGCGGGGCGCACCAGGACGGGGCGCCGGTCCGTAAAAGGAAAGACGGTTCACCGGCGGTGAACCCTCTTTCGGATCCAAACCACGTGAGACACGGCCGGTCAAGCGCCGGCCATGCGGGTCAGTGGTTCAGAAACTTCGTCGTCACCGAGATGACGATGACGATCGCCAGCACGAACGGGATCTCGTTGGTGATCCGCCAGAACTTTTCCGAGCGGACGTTCTGGCCACGCTCGAACTTCTTGCGCGAAGCCGACAGGAAGCCATGCCAGCCGTAGAGGCCGACCAGAGCGGCCAGCTTGGTCGCCATCCAGGGCTCGGCCAGGAAGCTCCAGCCGCGGATGGCGCTGTCGGCCAGGATCAGACCCAGGCCGAACACCGCCGTGGCGATCGAGGCCGGATTGATGATCCCGCGCAGCAGCCGCCGCTCCATGACCTTGAAGGTCTCGTCCATCTCCGAGCCGGGCGCGGCCTTGGTGTGATAGACGAACAGGCGCGGCAGATAGAGCATGCCGGCCATGAAGGCGATGACCGACAGGATGTGCAGACCGCGCACCAGATTGAAGTGCTCCACCAGGAAATCGATCACGCCGAGGCTCCCTCTCTGCACGGACACTTGGACCCATATGGTCCGCACCGCCATTCAGACGCCGGCAGGATCGAGCCGCCGACATCGATCGCCTTCGTCACGGTCCCGACCAGACCGGCGATGAACTCCGGCGCCGCGCCCAAGGCGGGTACGCGGATGTAGTCGGCGACCCCGACCGTCTTCGCCAGTTCGGCGTATTCGTGATCGAGCTCGACCAGGGTTTCCACGTGCTCGGAGACGAAGGCGATCGGGGTGACGATCACCCCCTTGCCATCAGCCCCTGCCCGACGGATCTCCTCGTCGGTCGAGGGCCCGATCCACTTCATCGGCCCGACCCGGCTCTGGTAGCAGACCGTCCAGTCCAGATCCGCCGGCAATCTGGCGGCGACGGCGGTGGCCGTGGCCTCGATCTGCTTCTGGTAGGGATCACCGGACAGGATCACCTTCTCGGGCAGGCCATGGGCTGAAAACAGCAGACGCACGTTCGCCGGCGAACCGGCCTTCTCCCAGGTCTCGCGGATCAGCCGGGCGTGCGCCTCGATCAGCCCCGCTTCCGTCGGATAGCAGCAGACCGTCGTCTGCCGACCCGGGCCCGAATAGGTTTCGCGCCAGACCTTCAGCGACGAGCCGGTCGTGGTCGCCGAAAACTGCGGATAGAGCGGCAAAAGCACGATTTCATCGGGTGCGAATGCACTGACCTGCTTGGCCGTCTCACCAGTCAGCGGATTCCAGTACCGCATCGCGATGAAGCACTTGGCCTCAACGCCCGGCAGCGCTCTGGCCAATTCGGCTTCCAGCGCTCTGGCCTGCTTTTCCGTCTCGGGCAGAAGCGGTGAGCCGCCGCCCATGATCGCGTAGTTGGCCTTAGCGGTCTTTTCGCGGGTGGTCGAGATCAGGGCCGCGATCGGATACCGGGCAATCGCCGGCAGGCCGATGATCGCCGGGTCGCGGAACAGATTGAACAGGAACGGCCGCACCGCGCGCGGACCATCGGGCCCACCCAGATTGAACAGGACGACGGCGAGCTTCCGGCTCACGGCGAGACGACCTTTTGGCCGGTCACCCGCTCCAGCACCAGTTCAACGTTGGCGATCGGCGTGTCGGGCAGGATGCCGTGACCCAGGTTGAAGATGTAGGGACCCTGGTTCCATTGTTCCAGAAGCTCGTCGACCCGCCGCAGCAGCGCATCGCCACCGGCCCGCAGCAGCAATGGATCCAGCGCACCCTGGATGGTCTTGGTCTTCTGGATCGATTGACCCAGCCTGGCCGAGGCCGAGGTGTCCAGCGCCACGCCCTGCACCGGGACCTTGGCCGCATAGTCCTCGACCAATGCTCCGGCTCCGCGCGGAAAGCCGATGATCGGCGCGGTGACCCCGCGAGCCCGCAGCCCCTCGATGATCCGGATGTGCGGCTGAGTGACCAGGCGATCGAACAGCGGCTCGGATAGGCCCTCGGCCCAGCTCTCGAACAGCTTCAAGGCCTGGGCCCCGGCGCCGACCTGCATGGCCAGGTAGTCGATGGTCGCGTCGACCAGCACCTGGATCAGGGCGTCCAGCTGCTCGGCGTTCTGGTAGGCGAAGGTCCGCGCGCCGCTGCGATCGCTGCTGCCTTTCTCGATCATGTAGGTCGCCACCGTCCACGGCGCGCCGGCGAAGCCGATCAGGGCCTTGGACGGATCGAGCGCCGAGCGAACCCGGTTCAGCGTCTCCCCGACGAGCGAAAGGGCCTTGCCCGCCTCACCGGCCTTTTCGGCCATGGACTCGATCGACGGCATCTCGCCGAGCTTCGGGCCTTCGCCCGCCTCGAACCAGACCTTCTGGCCCAGGGCGCCCGGGATCAGCAGGATGTCGGCGAAGACGATCGAGGCGTCGAACGGAAACCGCCGCATCGGCTGCAACGTGACTTCCGCCGCCTTTTCGGGATCGAAGCAGAAGCTGATGAAGTCCGGCGCGGTCGCACGCACCGCCCGATACTCCGGAAGATACCGTCCCGCCTGGCGCATGAACCAGATCGGCGGATGCGCATGCTTCTCGCCAGCGAGCGTTGAGAGAAATTTAGGAGTCTGGGTGGGAGACGTCATGGCTCGGGTTAAAGCCCGGTCCTCGCTCGGGCTCAAGCCCGTAAGACTCCTAAGACCCTCCTATCATTTCTTAATAAGAAATTAAGATTGAAAGAGGGGGTGGGAGGGCAACTGCATAGTGGGGAAAACGCCTGACAGGCGAGTGACTCGCACAGCCGATCCGCCTTTGCCCCCAGGCCTTCCCACATGTGGTTAAGACTCTGTTAATCATGTGGATCGTCCAGCAGCGCGTTGAAGACTTTAATGAATTCTTAACACGCTCCAGCGCGACAAAGACCCCTCGCGGGACTCTGTCCCGAGGTCTGGACAGCCGGGATTCACTTATCGGGGGATGCGGCGCAAGCTTGGGGATGATACGCGAGCAATGCGACCGTTGATCACAGCGGCGCCATGTCACGACGCCTTTGGAGCCCTTCGGCGCCCAGGCGTCCCCAGAGGCAGGGCAAGTGGTTAAGCAACCGTTAACGGATGATCCACAGGAGAGTCTGGGCCACGTGGACCAGGAGCGGCTGCCGCCGCGCTTCGCCACCTACTTCCATATCCACCTGGTTTCGGACTCCACGGGCGAGACTTTGAACGCCATGGCGCGCGCGGTGTGCGCCCGTTTCACCGACATCCTGCCCATCGAACACATCTACGCCCTGGTCCGTTCCACCCGGCAGCTGGACCGGGCGCTGGAGGAGATCGGCGGCGCGCCGGGCGTTGTAATGCACACCATCGTCGATCCGGGCCTGCGCGCGGCGCTCGAGGAGGGCTGCCGTAAGCTGGAAATGCCTTGCATCGCCGCCCTTGATCCGGTGATCAGCGCCATGTCCCGTTATCTGGGCGCGCGGATTTCGACCCGGGTCGGGGCCCAGCACGCCCTGACCAACGACTATTTCGACCGCATCGAGGCGCTGGACTACGCCATCGCCCACGACGACGGCCAGGGCGGCCAGGACCTGACCCAGGCCGACGTCATCCTGGTCGGCGTGTCCCGCACCTCCAAGACCCCGACCTGCATCTATCTGGCGCATCGCGGCGTGCGCGCCGCCAATGTGCCGCTGGTGCCGGGCCGCCCGCCGCCGCCCGAGCTGTTCGAGCTGAAGAACACCCTGATCGTCGGCCTGATCACCTCGCCCGATCGCCTGATCCAGATCCGTCGCAACCGCCTGCTGTCCCTGAAGGAGAACAGGGAGAGCGACTATGTCGACGCCGACGCGGTGCGCCAGGAGATC
The DNA here is from genome assembly GCA_966211605.1 of uncultured Caulobacter sp. GTDB lineage: Bacteria > Pseudomonadota > Alphaproteobacteria > Caulobacterales > Caulobacteraceae > Caulobacter. The sequence goes on from CBIHOB010000006.1 coordinate 69,786, forward strand.
ATCGCGGCCCGCCGCCTGTTCGAGCGCATGAACTGGCCGGTCATCGACATCACCCGCCGATCGGTCGAGGAGACTGCGGCGGCCATCATCAACCTGCTGTCGGGCGGTCGCGGCAAGGTCGAGGTTCTGGGATGACCCTTGCTACGCCTACCCCGGTGACCTTGGCGTCCAAGAGTTCGGCGCGACAGATGCTGCTGAAGAACGCCGGGGTCGCGTTTGAGGCCGTCAGCCCCGGCGTCGACGAAGATGCGGCGAAGGCCGGCCTGCTGGCCGATGAGGTCCCGCCGCGCGACATCGCCGACGCCCTGGCCGAGATGAAGGCGGTCAAGGTCTCGACCAAGCGCTCCGGCCTGGTGATCGGCGCCGACCAGACGCTCGATCTCAAGGGCAAGCTGATCGACAAGGTCGACACGCTGGAGGAGGCTCGCGAGCGTCTGTTGGAGCTGCGCGGCCAGGTTCACAAGCTGCACTCGGCCGTGGTGGTCGCCCGCGACGGCCAGCCGATCTGGCGCAATCTGGAGACGGCCAAGCTGTCGGTCCGCCCGTTCGGCGAGGCGTGGCTGGACCGCTATATAGAGCGTCGCGGCGAGGCCTTGCTGTGGTCGGTCGGCTGCTACGAGCTGGAGAGCGAGGGCGTGCAGCTGTTCGACAAGGTCGACGGCGACTATTTCGCGATCCTGGGCCTGCCGCTGATCGGCCTGCTCGACTTCCTGCGACTTCACGGGGCCATGGCCACATGAGTTCTAGAATATCGGGCGCCGCTATTGTCGGCGGCGTCTGCGGCCAGCCGATCAAGCACTCGATGAGCCCGGTCCTGCACAACGCCTGGATCCAGGCGGCGGGCCTGGATGCGGCCTATGTGCCGTTCGCCCCGGCGGCCGATCGCTTCGAGACCTTCGTCGAGGCCTTCCGCGGCGGTGCGGTGCGCGGGGTGAACGTCACGATTCCCTTCAAGGAAAGGGCTCTGGCCCTGGCCGACACCGCCAGCGATCTGGCCAAGATGGCCGGCGCGGCGAACCTGCTGCTCTTCGCCGAGGATGGCAGTGTCCATGCCGACAATACCGACGGCCCTGGCCTTCTGGGCGCCATTGTCGCCCAGGCGCCCGGCTTCGACGTCGCGGCCGCGCCGGTCGTGATCCTGGGCGCCGGCGGCGCGGCGCGCGGCGCGGTTGCAGCCCTGCTGCTGGCTGGCGCGCCCAAGGTCACGATCGTCAACCGCACCCTGGCCCGGGCCCAGGAGCTGGCCGACGCCTTCGGACCCAAGGTCTTCGCGGCCGAGGAAGGCGGCCTGCCCGGCCTGTTGTCGGAAGCGGGCCTGGTGATCAACGCCACCTCGCTGGGCCTGGGCGGCGGCGCCGGCCCGGCGGCCGACCTGACCCTGACCCCGAAAACGGCTGTGATCATGGACATGGTCTACAAGCCGCTGCGCACCGAGTTCCTGCGCCGCGCGCAATCCGCCGGCCGTCGCACGGTCGACGGCCTGGAGATGTTGCTGCGCCAGGCGATCCCGACCTTCGAGGCGATCTATGGCGCGGCCCCCTCGCCCGAGGTCGACGCGCGCGGCCTGGCGCTCAAGCTGCTGGGCGAGGCCTGAACATGCTGGTGCTGGGCCTGACCGGGTCGATCGGCATGGGTAAGTCGACGACCTCGGCGATGTTCCAGGCGGAAGGCGTGCCAGTCTACGATTCCGACGCGGCGGTCCATGCGCTGTATGCGGCTGGCGGCGCAGCCGTCGCCCCGGTCGAGGCGGCGTTCCCCGGCGTGGTCGTGGACGGCGCGATTGACCGCGCCCGGCTCAGCGCCCGGGTGGTCGGGAATTCCGAGGCCCTGGCCAAGCTGGAGGCCATCGTCCACCCGCTGGTCGGGGCCCATCGCATCGGCTTTTTCGAGAAGGCCGAGGCCGAGGGCCATGAGATCGTCGTCCTCGACATCCCGCTCCTGTTCGAGACCGGCGGCGAGAAGAAGGTCGACAAGGTGGTGGTCGTATCGGCCCCCGCCGACGTCCAGCGCGCCCGCGTCCTGGCCCGCCCGGAGATGACGCCCGAGAAGTTCGAAGCGATCCTGGCCCGCCAGATCCCCGACGCCGAGAAGCGCGCTCGCGCCGACTTCGTCATCGACACGGGCCAAGGGCTCGAGGCGGCCCACCAGCAGGTTCGCGACTTTCTGACTCTGTTGAGCAACGAAACGCGATAGCTGAAAGTGGCGGCCGGTTTCGGCGACCATCGCGCTCCATCCCCAAGAAAGGGCCGGCTTATCGGTTCAGATGGTCGCATCTGAACCGGCAGGCCCCGGCGACGCTTGAAGCCTGGCTCGAAGCGGCCCATTGAAAGGCCATGGCCCGGGAAATCATCCTCGACACCGAAACCACCGGCTTCGATCCGAAGACGGGCGACCGCCTGGTCGAAATCGGCTGCATCGAGGTGGTCGACTTCATGCCGACCGGTCGCAACTTCCACGAATATTGCGACCCTCTGCGCGACATGCCGGCCGAGGCCGAGAAGGTCCACGGCCTGTCGTCGGCCTTCCTGACCGGCAAGCCCAAGTTCCACGAGATCGCCGACAAGTTCCTGGAGTTCGTCGGCGACAGCGTCGTGGTCGCCCACAACGCCGCCTTCGACCGCCAGTTCGTCAATTTCGAGCTGGAAAAGTGCGGTCGCGCGCCGATCGCCGAAGAGCGCTGGATCGACACCCTGGCCATGGCCAAGAAGCGCTTTCCGGGCATGTACAACTCGCTCGACGCGCTGTGCAAACGCTTCAAGATCAGCCTCGACAGCCGCGACAAGCACGGGGCGCTGATCGACTCGCACCTCCTGGCCGAGGTCTATCTGGAACTGCAGGGCGGCAAGGAACGCGCCCTGGAGCTGACCCATGTCGAGGCCCTGTCGGTCTCGGCGGCGATCCAGGGTTCGTACGGCTCGCGGCCCCGGCCCCTGGCCCCGCGCTCGACCGACGCCGAGCGCGAGGTTCACGCAGCCTGGATCCGCAAGAACCTCAAGGACGGGGCCCTCTGGATCAAGCAGGGCGTCGTCGCGCTGGAAGGCTGAAGCTTCCGGCGCGAGTCCCAGGCGCTGTCGGGCGGGCGATCAGGCGCGCGGTTCGGTGCGGCCGATCGCGTCCAGCGCCGCGACCGCCGTCTCGGGCAGGACCAGGTCGATGGCGGCGAGGTTTTCGCGCAGGTGCGCCCGCGAGGACGTGCCCGGGATCAGCAGGATGTTGGGCGAGCGCTGCAGCAGCCAGGCCAGCGCCGTCTGCATTGGCGTCGCGCCCAGCTCGGCGGCGACGCGCGACAGCGCCTCCGATTGCAAGGGCGAGAAGCCGCCCAAGGGGAAGAACGGCGTGTAGGCGATACCGGCCGCCGCCAGCGTGTCGACGAGAGCGTCGTCCTGGCGATGGACCAGATTGTACTGGTTCTGCACGCAGACCACGTCGGCGATCGCGCGGGCCTCGGCCACCTGGGTCGCGGTGACATTGCTGAGGCCCAGGTGGCGGATCAGGCCTTGGCGCTGAAGATCGGCCAGAGCGGCGAACGGCGCCGCGATCGAGCCTTCGCTGGGTCCGTGAACGTCGAACATGATGCGCAGGTTGACGACGTCGAGCGCTTCGAGCCGCAGATTGCGGAGATTGTCCTGCACGGCGCGGGTCAGGTCGTCCGCGCTCATGGCCGGGTTCCACGACGCGTCCTCGCCGCGTGTCGCGCCGACCTTGGTCACGATGGTCAGGTCGCGCGGATAGGGGGCCAGCGCTTCGGCGATCAGCCGGTTCGTCACGTGCGGGCCATAGAAGTCGCTCGTGTCGATGTGATTGACACCGGCGGCGATCGCTTCGCGAAGCACGGCGATCGCTTCGTCGCGGTCCTTCGGCGGGCCGAAGACGTGGGGTCCGGCCAGCTGCATGGCGCCGTAGCCCATGCGGTCCACCAGGCGATCGCCAAGCTTGAAGGTGCGGGGATGGGTGTCGGTCATGTCAGGTCTCCAGATATCGGTCGCACCCGATATGCGCCGCCCCGCACTGGACGATAAGTCGTTGTAATCTGCACGAGCCGTGCGGAATTTCGAACAATGCCGCTGGAACGCAGCGGTTCTTATCGGCGCTCGACCAGGCGGCTTACCGCGGCCAGGTCCTCGGCCGTTGCGGGATTGTAGACGATCATCGCCAGGTCCGGCCGACCGTCGACCGTGAAGGCCGAATACTCGAACGCCACCTCGCCCAGCACCGGATGACGCAGGCGTTTCAGGCCTTCGCCGTAGTGACGGACGTCGTTGTCGGCCCACATCGCCGCGAAGTCGGGACTGCGAGCGGTCAGTTCGGCGATCAGGGCCTGCACGCCGGCCTCGGCGCCGGCTCCCACCCGCGCCACGTCCGCGCGGAAGGCGGCGACCACGAAGCGGGCGACGCTGTTCCAGTCGAACTGGGCGGCGCGGACGGCGGGGTCGCAGAACATCCGCCGCAGGATGTTGCGCTCGTTCGGGGCCATGGCGGCGTAGTCGCTGAGCACGAGGGTCGCGGCTTGATTCCAGGCGACGACATCCCAGGTGGGCGTCTTGATCAGGGCCGGACTGGGCGACAGGGCGTCCAGCACCCGTTGCAGGCGCGGCGTCACCCCTTCGGCTTCGCGATAGCGCACCTCGGGCGGCCGCCCCAAACCCAGCAGGAACAGGTGCTCGCGCTCGACCTCGGTCAGCATCAGGGCGCGGGCGATGCGGTCCAGCACGTCGGCCGACGGCGCGCCGCCCCGGCCCTGTTCCAGCCAGGTGTACCAGGTGGCGCTGATGCAGGCGCGCTGGGCGACCTCCTCACGGCGCAGGCCGGGCGTGCGCCGCCGCGGCCCGGAAAAGCCCAGGGCGGCGGCGTCCAGCCGGGCGCGGCGGTCGCGCAGAAAGCTGCCGAGCGGATTCTCCTGGAGAAGCGGCGCGTCCATCCTGTTAGGCTTTATACCCGTATAAGATCACTACTTTAACAGGATCAGCATAGCGCTGACGATGGCTCCGAGAAATCGGAGATCAGTCTCATGCGTGTTTTCGTCACCGGCGCCACCGGCTTTGTCGGCTCGGCCGTTGTTTCCGACTTGCTGGCCCACGGCCACCAGGTCTTGGGCCTAGCCCGGTCCGAAGCCGGCGCGGCGGCGCTCGAGTCCGCCGGCGCCGAGGCGGTGCGCGGCGTCCTGGAGGACACCGATGTCCTGACGCGAACGGCCGAATTGGCCGACGGCGTCATCCATACCGCCTTCAACCACGACTTCTCGCGCTTCGCCGAGAACTGCCAGCTGGATCGCCGGTCCATCGAGGCCCTGGGCGCAGGCGCGGCGGGCAAGCCGCTGCTGGTCACGTCCGGTACGGCGCGCCTGGCGCCCGGCCGCCTGGCGGTCGAGACCGACTTGCCGGCCGAAGGCGTCGACGGCTATCCGCGTGTCTCGGAATCCACGGCGGCCGGCCTGCTGGCCCGGGGGGTCAAGGCCTCGACCGTGCGACTGGCGCCCTCGACCCACGGCCCGGGCGATCACGGTTTCGTGCCGATGCTGATCGACATCGCCCGCCGCACCGGGGTTTCGGCCTATATCGGCGACGGCGAGAACCGCTGGTCGGGCGTGCATCGCTTGGACGCAGCCAAGGTCTATCGCCTGGCGCTCGAACGCGGTGTCGGCGGCGAGCGGTATCACGCCGTGGACGACGAAGGCGTACCGTTCCGCGCGATCGCGATGGCCATCGGCCGGGGCCTCAACCTGCCCGTCGAGAGCCGGCCGGCCGAACACTTCGGCTGGTTCGCCATGTTCGCCGGCATGGACGCGGCGACGTCCAGCGTCTGGACGCGGGAGACGCTGGGCTGGACGCCCACCGAGTCGGGGCTGCTCGCGGACATCGGAGCGGCGGGGTACTTCTAGACCTTCAGATCCGCCGTCACCGGCGCATGGTCGCTGGGGCGTTCCCATTCGCGGACGTCGTCGTGCACCCGCGCGCTGACCTTGCCGTCGACGATCGCCGCGTCGCGGAGGCCGGGACTGGCCAGGATGTGGTCCAGGCGCAGGCCGCGGTTCGACTTGCGGAAATCGGCGGCGCGATAGCTCCACCAGGAAAACAGCTTTTCCGGCTCGGGCGTCGCCAGGCGGGGCAGGTCCAGCAGGTCCATCGACTTGATCATTGCGTCGAAGGCCTCGAGTTCCGCCGGCGTGTGGCTGACGATCTTCAGCATCTGGCGGTGGCTCCAGACGTCGTTTTCGCCGGGCGCGATGTTCAGGTCGCCGGTGACGATCAGCGGGTTCTTGGGATCGCGGCGCTTCAGGGCGGCGGTCAGGGTCTCGTAGAAATCCAGCTTGTGGTCGAACTTCGGATTGGCGACGCGGTCGGGCAAATCGCCGCCGGCCGGGATGTAGAAGTTCTGGATCTCGACCCCGGCCACCTTGACCGCCACGCAACGGGCATGGCCCTCGCGACAGTTCATCAGGGTCGGGACCTCCTCGATCGGCAGGCGCGAGGCGATGGCCACGCCGTGCCAGCCCTTCTGGCCGGCGATCTTCAGATGTGGCAGGCCCATGGCCTCGAAGGCCTCGCGGGGGAACTCGCCCTCCTGGCACTTGATCTCCTGCATGCACAGGACATCGGGCGCCTGTTCGTCGACGAAGCGGGCGGCCTGCTCGGCGCGAAGGCGGACGGAATTGACGTTCCAGGTGGCGATACGGAGGCGCATGTCGCGGCTGTAGCGGCTTCCCGGGCCGCTGAAAAGAAAAACGCCCCGGACACCTTGGTGTCCGGGGCGAAAGTCTAGTCTCTCATGCCGCCGCCGGGAGGGGATAGGATCCGGCACGGTTCGCGAAGAGCGGGTCGGTCGCTCATCGCCATGCGTGTTAAATATGCCACTTCAAAACTTTAAGTCAACCCTGAAGTCGGTTGATTCTTGCCTGTTGTGGTAATGTCACATTTCCATCCGGTCAGGGCCGGCCGATCTTTCGGCGCGGATCGGTCAGCACGAACAGCTTGGGATCCAGGTCCGCGGTCTCGGCGAAGTCGCTGAGCCTCACGCGGATCGTGCCGCCCTTGATGTCGGTGACCGTCCAGCCCATCAGCGCCACGGGGCTGTTCGAGAAGTCGATCGAGATCTTGCCCAGCGCCTGACGCTTGGCGTCCTGGGCCACGATCGTGAAGCCGTCGGCCAGGGGGCGGATGTCGGTGATGACCACGCCGCGATCCAGCCGGACCTCGCGCGCCAGCAGCAGGTTCAGCGGCGTCTTGCTGAGCGGATAGCTCTCGAAGGTCTTCAGTCGGCTGTCGAAGAGGTTGACGTTGTTGCCGTTGCTGACGACCAGCAGGCCGGCCGGCGGGTCGTAGGCGAACCGCGCCTTGCCCGGGCGCTGCAGATAGAATGTGCCCTGCGTCTGGGTCCCGCGCGCATCGGTCTGCACGAAGCGGCCCTTGGCCGACGACAGGCCCTGGATATAGGCGGTGGCCTTGGCCAGCAGGGCCTGCTGCTCGGCGTTCAGGGCGGCCGGCATGGGCTTGCCCTGCTGGGCGAAGGCCCCGGATGGAAGCCCGGCTTGGGCGATGGCGGCGGCCAAGCCGGCCGCGATGAGGAAACGGCGATTGGTCATGCGGACTCCTTAAGCCCAACCCTGGCCCGCGCGAAGGCCGGCGCGAGGCCATTTTCCGGCGCTCCGATGAAGCGCCGTTCAGGTTGGCCCCCGGGCTGGACGTCAGAAACGCATCCGCACAGCCAAGGTTTCCCGCTTCCTACAGCGGTGGCGGCGGCGGGGCCAGGATCTCGCGCTTGCCGGCGTGGTTGGCGGCGCCGACGACGCCCTCCTTCTCCATCCGTTCCATCAGCGAGGCGGCGCGGTTGTAGCCGATCTGCAGGCGGCGCTGGATGTAGCTGGTCGAGGCCTTGCGGTCGCGGGTGACGACGGCCACGGCGTGGTCGTAGAGGTCGTTGGCCCCGCCCTCGCCCGAGAACGCGCCTTCGATGGCCTCTTCCTGCTCCTCGTCGCCGCCGGCGGTGACCTCCTCCAGGTACTGGGGGATGCCCTGGTCGCGCAGGAACTTGGCCACGGCCTCGACCTCGCCGTCGGAGACAAAGGGACCGTGCAGGCGGGTGATGCGGCCGCCGCCGGCCATGTACAGCATGTCGCCCTGACCCAGCAGCTGCTCGGCCCCCTGCTCGCCCAGGATGGTGCGGGCGTCGATCTTGCTGGTGACCTGGAAGCTGATCCGGGTCGGGAAGTTGGCCTTGATGGTGCCGGTGATGACGTCGACCGACGGGCGCTGGGTGGCCATGATCAGGTGGATGCCGGCGGCGCGGGCCATCTGGGCCAGGCGCTGCACGGCGCCTTCGATGTCCTTGCCGGCCACCATCATCAGGTCGGCGACCTCGTCGATAACGACGACCAGATAGGGCATCGGCTCGGGGCGGATCTGTTCGGTCTCGTAGATCGGCCGGCCGGCGTCGTCGAAGCCCGTCTGGACCGTGCGCTCGAAGTGCTCGCCCTTGGCCGCGGCTTCATTGGCCTTCTCGTTGTAGCCGCCGATGTTGCGCACGCCGATCTTGGACATGCGGCGATAGCGATCCTCCATCTCGCGAACGGTCCACTTCAGGGCGACGACGGCCTTCTTGGGATCGGTCACGACGGGGGCCAGCAGGTGCGGGATGCCGTCATAGACCGACAGTTCCAGCATCTTGGGATCGACCATGATGAAGCGGCACTTCTCGGGCGGCAGCTTGTACAGGATCGACAGGATCATGGCGTTGACGCCGACCGACTTGCCCGAGCCGGTGGTGCCGGCGATCAGCAGGTGGGGCATCTTGGCCAGGTCGGCGATGTAGGGCTCGCCGCCGATGGTCTCGCCCAGGGCCATGGGCAGGATCTGGCTGGCCTTCTCGTAGTCGGCGCTGGAGAGCAGGTCGCGCAGATAGACGGTCTCGCGGCGCTGGTTCGGCATTTCGATGCCGATGGCGTTGCGGCCCTGGGCCACGGCCACGCGGCAAGAGATCACGCTCATCGAGCGGGCGATGTCGTCGGCCAGGGCCACGACGCGAGCCGTCTTCACGCCGGGAGCCGGCACCAGTTCATACATGGTGACCACGGGGCCGGGGCGGATCTGGTCGATCTGGCCCTTGACGCCGAACTCGGCCAGCACGCTTTCCAGCAAGCGGGCGTTCTGGCGCAGCGCGCCGGCGTCCACTTCCGACGAGCGCGGCTTGGACTTGGCCAGCATGGCCAGTTCGGGCAGCTGGAAGCCGGCGTCCTCGTCGAAGTCGAAGGCCTTCTGCTGTTCGCGTTGTTCGCGGCCGGACTCCTTCACGGGAGCCTTGGGCTTGGCGATGGCCATCGGACGGGCGTCGAGCATGTCCTCGAATTCGTCCTCGTCGTCATAGGCCTCGCTGGCGGGCGGCGGGGTGTAGGCGCGTTGGGGAGAGGCCACGGCGGCGGGCGCGGCGACGACGGCGTCGTCCTCCTCGTCGTCGATTGGCGGCAGGCGGCGCTCGCGCTTGGGCGCCGGCTCAGTCTTCTCCTTCCGGGCGCGCGGCGCCTTTGCCACCGGCGCAGGCTCGGGTTCCGGCTCGGGGCGGACGCGCGGCTGCAGGGCGCCGCTGACGGCGGCGTGGATGGCGTCGGGATCGACCTCGCGCACGCCGATGGCGAAGCCCAGGGCGACGATGGCCGCGATGGCGAACAGGATGGCGGCGATCACGGTCGCGCCGGGAATGTGGGCGAAGCTCAGGATGCCGGCGACCATGTGCAGCAGGGCGTCGCCCCAGAAGCCGCCCAGCCCCTTCTCAAGCTGCCAGATGGCCGGCGGCGGGGGCGCGGCCAGGGTGGCCGAAAGCGCCAGAAGGCCCAAGGCGCCGACGATGGCGCGCTGGCGCAGGTCCTTGCGTTCTGCGTCCGGATCGGCCTGGGCCACGCGGGTGACGCCGAAGACCAGCATCAGCAAGGCGACCCCCCAGGCCGACAGGCCCACGGACTGCATCAACAGGTCGGAGATCGCCGCGCCTGGACCGCCCAGGGCGTTACGGGCCGGCTCGCCGGTGGCGGCGTTCAGGCTGGGATCGGTGGCGTTGTAGGTGGCGATGGCCAGCAGCAGGCCGGCCCCGATCACGGTAACCACACCGCCCCGGAACCGGGCCGTCCAAGGCTGGACCCAGCTGTAACGGATGGCGTCCCACAGGAGCTCCGTCGTGGATCGCCGCGCGGCTCGCGCCATGAAAGTCTCCGAACTCAACTACGCCTTCACCGACCCTCAGAATGGGTCGAACCGCGATGTTGTGCCTGAAGAGGGTTAAGAGCCGTTTACGGCGTTCGTCAGGAAATGATTCAGAAGGTCGCGGACGGGCCGCGCCGTCCGTCTTCCCCCTCCGGTGAGGAGCGCCGCAGGCGCGGAGGGGCAAGTCGGGGCGATGCCTCAGGCCGCGTCGAACGACACCGGCCCGCCCCAGAAGCTCTGGACCAGACCGTTCTGCGGCCCCGGCGTTCCGGTGGTCAGGAAGACGCGGTTTCCACTCGACCCTGTCGCATATTCGGGATGCCGCTGCAGGTAGAGCTCCAGCGCGTCGGCGGTGGCCTCGGGCTGCTGGATCAGCGGGGTGCCCGCCGGCAGGGCCGCACGGAAGATGTCGGCGATGATCTCGTAGTGGGTGCAGCCCAGCACCACCCGGTCGGGGAAGCGGCCGATGCGGGTCTTCAGCGCCTGGACGTGGCCTTCGACCGCCTTGGCCAGGTCGACGGCGCTGGCGTCGCCCTCGATCAGCGGCACCAGCTCCGGACAGGCCTCGGAGAACACCGCCAGGTCCTGCTTGCGCTTGTCGATCTCGATCTCGTAGACGCGCGAGCGCACCGTGGCCTGGGTGGCGAACACGCCCAGGATGTCCAGCTGCTGGACCTTCTCGCCGCGCCGCTCGGCCTCGTGCTCCCACGGCAAGCCCGTGGCCTTCTCGATGGTCGGCACGATGATGCCCAGGATGTTGACCGGCCGGCCCAGGTCCTTGCGGTAGCTCGGCAGCCAGGTCTGCTGCAGGCGGCGCAGGGCGATGGCCGAGGCGGTGTTGCAGGCCAGGACGACCAGGCTGGCGCCGCGCTCGAACAGGCGGACGCAGCCGGCCTTGGTCAGCTCGACGATCTCCTCGCCGGTCCGCACGCCATAGGGAGCGTTGGCCTGGTCGGCCAGATAGGTGAAGTCCGCCTGGGGCAGACGCTGCACGAGGGCGCGGTGGACCGTGAGCCCGCCCACGCCGGAGTCGAAGACGCCGATCATGTCCAAGCTGTAGCCGCCAAACCGGGCGCCGTCCACGCGAGCCGGCCGCTTACGGGAAAGTTACGGTCCTGTCATGTGACAGGCTCTGGAAGCTTGTCCTAGGGTCGCATCCAAACATCCACCGGAGACCCTCCGTGCAACGTCGTACGTTCCTGGCCACGGCCGCCGCCACCGGCGCCGCCGCCGCCCTCAACCCGAGTTTCGCCTTGGCCCAAGCTGCAAATCCCCTGCTCCAGAAGTGGACCGGCCCCTATGGCGGCGTGCCGGCCTTCGACAAGGTCAAGGTCGCCGACTTCAAGCCGGCTCTCGAGGCGGCCATGGCCAAGAACCTGGCCGAGATCGATGCGATCACGGCCAACAAGGCCGCTCCGACCTTCGAGAACACCATCGCGGCGCTCGAAGACGCCGGCCGGACGCTGAACGACGTCTCGACCTACTATTACATCTGGGGCTCGAACATGAGCACGCCGGACTTCCAGGTCGTGGAAGAGGAGATGGATCCCAAGCTGTCGGCGCACGGCGACAAGATCACCCAGAACGCCGCGCTCTTTTCCCGCATCGAGGCGGTCTACAATTCGCCGGCCAAGGCCAAGCTGACGCCCGAGCAGCAGCGGGTGCTGTGGATTTACTACACCAACTTCGTCCGCGCCGGGGCCAAGCTGGACCCCGCCGCCAAGGCGCGGGTTGGGGCGATCAACACCGAACTGGCGGGCCTGTACACCAAGTTCAGCCAGAACCTGCTGGCCGACGAGAACACCTGGATCGAGCTCTCGGAAGCCGATCTCGCCGGCCTGCCCGACGGCCTGAAGGCCGCCGCGGCCTCGAACGCCGAGTCGCGCAAGCTGCCGGGCAAGTTCATCGTCGTGAACACCCGCTCCAGCGTCGATCCGTTCCTGACCGAGAGCCCTGTCCGCTCGGCGCGCGAGAAGGTCTGGCGCGCCTTTGTCAATCGCGGCGACAATGGCGGAGCGACCGACAACAACGCCATCATCGCCAAGATCCTGAAGCTGCGGGCCGAGCGCGCCAAGCTCTTGGGCTATTCGACCCACGCCCACTGGCGTCTCGAGAACTCGATGGCCAAGACGCCGGAGAACGCCATGGCGCTGATGGAGGCGGTGTGGACCCCGGCGATCGCCCAGGTCGCCATCGACGTCGCGGACATGCAGGCGATCATCGACAAGGAAGGCGCCCAAAGCAAAGAGGGGGGCTTCAAGCTGGAGCCCTGGGACTACCGGTACTACGCCGAGAAGGTCCGGAAGGCGAAGTACGACCTCGACATGAACGAGGTGAAGCCCTACCTGCAGCTGGACAAGCTGCGCGAGGGCATGTTCTGGGCCTCGGGCCAGCTGTACGGCTTCGAGTTCAGGAAGCTGTCGGGCATTCCCGTCTATCACGAGGACATCACCGTCTATGAGGTGACCCGCGGCGGCAAGCACGTCGGCCTGTGGTACTTCGACCCCTACGCCCGTCCGGGCAAGCGCTCGGGCGCCTGGATGAACGCCTACCGCACGCAAGAGCGGTTCAAGGGCGAGATCACCACGATCGTCTCGAACAACTCCAACTTCATCAAGGGCAAGCCCGGCGAGCCCCTGTTGATCTCGTGGGACGACGCAGTCACCCTGTTCCACGAGTTCGGCCACGCCATCCACGGCCTGAACGCCAACGCGACCTATCCGACCGTGTCGGGCACCAACGTCGCCCGCGACTATGTCGAGTTCCCCAGCCAGCTGAACGAGCATTGGCTGCCTACGCCCCAGGTGCTGAACCAGTTCGCCCTGCACTACCAAACCGGCAAGCCGATCCCGCAAGCGCTGGTCGACAAGATCGAGGCCGCCGGCAAGTTCGGCGAGGGCTTCGGCACCACCGAATACCTGGCCAGCGCCCTGATCGACATGAAGCTGCACCTGGCCGGCGGCGTCGACATCGACCCCGACAGGTTCGAACGCGAAGAGCTGGCCAAGCTGAACATGCCCAAGGAGATCGTCATGCGGCACCGCACGCCGCAGTTCGGTCACGTGTTTTCGGGGGATGGCTATTCGGCCGGCTACTACAGCTATCTGTGGGCCGACACCCTGACCGCCGATGCGGCCGAGGCCTTCGAGGAGGCGCCGGGCAAGTTCTACGACAAGGCCGTCGCCAAGCGCCTGTACGAGACGATCATGTCCAGGGGCAATACGGTCGACCCCGTCGACCAGTTCCGCGCCTTCCGCGGCCGCGACGTGAAGATCGGGGCCCTGATGCGCAAGCGCGGCTTCCCCGTCCCGCCCGGGGCCTGATCGGCCTGTCCCCAGCCCTTCTCCCGCCTTGGGAGAAGGGTTACATGGGCGCGGGGGCTGAAGGAGTTTCGATGGCCGCGTCCAAGTCCGCTCTGTCCGCCCTCGCCTTTTCCCTGATCGCTGGCGCCGCCCTCGCCCAGACCGCCCCGCCGCCGCCGACCGTCGAGCTCGGCGCCGCGCCGGCCCAGGACGAGAGCGCGGTGGTCGCCGAGCTGACCGTGGTGGCCAAGCCGCCGGGCCCGGCGATCTGGCTGGTCGAGAAGGACGGGGCCAAGCTGTACATCCTGGGTTCGGCCCAGCCCCTGCCCCATGCGCTGAAATGGTCCAGTCCGCGCCTGGACAAGGCGCTGGGCAAGGCCGACCTCGTGCTGGTCCCGCCGCAGGCCTCGGTCGGCGTGACCCAGGTCGCCGGCTTCATCCTGAAGTTCGGCGGCGGCCTGCGCCAGCCGATGGGGAAAAACCTCGAGGACCAGTTGCCGCCGGACCTGAAGGCGCGGTTCGTGGAGTCCCGCAACCAGGCCCGCAAGGGACCGGGCGACTACAAGAACTGGAAACCGGCCGTGGCGGGGTTCCTGCTGCTGTCGGATTTCCGTCAGGCGGCGGGCCTGTCCGAGGCCAAGCCGGTCAGCACGATCGAGCGCATGGCCAAGGCCCGCAAGCTGAAGGTCAAGGCGGTCGGCCAGTACCGGATGAGCGCGGTCACCACGATCGCCTCCAAGCTGTCGCCCGACGACCAGCTGTATTGCCTGCGCGTGGCGCTGGACGAGATTGCCTATGACGGTGCTCATTCGACCACGATCGGCCGCGATTGGGCCGAAGGCGACCTGGCCTCGGTCCGCGCGCGCTATCGGGAAAGCGCCGCTCAGCGCTGCCTGCTGCGCGCGCCCGGCGGCGCGGCCCTGCTGGAAAAGGGAGTCGCCCAGACGGCCGACGCCATGACCGAGGCGCTGAAGCGGCCCGGCGTCACGGTGGCGGTGGTCGACCTGGGCTTCCTTCTGCCGGCCAATGGCGTGCTGGACCGGCTGAAGGCCGGCGGCGCGATGATTTCGTCGCCCGTGGAGTAGGTTTCGTCGCGGGACGCTTGCGCCCGTCCTTGACGCGCCCCCTGCCCCGCCGACAGCCTCGGGCAGGTAGTTCGGGAGGGAAGACCATGAAGAAGATGATGATCGCCGCCGCCGCCCTCGCGCTGCTGCCGGCCGGAGCGGCGCGGGCCGAGGTCACCGACAGCCAGCCGGGCGGTTTCGAGGTCCGTCACCAGGTGACGATCGCCGCACCGGCCGCGACGGTTTGGGCGGTGCTGGCGCAGCCCTCGAAGTGGTGGGCTTCGGCGCACACCTGGTCGGGCTCGGCCGCCAACCTGTCGCTCGGCGCGGCCTCGGGCGGCTGCTTCTGCGAGCGTCTGCCGGGCGGCGGCTCGGTGCTGCACATGACGACCGCCTATGCCGCACCGGGCCAGAAGCTGGTGCTGATCGGCGGCCTGGGTCCGCTGCAGAGCTCGGGCGCATCCGGGGCGCTGACCTTCGTCCTGGCCGAGAAGGACGGTCAGACGACCGTGGTCGTCACCTACGATGTCGGCGGCTACTTCAAGGGCGGCCTGGACAAGATCGCCGGCGGTGTCGACGCGGTCTTGGGCCAGCAGGTCGCCGGCCTGAAGGCGGCGGCGGAAGCGAAGTAGGCGTGCCCTTTCCCCTTGCGGGAGAGGATGGCTCGCGAAGCGGGCCGAGTGAGGGGTCGCCCGAACAAAAACGCCGCGACAGCCGATCGGCCGGTCGCGGCGTCTGCGTTGTCAATCTCTCATCCGGCCTTCCGGCCGCCGTCTCCCGTGGAGGAGAAGGGATCAGGCGCTTTCGGCCAGGCCGTCGTCGCTGGCGCCCAGCAGGGCCATCTGCAGGCGCGAGCGGTCGCGGCGGGCCGCTTCCAGAGCCCCCTCCGCCAGGGCGGCTTCCGAGGTGAGGCGCTCGATCGTCGCTTGCAGCTCGGAAACCTTCTCCTCGTGCTCGCGGCGCAGTTGGTCCTGGGCCTCCTGCATCGCGTCCAGGCGCGTGCGCAGCTGCTGAGCCCGCTCTTCGGCGCGCTTCATCGCCTTTTCCTGGGCGACGGCGCTCTTGGCCAGCTGGTCGGCGCGTTCGATGGCCGTAGCCCGGGCGGTGTCGACGCCGGCGTGACGCTGACGCAGGCCCTCGGCCTCTTCCTCCAGCGAGCGGATGCGCTCCAGCGCGCGTTCCAGGGCGACGTTGAGATCGCCGGCGCGGCGCTCGACGGCCTTTTGATGCGCCGAGGACTCGGCCAGGCGGGCCGAGATCTGGCCGTTCATCTCTTCCAGCTTGTCGGCGCGGCCGGTGGCGGTCTCCAGGCGCGTCTGCAGGGCCGAGATCTCGGCGCGGCTGGCCTCGACCTGGCTTTCCAGGCCGCGGATGATGCGGCCGCTGTCGGTCTGATGGGCCTGCAGGGCGTTCTCGACGGCCTGGACGCGGGCGCGCTCGCCGGCCAGCTGGGCCTCGAGATCGGTCTCGATGCGCGACAGGCGGGCGATGTCCAGGCCGGCCTGATCGACGCGCTTTTTCAGGGTCGCGGCCTCTTCGCCCAGCAGGGCGTTGTCCTGGTTGGCGCGGGCAAGAGCAGCCTCGGCGTCGCCGCGGCGGGTGTCGATGTCCTGCGCCTGGACCCGCAGGCCCTCGACGTCCTGCACCAGGTGCTCGATGCGGGCGGTGGCGTCGCGCAAGGACGCGTCGAGGCTGGAGACCTTCAGATCCGACTGCAGCAGGGCGTTGCGCAGGCGGTCGATCTCGAGGGCGTTGTCTTCGAGGGCCGCGTCCTGGGTCTGGCGGCGGGCTTCGGACTCGCCGAGGGCGGTTTCGGCGGCCGCGAGACGGGCGCTGACCTCGCGTTCCTCGGCCTGGATCTGGGCGATCTGGCGCTGGGCCTGGTCGAAATTGGCGCGCAGGGCGATCAGTTCGGCGTGCTCGGCGCGGCGGGCCTCGAACTCCTGGCCGACGGGACCGCGGATCTCGGCGATCAGCGGCTCGATGGCCTTCAGGTGCTCCATGACCCGGCCGATGCTGTCGAGACCGCCATGGATGGTCTCGTAGCGCTGGCCGATCGCCTGGGTGGATTCGATCTGGTGCTGCACGGTCTCGGTCCGGGTGTCCTCACCCAGAACGGTCGGCTTGCCGTTCTTGTTCTCGCGAGAAGTCTTCGACAGCAGTCTCATCTAGCCCACCTTCGCCCCGTGCGAGCCCGCCGCGTCCTCACTGGACGGTTGCGGAAACCGCGAATCTCTTACCCAGAGGTTAACAACTTAGTTTACGGACAAGATGAATGTCGAGGGGCCGAGGCCGCGGCGGGGCGTCGCGGGCCCGTCTCAAACGCCCGAAAATGGGGGATGATCCACAGCTTCGATGGCGAGGACACGACCGACGGCGTGGACGACGGCCGCGATGCGCAGCGCCGCCTGGACCTGCGGAGGTTGCACGCCTCGCGCGCGCAGTTCGGCTTCGTGGCTGTCGAGGCACGCGCCACAGGCGTTGATGGCCGAGACGGCGACGCACCACAGCTCGTAATCGACCGTCTCGACGCCCGGGTGATGCGCCAGCCTGTTCATCCGCAGCCTCGACGGCAGCGATCGGTATTCGGGCGCCGCCATCAGGTGCAGGGCGCGGAAATAGACGTTGTTCATGGCCATGATCGCCGCGGCCGTCCGGGCGGCGGCGAAGGCCTCGTGCGACAGCCCCGCCGCGCGCGCGGCGAGCGTGACCTGGCGCAGCGTCTCCGGCTCGCCGACCGCGCAGGCGCTGGCGACGAAACAACCCCACCTGGCCTGGTCCGTCAGAACGGTCTCGCCGGCCAGCACGATGAGGTTGGTCCCGATGTCCCTGGCATAGGCGGGCAGCTGGTCGCGCAGGGCCTGGATCGACATGAAGCGCTCCGTGAGGTCGGAGGTTCGCTTAGCATCGTAGGACGGCTAAGTCCCGGCCCGCGCCTGCTGGGTGGGGAGACGGCGGCGCGGACCGGGATCGGGCGGTGAGGCGGCGTCGAGGGGGGGAGACACGCCGGAACATCACCGTGAGCAGAGGGATACGCCCTGGCCCCGAAGTTATCCAATCGATAGTTTTTTGAAGTTCGATAGAAGGCGCCTATATAGCGGCCATGCTTCTCCCGACCCTTCGCCAGTTGCAGTACCTGAAGCTCCTGTCGGAGCACGGTTCATTCAGCCGCGCCGCTGAGAGCGCCTACGTCACCCAGCCCACCCTGTCGGCCGGCATCCAGGAGCTGGAGAAGATCCTGGGCGCGCCGGTGGTCGACCGAGCCCGCTCGGGGGTGATCCTGACCGCCGCCGGCCAGGAGGCCGTGCGCCGGGCCGAAGACATCCTGGCCCGGACCGAGGATCTGGTGCAGGCCGCGCGCGGCGCCGGCCAGCCGTTGGCGGGCCGATTCCGTCTGGGCGTCATCCCCACCGTAGCCCCTTACTTGCTGCCGCGCGCCCTCCCCGTCCTGCGCGAGCGCTTTCCCAAGCTGAAGCTGTTCCTGCGCGAAGACCTGACCCAGAGGCTGATCGCGGCCTTGAAGACCGGGGCCCTGGACGCGGCCCTGATCGCCCTGCCCTACGACATGACCGGCCTGGACTGGGCCCATGTCGAGGACGACGAACTCCTGGCCGCCGCGCCGGCCAACCATCCGATGGCCGCCTCGACCCGTGTCGATCCCGACAGCCTGCGCAATGACGACCTGATCCTGCTGGAGGACGGCCACTGCCTGCGTGACCATGCCCTGGCCGCCTGCGGCCTGGAGCCCCCGCGCGGGGTCGGTGAGGAAGAAAGCTTCGCGGCCACCTCGCTGCCGACCTTGGTGCAGATGATCGGCTCGGGCCTGGGCGTCTCGTTCCTGCCGGCCATGGCCGTGCAGGCCGGCCTGACCGACAAGACGGCGATCACCGTCCGCCCCCTGGCGGCCGAGCACCCCAGCCGCGAGATCGTGGTCGCCTGGCGCTCGGGCTCCAGCCGGGGCGTCGAGGGTCGGCTGCTGGCCGAGACCCTGCGCGAAGCCGACTAGCGTTCGGCCAGCTTGGCGCGGGCCGCTTGCTCGACGCGGTCCAGGCCCTGCAGGGTGTCGCTCGAACTCTCCAGCTGCCGGTTGAAACGGCGCAGGTCGTCCAGGTCGATCTTGCGGACCGCCTTGCTGCGCGACCACTCCTGCCCGATCAGCTCGCCGACGCGACAGGCCTTGGCCAGCACCGCCGGGCGCTGCGCCGCCGGACTGCGCAGCAGCAGGGTGGTGATCATGCCGTTCCAGTTCGGCTGGCCCGGAATGCACCTGGGGATCCTCATGTCGCAGGATCCCGTCCAGAAGCGCCTGTACCACAGCTCGTGATTGGCCGTGTCGTAGCGTGGCGCGACCTGGGCCAGGTGGCCCAGGCAGTCGGGACGGACAAACGCCTGGGCCTGCGCGCCCGTCGCGGCCAGCAGGCTCGAGATCAGGAGAAGCGCCCCGACCGCGCTAGACCGCATGGGCGATCGGTCCGTCGGCGCGACCTTCCACGAATTGGCGGACGTAAGGATTATCCGTCGTGCGCAGCTCGCGCGCCGGGCCGCGCCAGATGATCTTGCCGTCGTGCAGCATGGCGATCTCGTCGCCGATCGTCTGGGCCGAGGCCAGGTCGTGAGTGATCGACACGGCCGTCGAGCCCAGGCGCCGCACCTGGTCGGAGATCAGCTGGTTGATCGCCGCCGCGGTGATCGGGTCGAGACCCGTGGTCGGCTCGTCGAAGAACAGGATCTCGGGCCGGGCGACGACGGCGCGGGCCAGGCCGGCGCGCTTTTGCATCCCGCCGGACAGCTCGGACGGGAAGCGGTCGGCAACGGCCGGCGCCAGGCGCACCTGCTCCAGGGCCTCGATCGCCCGTTCCTTGGCTTCCTTGCGCGGCACGCCGTCGGCGTTGATCAGGCGGAAGGCGACGTTTTCCCAGATGGTCAGGCTGTCGAACAGGGCCGCGCCCTGGAACAGCACGCCGACGCGGGAAAACAGCTTGCGCCGCTGACCTTCCGACAGGCCGACGACGTTCTTGCCGTCCAGCTCGATCTTGCCGGCCTCGGGGCGCATCAGGCCCAGGGCGGTCTTGATGGTCACCGACTTGCCCTGGCCCGAGCCGCCGATGATCACCAGCGACTTGCCGGGCGCAACCGACAGGTCCAGTCCGTCCAGGACCGTGCGGCCCTCGAAGCGCTTGGTCACGCCTTTCCAGGCGAGTTTCGGGATCGCTTCGGTCATTGGGCGGCGTGGGTGAAGAAGGTGGTCAGGAGGTAGTCCGAGGCGAAGATCAGGATCGCCGACGACACCACCGCGTGGGTCGTGGCCCGGCCAACGCCGCGCGCCCCGCCCTTGGCGTTGTAGCCGTGGTAGCAGCCCATCAGCGCCACGATGAAGCCGAACACGGCGGCCTTGATCAGGCCGGAGACGACGTCCCAGGCCTGCAGGAAGTCCAGGGTGTTGCGGATGTAGATCTCGGGGCTGAAGTTCAGCACCCGCGTGGCCACCAGCCAGCCGCCGGCGACGCCGATGGTGTCGGCCACGGCGGTCAGCAGGGGCAGCATCAGCACCCCGGCCAGCAGGCGCGGACCCACCAGGTATCGGAACGGATCGGTCGACAGGGTGCGCATGGCGTCGATCTGCTCGGTGGCGCGCATGGCCCCGATCTCGGCGGCGATGGCGGCCGAGACGCGGCCGGCCAGCATCAGGGCGGCCAGCACGGGACCCAGTTCACGCGTGATGCCCAGGGCCACGATCTGCGGCATGACCTGCTCGGCGTTGAAGCGCCCGCCGCCGGTGAAGATGTTCAGGGCCAGGGCCGCGCCGGTGAAGACGGCGGTCAGGCCCACGACCGGCAGCGAGAAGAAGCCGATCGCCATGATCTGCCGCCACAGCTGACCGAGGAACCAGGGCGGCGTTAGCGCCGCGAGGGTTCCGCGCAGGGCGAAGACCCCGACCGCGCCGACCATGCGCACGGCGGCCAGGGTCGAGCGCCCCAGGATCCGGATGGGGTTGGCGGTCGCCCGCGCAGCCGCCTCGGCCGAGGCCATGTCAGTAGCTCTCGGCCGGTTGGGTGGCCGGATTGGCCGGAGCGGCCGTCGAGGGCGTGGCCGCGTCGCCGCCGCCCGAACCGCCGCCCGAACCGCCGCCTTGCGGACGGATCACCGAGCCGATCAGGCCGAAGATGTCGACGGCGCCCTGGGTGTTCTCGATCTCGCCGCCGGGCTTGAGGTCGTCCAGCGAGGCGCCCGGGGCGATGGCGATGTGCGCCCCGCCCAGCAGGCCGTCGCTGGTGATCTTGGCCGTGGAGTCGGCCGGCAGCTTGACGGTCGGGTCGATGCTCAGCTTGGCGATCGCCAGATAGGTCTTGGGCTCCAGGGTGACCTGCGAGACCGTGCCGACCTTGACGCCGGCGACGCTGACCGCCGCGCCGGGGGCCAGCGAACCGGCCTCGCCGAACTTCGCGCTGATCTCATAGTTGCCGCGCTTGCTGTGGACGCCGCCCACGCTCAGCGAATAGGTCAGGAACCCCGCCGCCAGGGCGAGGACGACGACGCCCATGGCCGTCTCGGCCCATTGTTCGCGCAAGGTCAAATCCCCTTTGTTCGTTATCGGTCCCGGTCGCTCTTAACGGCGACCCGCGTTCTTGCTCTAGATATCGGCGCGTCAACGACGCGCCGATGGGCCCGAACCGCCCTTTTGCAGCTGATTGATCAGCACGTCGATGTTGCCGCCGGCGTTGTCGATCGTCGAGACGAAGTCCTGCTGCTGGGTGATGGCCAGCCAGATGCCCTTGAATTGGACGTCGACGACCTTCCAGTTCTGACCGCCGCCCAGCACGCGCCAGGCGACCGGCAGCGGGGTGGTGATCTGGCCGCCCGAGATGGTGGTGTTGACGATCACGTCGCCCGGCTTGCGGACGACCGAGCCGGTCACCTTCAGCTGCTCGCCGCGATAGTCGTCGATG
The DNA here is from genome assembly GCA_966211605.1 of uncultured Caulobacter sp. Lineage (GTDB taxonomy): Bacteria > Pseudomonadota > Alphaproteobacteria > Caulobacterales > Caulobacteraceae > Caulobacter. Next base: position 91,286 of record CBIHOB010000006.1, read on the forward strand.
CGGTTCTGGTAGACGTTCTCGGCATAGGTCCGGAACACCGGCGTGAAGCGGGCGCGCTGTTCGGGCGTGATGGTGCGGGCGTACTTGCCCAGCACGAAGTTGGTGATGCGCGGCACGTCGGCCAGCTCGTCCACCGCCTGGTGGAAGACCTGCTTCTTCTGGGCGTCGGGCATGCCCTTGTTGGCCAGGACGCTGATCACGCGCTGGGCCTTGGTCTGCACGAAGGCTTCGGCGCCGGGGTCGCGGGCCTGGGCCAGGGCCGGGCTGGCGACGGCGAAGCTCGCCGCCCCGAAGAAAGCCAAAAGCGCGGCGTTGGCGCCGCGCCGGGTGGTGAGGGGGTTTTTCATGATGTTACCGGGGGAGGTCATGGTTTGGGCGTCGCCCCCGGGGTGGGGGAGGGGGGCGGCGTGTCGAAATCGGGAAGGTCCTCGGCCTCGCCGGTCGCGTCGCGGATCTGGGCTTCGCGATACTGACCATAGGCCGAACGGGTGGTGACGTACGGATCGGCGGCGTCCTTCAGCGCGTGGAACGCGCCGTCGGTCTGGGCCCGCAGATCGACGATGGTCACGCCGGTGCGGGCCTTGCCGAAGTCGGTCGAGAAGCCGCCGACATACAGCGAGACGGGGTCGGTCACGATGTCCAGCGCGCGGCCGAAGCCGTCGCGGACGTTCAGGGGGCCCATGCCGGGCACGTAGAGATAAGCGCCGGGGCCCGCGCCCCAAACGCCGAGCGTCTGGCCGAAATCGGCGCCCCGCGGCGGCAGATGCATCTTGGCGGCCACGTCGAACAGGCCCAGCACGCCCACGGTGGAATTGACCACGAAGCGGGCGGTCGAGCGCATAGCGCGCTTGGGCTTGCCCTGCAGCACGTGGTTCATGATCGTGTTGGGCTCGCCCAGATTATAGACCGCGTTGCTGACGCGGTTGCGCACGACCTTGGGCGTGACGGCGATGTAGCCGTGGGCGATCGGCGAGAACACGACCTTGTCCAGGCCCATGCCGACCTTGAACGAGCCGCGATTGAAGCCTTCCAGCGGATCGTAGGTCTGGGCGACGCCAGTGTCGCCGCTGGCGGCCGCAGCGGCCGGAACCGTCGGAATCTGATCCTCGGCGCGCGCGGTCGGCGCGAGCGCCAGCACACCGGCGGCCACGACGGCGCCGGCGGCGACGAAACGCCGTTCCGGGGTCGCCTGGCGAAGGCTCTGGTTCAAATCGCGCACGCCGGTGCTCCTGCTTCTCACACGCGCCATGTATTCACGCCGCCCTCCGTATCAAGATTGAAAGCGACTATTTCCAGTCACGCTTAGCGCGTGTTGCATGGAAGCCGCTCTCCTGGACGCGAACGGGGCTCCAGAACGCGCCGGTCTCATATGCTGGCGATCCTCTGCGCCGCTCTGCTCGAAACGACATAATCAGATATATCTAAATAGCTCTTGACGGCGGAACAATCCGATATATCTATCATTCCGATATAACGGAATAGGATCTAAAACACACATGTTTGGACGACACCATCACCATCGCGGCCACTGGCGTGGCCATGCCGATGAACATCACGGCCGGCACCCGTTCGGTTTCCATGGCGATCATCGAGGCGGCCCGCGCGGCCGCGGCGGCCGCATGGGCCGGTTCTTCGACCATGGCGACCTGCGCTTCGTGGTCCTCAAACTGATCGCCGAGAAGCCCAGCCATGGCTACGAGCTGATCAAGGCCATCGAGACGGCGGCTGGCGGCGCCTACAGCCCCAGCCCGGGCGTGGTCTATCCGACCCTGACCCTGCTGGAAGAGCTGGGCTATGTCACCGCCAGCGACGCCGGCGGCGGCAAGAAGCTCTATACGATCACGCCGGAGGGCGAAGCCTTCCTGGCCAGCAACGACGCTCCGGTCCGCTCGCTGTTCGAGCGCATGGCCGAGGCGGCCTCGGCTAGCGCCGCCTTCTCGCCGCAGATCCTGCGGGCCCGCGAGAACGTCAAGACGGCCCTGCGGCTGAAGCTGCACGGCCAGCTTAGCCCCGAGCAGATCGCGGCGGTCGCCAAGGTCCTGGACGACGCCGCCCAGGCCATTGAAGCCATCTAGAGGGAAGCAAGGCCATGGAAAGCCACGCCCGCGTCGCCACCGACAAGGCGGCCCGCTACATGACCCAGCTGGCCAAGCACTGGAGCCACAAGTTCGAGGTCCGTTACGACGAGACCTCGGCCCTGTTCCCGCTGCCCCTGGGGACCTGCCGCATGATCGCCCACCCGGACGGCCTGGACATCACCGTCGAGGCCGCCGACCTGGAGGGCCTGGCCCGCCTTGAGGACGTGGTGGCCAAGCACCTGGATCGTTTCGCTTTCCGTGAGGGCGAACTGAAATACGGCTGGACCCGGGCCTGGACGGCTGGCGTCGTCGATCCGCGCGCCATGCGGATCAACGCCGTCCACTAGAGGGTCTGGACGCCAGACACTAGACGAGCGGCTTGAACGGCTGGTCGGGCTTGGCCACGACCCGGCCGTTCGCGTCGAATGCGATCGCGATCAGGCCCGGCTTTTCCCGGAACGGCATCTGATCGTCGTTGCCGAAGAAGGTCTGCCACCAGCGGCCGGACTTGTCGCGGAACAGGTTGCCGCCGCCGCCGCCCGCCGGACCCTCGTGCCGGCCGGCATAAGGCCCCAGCAACCTGTCCGACGAGGCGAACCAGAACGAATAGCGGCCCTCGTCCTTGTTGCACGCTCCGACATAGTACCGGCCGTTGGTCTTGAAGAAGGTCGCGCCCTCGAAGCCGACCCGCCGCAGCGGTTGGCCGTTCTTCTTCGCCTTGGGATCGATGCCGGAGTCGTCGAAAACGAGATCCCGCCAGTCGCCGGCGAAGTCGCTGAAGTCAGGCTTGATCTCGCGGATCTTGGTGGCCGCGCCCCACGACAGGTAAACCTTGCCGTCGTCGTCTCGGAACAGCGTCGAGTCGATGCCGCTCTTGATCGGCTGGTCGGAGATGACGTGTGCATAGGGCCCTTCGGCCTTGCCCGACGTGCTCTTCAGGACGCCCATGCCGACGCCGCTGATGCAGTGGCAGATGAAGTAGTCGCCGTTGATGAAGTGGATCTCCGGCGCCCAGATCGCCCGGAACGGCACGCCCGCCCGGGCGGTCCAGTTCTTCTCCCAGGTCCCGTCGCGCTCGATGCTCCAGACCAGGCCGAGATAGGTCCAGGACTTGAGGTCCATGGACCGCCACAACTCGACCCCGTCGTTCAAGGCCCAGCAGTTATCGCCGGTGGTGCCGGTCATGTAATAGGCGCCGTCGCCGCCCAGGCAGACGATGGTGTCGCGGATGTGGACGTTCCAGATCGGGCGGATGGCGGGCAGCTTGCCGGTCTTCACGGCCAAGCCGGAGTCGGCGTCGTTCCAGGGCGCGATCGGATATTTGCGCGGCTCGGGACCCTTGTAGCTGACCTCCGACAGGCCCGAGCGCCAGCCGCCGTCCTGAGTTGTCCTGGTCACTGGTCGGCCCGGGCCGCTGATTCCGGCGAACGGCCAGTAGTCCTTGGCGGGCGGTGGGATGACCCGGCGGCTGTTGTCGGCGCCTTCCAGCTTGGGCGCGCCCGGCCTGGGGTAGGTCGGGTAGAACAGGGCTTGGGCGAAGGCTGGCGCGCCGGCCAGACCGAGCGCGGCGAAGCTCAGGCCGCTCAGCAGTGACCGACGATCCGGTCCGCCCGTGAAGTTCCTGTCGCGCACCCTGGTTTCCTCGCCCTTCGAGCCGAAGACCGACGATTGGCGAGATTGCTACCGGTGTCAAACGTCCGGAAGGCTTTGAAGCGCAAGCAAGACCGAGGTGGTTTTCGGCTAGTGCAGGCCGCGCAGCAGGTCGATGCGGCGCATGGCCTTGCCGGGAATCTCGGAGATCCGGCCCAGCGGCAGCGCCTCGGCCACGCTGCGCACGCCATAGGCGGCGTGGCGGACCAGGGTCGGCACCGAGGGCGAGCCCAGGAAACCGAACACCACCGTCTGGCGGGCGTTCGAGAGCTCGCGCTTGAAGCGATAGTCGCCGGTCCCCAGGTCGAGACGCGTATAGGCCGTGCCGTCCATGCTTTTCAGGATGTCCTGGAACAACATCAGGCCCGGCGAGTAGCGCTCCAGGTCGGGGTTGTGGGCGATCAGCCAGCCGTGGATCGTGTGCTCGCCGCGCAGGTGCAGATGCACCGCCGCCAGACGCTCGCCCAGGTGCAGGGTGTAGAGGCCGCCGCCGAACTCGGGACAGCGACGGGTGAACAGCTTGTCCAGCAGCTTGTTGACCCACGGCGCCTTGAAGAGGTCGGTCTGGTGGGTCAGCAACAGCTGCACGCGCTTCCAGGCGATCAGCTGGTCGAAGGCCGCGCGGCTTTCCGACATCGCCGTGAACCGGCATGGCCCGACCTCGCGCTCGGCCTTCCGGCGCTTCTTGTCGATGTCCTTCAGCACCCCGACGCCGGACGCCTTGCGCTCGGCGGCGTAGGCTTCGTAGCCGTCGGGCATCTCCACGACCCAGCTGTCGGCCTGGCCGCGTGCGTGGCGGGCCAGGGTCACGTCGTCGGCCATCATGTGGCAGAAGTCGATCCGCGCCGCATGCAGGGCCGTCAACAATTCGCGCGGGTTCATGGTCACGCCGGGCGCCGAGATCAGGGCCTGGTAGTCGCACATCGGCGCGCCGACGGGCATGGCCACGTCCTGGCGGATGCGGGTTGGCAGGAAGGCCAGGGCCTCGCCTCCGGGGCCGCGCTGGATCGCGACCTTCACGTCCTGGCCCTTCTCGCCCGCTTCCTTGGTGTTTTGGGCCTTGGCCACGGCCAGGGTCCAGTGCGGCGAAAGAAACGGCGAATCCAGTCGCGGCTGGCCACGTTGCAGCTCGACCCACCGCGCGATGTCGGCGGGGGCGAGATCCAGGGCGTTGACGACTTCGATAGGCAAGAACGGCGTCCCGATGGGGATGAGTCGGGCGCACCCTGACAGCGATAACTTTCCTTAGGGTTGACGAGACGCTGTTCTGCGAAATCCCGTTGTGGCCTGCGCCATCCGCCGTCAGTCCATCAGGCGGCGGGTCAGATAGGTGTATTCCAGCGCCTGGCGCCGGGCCGTCTCGGCCAGGTTGGCGCTGGCCGCGTGGCCGCCGTCGACGTTCTCGTAATAGAGCACCGGATAGCCCAGGTCCTCCAACCGCGCGGCCGCCTTGCGGGCGTGGGCGGGGTGGACGCGGTCGTCCTTGGTCGAGGTCTCGATGAAGACCTCGGGATATTTCTGGCCAGCCTTCAAGTTCGAATACGGGTCGTACTTGGCGATCACCGCTCGCTCGGCCGGTATGGCCGGGTCGCCATACTCGCCCACCCACGAGGCGCCGGCCCCGATCTGGCTGTAGCGGATCATGTCGAACAGCGGCACCTGCACGACGATGGCGTTGTAGAGCTCGGGCCGCTGGGTCAGGGCCACGCCCATCAGCAGGCCGCCGTTGCTGCCGCCCATGATTCCCAGGCGCCGGGGCGAGGTGATCTTGCGGGCGATCAGGTCCTGCGACACGGCGAAGAAGTCATCATAGGCCTTCTGACGATTGGCCTTCAGGGCCGCCTCGTGCCAGGCGGGGCCGAACTCGCCGCCGCCGCGGATATTGGCCACGACATACGTGCCGCCGCGCTCCAGCCACAGCTTGCCCAGCACGCCCGAATAGGCCGGGGTCATCGACACCTGGAACCCGCCATAGGCGTAAAGCAGGGTCGGGGCCGAGCCGTCATATTTCAAGGCCTTGGGCCGCACGACGAAGTAGGGGATCTTCACGCCGTCGGCGGACGTGGCCTCGAACTGCTCGACCACGTGGGTCGAGGCGTCGAAGCGGGCCGGCGAAGCCTTGACCTGCTCCAGCTCCAGCGTGCCGGCGTCGGCCAGCCAGTAGGTGCTCGGGGTCAGGTAGCCTGTGACGGTGATGAACAGCCGCTCGTCCGTCTCGGCCGACGAGCCCAGGCCGATCGCGCTGTTGGCCGGCAAGGCCAGCGTCTGGGCGCTCCAGCCCTGAGGGCCGTGGGTCAGCACCCGGGCCGCGCCCTTGACGTTGTCCAGCAGGCCGACGACCAGCTTGGTGCGGGTGGTGGTGACCTGCTCCACCGACTGCCGCGCGGTCGGCCGCAGGACCAGAGTGGCGGCCGCCTTGTCCGGCGCGGCCTTCAGCTGAGCCAGGTCGAAGCTGATCAGGTCGCCGGTCTTGAAGCCCTTCCAGTCCTGCTCCATCAGCACGACCATCTGGCCGGCGACATAGCCCTGGATCGAGCTCTTCAGCGGCAGATCCAGTTTCACCGGTCGAGGACCTTCGATCAGATAGGTTTCGCTCTCGAAGAAGGTCACGGCCCGGTGGGCCAGCACGGCCACGACCTTGCCGTCACTGTCGCGCAGCACATAGGGACTGACCGCGACGTCGGTGTCGGCGCCGCGATAGACCTCGACCGCCTGGTCCAGGGCCTGGCCGCGCTTCAGGGTCTTCAGGACGTAGGCGTAGCCGGACTTGGTCAGCTCGCCGGGCCGCCACTCGCGGCCGACCAGCAGGGTGTCCTCGTCCAGCCAGGCGTAGTTCTGCTTGCCCTCGGGCAGCACGAAGCCACGCCCTTGGACGGGGTCCACGAAGCTCTTGGTCGTGGTGTCGAACTCGCGGACGGTCACGGCGTCCTTGCCGCCGTTCGACAGGGTGATCAGGCAGCGCGTGTCGTGCGGCGGCAGGCAGCTGGCGCCCTTGAACACCCAGTTGGCGTCCTCGGCCCTGGACAAGGCGTCGACGTCGAGGATCGTCTCCCAGGCCGGCTCCGCCATGCGATAGCTGTCCAGCGTCGTCTTGCGCCATAGGCCGCGCACGTGGTCGGCGTCCTGCCAGAAGTTGCGCAGGGATCCGTCGCCGGCGAACGAGACGCCCGGTACGCGGTCCTTGGCGTTCAGGATCTCCAGCGCCTTGGCCTGGAGATCGGCGTAGCGGGGATCGCCCTGCAGCACCGGCAGGCTCCTGGCGTTCTGGGCCTTGGCCCAGTCGAGGGCGCGCGTCCCCTCGATCTCCTCCATCCAGAGGTACGGGTCGTCCTTGCCCAGTTCGGCCAGCGGCGTGCGGGTTTCTTCAGCCTTGGGCGCGTCTGCGGCGGTTGCGGGGTCGAGGGTCATCAAACTCGTGGAGGCAAGGAGGGCAAGGAGGAGCTTACGCATCTAGTCATCCGTCGACGGCCGCGAAAGGCATGGCGAAGCGGGCGACGGTAGCGAAAATTCCTGCCCGCGCCAGCGCTTCCCAGGGTCGATCAGGCCCCGTCGTCGGGAATGTTCAGAAGGATCCCGCAGGCCTTGCAATGGACCGCGTCCGGATCGTGCCGGCGCAGGCCGCAGGCGTGGCACTGATGGATCACCTTGTGCGGCCGCAGGATCGACTGGATCAGGCCGATGAACAGCGACACCCCGCCCAGCATCACCGCCATCGACAACAGCTTGCCCCAGACGCCGGGCAGGGTGACGTCGCCATAGCCGGTGGTCGTCAGGCTGGTGACCGTGAAATACAGCGCGTCGACATAGCCGCTGATGCCCTCGTGGCGGCCCGCGAAGCTGGTGTAGACGAAGCCGGTGACTACGAAGACGAAGGTCGCCAGCGAACTGGCCGCCCGGGTGACGTCCTCGACCCGCGTGTCGTCATAACGCCGCCCGACCGTGCGCCAGAAGAACTCGCTGTGGATCAGGGTCCACAGGCGCAGCACGCGCAGGAAGCCGAAGTTGAACAGCCAGGCCGGGAACAGCAGGGTGGCCAGAACGAACAGGTCCAGCCAGACGATCGGCTTCCTGAGCCACGACTTCACGTCCCCATGGGCGATGGCCCGCGCGGCCAGGTCCAGGGCCAGGAAGGCCGCCACCCCATAGTCGATCAGATAGAAGGTCAGGCCGTGTCGCTGCATCAGCGGCGCGGCGATGAAGAAGGCGATGATGGCCAGGTCGATCAGGATGATCGCATAGCGGAACCGCACCGCCGCCGGCGAGGCGCCGTGGTACAGGGCCCGCAGCCGGGCGCGCAGGCGAAGTCCGTCTTGATCCTGGCGCTGATCGTCGCGGTGCATTTCGCGGCGCTTTCCACTATATAGCCCAGCCATGAGCCGCACCTTCCTGAAGATGAACGGGCTCGGCAACGACTTCGTCGTCATCGAGACCGCCACCCAGAGCTTCGACCCGACCCCCGAGGAGATCCGCAAGATCGCCAAACGCGGGGACGGCGGTGTCGGCTGCGACCAGGTCATCGCCATCGATCCGCCCCGGGCCGAAGGCGCATCGGCCTATGTGCGCTTCTGGAATTCCGACGGCGAGGAGACCGGGGCCTGCGGCAACGGCACGCGCTGCGTGGCTTGGCTTTTGATGCAGTCGGCCGGCAAAGAGTCGGTGGCCTTCGACACCGTGGCGGGGCGCCTGTCGGGCGTCGCCGCCGGCGACAAGCTGGTGACGGTCGATATGGGGCTCCCCGGCCTGGACTGGACCCAGATCCCGTTGTCGGAAGAGATGAACACCGAGCGGGTCGAGCTGCAGGTCGGCCCGATCGACGCGCCGCTGGTCCACACGCCGGTCTGCGTTTCGATGGGCAATCCGCACGTCGTGTTCTTCGTCGACGCGCCTGTGTCGGATGAATTCGCCACCAAGACCGGCAGCCTGGTCGAGCATCACCCGTTGTTCCCCGAAGGGGTCAATGTCGGCTTCGCGCACGTCGCCAGTCGCGACCACATCCAGCTGAAGGTGTGGGAGCGGGGCGCTGGTCTCACCCAGGCCTGCGGCACGGGCGCCTGCGCCGCCCAGGTCGCGGCCGTGCGTCGCGGCCTGACCGACCGCAAGGCGCGTGTCGCGTTCGAGAGCGGCTCGCTGGTCATCGAATGGCGCGAGAGCGACGGTCACGTGATCATGACCGGCCCGATCACCATGGAATACGCCGGCAAGCTGCCGGAGGCCGTGGCGGCGTAAGGCCATGGGAACCTATACCGTCATCAAGGCCGCGCCGAAGCCCAAGCCCGAAGTGGGCGAGGAGGGCGGGCCGGCCACCACCCTGTCCGGCCCGGACGGCGTCGATGTCGTCACCTTCGGCTGCCGGCTGAATTCCTACGAGAGCGAGGCGATCCGCGCGCGCGCCGCCGCCGACGGGCTGTCCGACGCGGTGGTGTTCAACACCTGCGCCGTCACCAACGAGGCCGTGCGCCAGGCGCGCCAGGCGATCCGAAAGGCCCGCCGCGAGCGGCCAGGCGCGCGGGTGATCGTCACCGGCTGCGCAGCCCAGATCGATCCCGCCGCCTTCGCCGCCATGCCCGAGGTCGACCTTGTGCTGGGCAACGCCGAAAAGGCCGCGCCGGGCGCCTTGGTCGAGACCACCGCCCGCGTCCGGGTCAACGACATCATGTCGGTCAAGGAGACCGCCGGCCACCTGATCGACGGGCTGAAGGACCGCGCTCGCGCCTATGTCGAGGTCCAGAACGGCTGCGACCACCGCTGCACCTTCTGCATCATCCCCTATGGCCGGGGAAACTCGCGCTCGGCCCCGGCCGGGGAGGTGGTCGAGCAGGTTCGCCGCCTTGCCGCGGAGGGCTATCGCGAGGTCGTGCTGACCGGCGTCGACGTCACCTCCTGGGGCGCGGACCTGCCGGGCCAGCCGACTTTGGGCCAGCTGGTCGGCCGCATCCTGCGCATGGTTCCGAATCTGCCGCGCCTGCGCCTGTCGTCGATCGACGCGGCCGAGATCGATCCGGATCTCTTCAAGCTGCTCGAGACCGAGCCGCGGCTGATGCCGTATCTGCACCTCAGCCTTCAGGCCGGCGACAACCTGATCCTCAAGCGCATGAAGCGCCGCCACAGCCGCGAGGATGCCCTGAGGCTGGTCGCCGAGGTGCGCCGCGTGCGGCCCGACACCGCCTTCGGCGCCGACCTGATCGCCGGCTTCCCCACCGAGACCGAAGAGGCGTTCGAGAATACCCTGCGCCTTGTCGAGGAGGCGGACCTGGCCTTCCTGCACGTCTTCCCCTACAGCGCCCGCCCCGGGACCCCCGCCGCGCGAATGCCCCCCGTGAAGGGGCCGGTGATCAAGGACCGCGCGCGTCGGTTGCGCGAGGCCGGCCAGCGCGGCCTGGAGCGACACCTGGCGCGCCAGGTCGGCCGGACCTTGCCGGGTCTGGTCGAGCGCGAGGGTGTCGCTCGGGCCGACGATTTCACCGAAATCCGCTTCACGGGCGAGGCGCCGCTGGGTCAGATCGTCGCCTTTGCCGTGACCGGCCATGACGGCAGCCACGTCATCGCGGAGCTGGCCGCCTGATCCGGCCGGCCTGGGTCCTGGCGGCGCTGGCTCTGCTGGCGGCCGTCCCCGCGCGGGCCGAGCAGAAGCCTGTGGCGTTCAGCGTCATGACCTACAATGTCGAGGGCCTGCCCTGGCCGGTCCGGTCGGGTCGAGGGACGGCGCTGAAGAAGATCGGCCACGAACTGGCGGCCATGCGCGCCAAGGGGATCGAACCGGACGTCGTCCTGATCCAGGAAGGCTTTCGCGACGAGATCTGGGATCTGATCGACGAAAGCCAGTACCCCTATGTCGCGCGCGGGCCGCGCAAGGGTCAGCGGGATCCGAACTACTTCCCCAAGGGCGAGCGTCCCGATTTCCGGCGCGTGAAGTACCGCCGCAAGGGCGAGGGCCTGGGCAAGTGGGGCTCCAGCGGCCTGTGGGTGCTGAGCAACCACCCGATCGAGTGGGTCAAGTCGCACGCCTATCGTTACTGCGCAGGGCTCGATTGCCTGGCCAACAAGGGCGTGATGCTGGTAGCGGTCGACGTCCCGGGCCTGCCGGTCCCGGTGGAGATCGCCGACACCCACCTGAATTCCAAGGGAGCCTCGGGCGTGCCCCGCAGCCGGGCGACCCAGGCCCACCATCTCCAGGCCGACGAACTGAAGCGCTTCATGCAGGCCGACCGTACGCCGGGCGCGCCGCTGATCGTCGGCGGCGACTTCAACGTCATGCATTCGGCCGAGCGCTTCGACCACGTGATGAGCGACTATCCGTTCGAGGTGGTCAGTCGCTGGTGCCACGAGCGGCCCAAGGCCTGCGACACCCAGATCTCATACGATGGCGACGCCCCGTGGCTGGACACCCAGGATCTGATCGGCTTCCTCAATGGCGATGCGGTCGCGGTGACGCCGGTCGCGGTCGAGGCCACGTTCGACGGGGCCGGCGAGCCCGTGCTGTCCGACCACGACGGCTATAAGGTGACCTTCAGGCTGACTCCGAAAGGATAGGACGATGAGCTTGAGCGGCGGCTGCCAGTGCGGCGCGGTGCGATTCCGGGTCGAGGGCCAGCCTCAGCGCGCGTCGATCTGCTGGTGCCGCATGTGCCAGAAGGCGTTCGGCGGTCCGTTCGGGGCGCTGGTGACGGTGAACGTCGACCAGCTGACCTGGACCCGGGGATCGCGTTCGACCTTCCGGAGCTCGGACAAGATCCAGCGCGGCTTCTGCGCCGCCTGCGGCACGCCCCTGACCTACGAGTGGAGCGAGGACCGCATCGACCTGGCGGTCTTCGCCTTCGACGATCCGTCGGCGGTGGAACCGGCGGTCCAGCTGGCGACAGAAAGCCGTCCGGGCTGGATGGAACACCTGGCCGACATGCCCGTGCGTCCGTCGCTGGGGCCGACCGGCGCGGTGGTCAGCCGTCAACACCCAGATCATGACACCTAGTCGTCGGGCGTGGAGTCCTTCTCGCCCATGAACCCGGGCAGGCTCCAGCTGAACTTGATCGCGCACGCCCGCAGGCCGAAGGCTGCGACGAAGCCGGCGATCCCTGCCGGCCAGAAGGGAGCGCCCAGCATCTGCAGCACAGCGAATACGCCCGCGCCCAGCAGGGCCGCGGTGATGTAGATCTCGCGGCGCAGCAGCAGGTTCGGCTCCTCGGCCAGTACGTCGCGGATGACGCCGCCGAAGGCGGTAGTCAGCACGCCCATGACCACGGCGCTGAATGGATGCACGCCCAGGCCAAGCGCCTTGGCGGTGCCGACGACGGCGTAGGCGGCCATGCCGAGCGCATCGAGCCACAGCAGGGCTCGGAACCGCCAGCCGCGCTTGCCCAGCAGCCAGACCACCGTGGCCGCCGCCAGGCAGGCCAGGATGTAGCCTGGCCGCTGAACCCAGAAGACCGGCGCCCCGATCAGCAGGTCGCGCAGGGTGCCGCCGCCGACCCCGGTGATGGCGGCGAAGAATCCGAAGGTGATGATGTCGTGCTTGCGCCGGGCGGCCGCGAGGGCGCCGGTTGCCCCGAAAACGGCGACGGCGGCGTAGTCCAGCCAGAAAAGGGCTGTTCCCAGAGGGTCAAGCTGCAAGTCCATGCCCCTTCATGGCACGCGGTTCGGCCCCGCGCTAACCGTGCGCCCTTAAATCCTGATTTACACTTTCGCCCGTTCGACTAAAGGGGCGCGGATGAGCGACAAGCCCGAGCAGAAAAAAGGCTGGTTCCAGCGCCTGACCTCAGGCCTGACCCGGTCTTCGCAAGCGATGACTGATCAGGTCACAGGGGTCTTCACCAAGAAGCCCCTGGACCAGGACCAGCTGGACGCCCTGGAGGAGATGCTGATCGAGGCCGACCTCGGCCCGCAGATCGCCGCCCGCATCACGGAAGCTTTCGGTAAGGCGCGCTTCGGCAAGTCGTCCAGCGACGAGGAGATCAAGGAGGCCCTGGCCGAACTGATCACCGCCGAGCTGGCCGACCGTCAGGGCAGTTTCGACCCGCTGGGGGGGCCGCGTCCCTATGTCGTGCTGTTCATCGGCGTCAACGGCTCTGGCAAGACCACGACCCTGGGCAAGATCGCCGCTGACCTGACCGAGAAAGGCGCCCGCGTCCTGATCGCCGCCGGCGACACCTTCCGCGCCGCGGCCGTCGAGCAGCTGAAGGTCTGGGCCGATCGGGCCGGGGCCGACTTCATGTCCAAGCCCACCGGCTCCGACGCCGCCGCCCTGGCCTACGAGGCTGTCGAGCGCGCCAAGGCCGAGCACTACGACGTCGTGCTGATCGACACCGCCGGCCGCTTGCAGAACAAGCAGGGCCTGATGGACGAACTGCTCAAGGTCATTCGGGTCGTGAAGAAGGTCGATCCCGACTATCCGCACGAGACCTTGCTGGTGCTGGACGCCACGGTCGGCCGCAACGCCCTGGCCCAGGAGAAGATCTTCGGCAACCAGGTCGGCGTCTCCGGGATTGTCATGACCAAGCTGGACGGCACCGCGCGCGGCGGGGTGCTGGTGCCCGTGGCGCGCGCCTCCGACAGTCCGATCAAGCTGATCGGCGTGGGCGAAGGCGTGGACGACCTGCAACCGTTCGACGCTCGCGCCTTCTCGCGCTCCCTCGTTGGCCTGAAGGACTGATCCGTGAGCGAAGCGCCCGCAGAAACCAAGAAGAGCAACAACGGCTGGGTGCGGACGGTCGTCGACTACGGCGCGGCCATCGCGTTCGGCGCGGCCTATTTCATCACCAAGGATTTCCAGAAGGCGACCTGGGTGCTGGTCGCCGCTTCGGCCGCGGCCCTCGCGATCGGCTTCGCGGTCGAGCGCCGCCTGGCCCTGCTGCCGCTGTTCTTCGGCGGCATGGCCCTGATCTTCGGCACGCTGGGCCTGGTCTTCCACTCCGACGTGTTCGTGAAGATCAAGGTCACGGTGATCAACCTGGCTTTGGCCGCCTTCCTGTTCGGCGGCGTCTTCATGGGCCGCCAGCCCCTGAAGCTGATCATGGGCGAGGCCCTGCACCTGCCCGACGCGGCCTGGCGCACTCTGACCCTTCGCTACGGCGGCTATTTCGCGGTGGTGGCGATCCTCAACGAGATCGTCCGCAACACCCAAGGCACCGACACTTGGGTGAAGTTCCGCCTGGGGCTGCTGCCGCTGGCCCTGGTGTTCGTGGCGACCCAGGTGCCGTTCATGATGAAGCACATGGCCAAAGGCGACGAAGCCTCGGCGGTCGAGCCGCCGGACGCGGGCTTCTAGGCCCGGCTTTCAAGTATCGACCGTCCACGGACCGTTGTCGTCAAACCGACGTGTTCGAGTGCTAGCCTTCGTCCGTCGGCCGAAAGAGGGCCGTGTGGGGACAGGGGCGAGGCATGGCCAAGAGCAAGGGCGACAAGGCGGTCGGCGGTCTTCTGGAGCGTTCGCCCAGCCACCTGCTGCACCGGGTCCTGCAGCTGGCGCTTGATATCTACGCCGAGGAGTGCGGCGAGGCGGGGGTCACCCAGCGCCAGTTCGCCGTTCTGGCCGCCGTGGCCGAGAACGAGGGCGTCACCCAGACGGCCCTAGTCCGCGCCACCGGCATCGACCGCTCGACCCTGGCCGACATGGTCGCCCGGATGATCACCAAGGGTCACCTGGAGCGCCAGCGTTCCAGCGAGGACGCCCGCGCCAACAGCGTTCGCCTGACCGACGCCGGCCGCGAAGCCCTAGAGACCATCCGCCCGATGGTCGGCATGGCCGACGCCCGCATTCTCGCCTTGCTGAAACCCGGCAAGCGCGAAGGCTTCCTCGATCTGCTCTCCGACATGGCCGGCGCCGAGCTGCACCCGGCCGAGACCGAGCCCAAGGCCAAGAAGCAGAAGGCGCCCAAGGCCGAGAAGCCGAAGAAGGACAAGAAGCCCAAGAAGGACAAGGCGGCCAAGAAGGCGGCTTAGGTTTTTCCTTGTGGGAGACGGTGTCAGCGAAGCTGACCGGATGAGGGGCTGAAAGGCGCGTGCATCGCGCAGCGCGACCCTCGCCTGAGCCGCTGCGTGGGCCACCCTCTCCCGCATGGGGAGAGGGAACTCTCTAAACGATGATGTTCAGCAGCGAGCCCGGGCGCAGGATCTTCTGCGGCTGGGC
>CBIHOB010000007.1:0-96989 GCA_966211605.1 uncultured Caulobacter sp.
TCCGAGAACGCCGTGAAGGGCTGGGCCGAGCAGGCGCCCGAGGGCTTCGTGTTCGCCTGGAAGGTCTCGCGCTACATCACCCACAACAAGAAGCTGAAGGACTGCCAGGACAGCGTCGACCTGGTGTTCGGCCGCATGGCGCCGCTGGGCGCGCATCGCGGGCCGGCCCTGGTGCAGCTGCCGCCGATGCTGCATCGCGACGACGAGCGGCTGAAGCGGTTCCTGTCCTGGCTGCCGAAGGGCCAGCGGGTCACCATCGAGTTCCGGCATCACAGCTGGTACGACGAGGGCGTCTGGTCGATCCTGGGCGACCACGGCGCGGCGTTCTGCATCTCGGACCATCACGACGCGCCGTCGCCGTGGCGGGTCACCGCCGACTTCGCCTATGTGCGCGGTCACGGACCGGGCGGCCGCTACCACGGCCGCTATCCGGAAAAGGACCTTGCGGCCTGGGCCGCTTTCCTGGACCAGCAGCGCAAGGCCGGGCGCGACACCTACAGCTACTTCGACAACGATGTGAAGAGCGCCGCGCCGCAGGACGCCGACATCTTGAAGTCTCTGGTCGCGCCATAGAACAGGCAGGAACCAGAAGGTCCCCCGTTCCCTTTCTCCGAGAACCGGATTATAGCTTTCGGCAACATCCCGCCCGGCCGAAAGGCCGGGCGCCGTCATTTCTGGAGGACCGCATGTCCGACATCCTGATGCCCAAGGCGACCGCCGTCTGGTTGGTGGACAACACCTCGCTCAGCTTCGAGCAGATCGCCGATTTCTGCGGCCTGCACCCGCTGGAAGTGCGCGGCATCGCCGACGGCGAGGTGGCGCGCGACATCCGCGGCGCCGATCCGATCGGCAACGGCCAGCTGACCCGCGAGGAGCTGGACCGCGCCCAGGCCAATCCGGACTACCGGATGAAGGCCCAGGTCAGCCGCCACGCCGAACTGCTGAAGCCGGCCAAGAAGGCCCCGCGCTACACGCCGGTGTCGCGCCGCCAGGACCGCCCGGACGCCATCGCCTGGTTCCTGCGCCATCACCCCGAAGTGACCGACGCCCAGATCTCCAAGATCCTGGGCACCACCAAGGCCACGATCGAGCAGGTCCGCGCCCGCACGCACTGGAACGCGGCCAACATCAAGCCGGTCGACCCGGTGACCCTGGGCCTGGTCGGCCAGCTGGAGCTGGACAGCCTGGTCAAGAAGGCGGCCGAGAAGAAGGCCAAGGACGACGCCAAGCGCGGCATCGTGCCGGAAGATCCGACCCTGCGTCCCGCCTCGGAAGCCGGCCAGTTCGAGCCGGAGGTCGAGGAAGAGGAAGAAGACTTCCGCGCGCCCCGCGGCGACATCAAGGCCGAGGACGTGTTCGGCAAGTCGTCGGGCTATGTCGACGAGGAAGACGAGGACTAGCTCCCGCTTCCAGGGCGAAAAAGCAGAGGCCCCGCTCCTTCCGGAACGGGGCCTCTCGTTTTTCGGCTGCTCAGCAGCTAGTGAAGTCGCGCCCTCAGGCCCTCGATCTCCTCCTTCAGCCGAAGCTTTTGACGCTTAAGCTCCCTAAGCATGGTTCCGTCGCTACCGGGTCGATTGGTCTCCTCCTGGATCTTGCGATCAAGGTTCTCGTGACGGGACCCAAGCTCGCGGATACGGGATTCGATGGCCATGGCTCTCGGCTCCTTGCTGTTGGAGAGCAAAGTGAACACCCGCTGCGCGAAGCTGTCAGATCACATATGATTGCAACCGGTCCCGCTTGACGTGGCCCTGCTTGCTCCCATGACGGACGAAAATTCACCATGATCCAGGCTTCGAAGACCGTTGATCGCCAAGCCGAGCGGGCGCGATTGGTGGTCGGGATCACGGGGGCTTCCGGTGTGGTCTACGGCCTGCGGACCCTGGACGCGCTGCGCGACCTGGGCGTCGAAAGCCACCTGGTCGTGTCCAAATCCGCGGCGCTGACGCTGACGCAGGAGGCAGGCCTCAGCGTCGCCGAGGTCAACGCCCGGGCCGATGTCGTCCATCGGGCGGCCGATGTGGGCGCCGCCATCGCTTCGGGCTCGTTCCGCACCCTGGGCATGATCATCGCGCCGTGCTCCGTGCGCTCGATGAGCGAGATCGCCACGGGCGTGACGTCCTCCCTGCTGACCCGCGCCGCCGACGTGACCTTGAAGGAGCGCCGGCCGCTGGTGCTGATGGTGCGCGAGACGCCGCTGCACCTGGGCCACCTGCGCACCCTGACCAAGCTGGCCGAGATGGGCGCGATCATCGCCCCGCCGCTGCCGGCCTTCTACGCCAAGCCCGCCTCGATCGCCGAGATGGTCGACCAGTCGGTGGGCCGGGCGCTGGACCTGTTCGACCTCGCCTGGCGCCCGGTGAAGCGCTGGGGCGAGGACCTCGAGACCTTGGCCGGGAAGAGCGCCCAAGGGGAAGAGCGTTAACGCCGATGCGGCTGTGGGACTGGGCCTTGGCGGTCTATGCGCGACAACCTGTCGCAGAGGCCTGCCTGCACCTGCAGGACGCCCACGGCCAGAACGTCCCCTACCTCCTGTGGGCCGCCTGGATGGCCGGAGAGGGGCGTTCGGCGAACCTCAAGGACGCCGCCCGGATGATGCGGATCTGGGATGCGGAGGTCGGCGCGCCGCTGCGCGGGGTGCGCCGGGCCTTGAAGCCGCCGAGACCTCCGGTTGACGATACGGCCAAGGAAGCCCTGCGCGACGCTTTGAAGGCCGTCGAGCTCCAGGGCGAGCGGGTGCTGATGGAAAGCTTGGAAGCGCTGAGCGGCCCCCCGGGCGCATCGACGCCGGTGCTGCAGGGCCTGGTCGCGGCCGCGGAAGCCTCCGGCGATCCGCCCCGGCGCGCCGCGCTGGAAAAGCTGGCCGACGCCCTTGCAAATCAGGCCGGCTGAGCGCCTTTACCCGCTGTCAGCCTTTGCTATCTATTCCCGTGAGTGGGGCCCACCTGAGACATGTCCATGAACGACGATGATCCGTCGGAAGACACCGACATCGCGATCGAACGTCGCCTCGCCGACCTGCGCGAGGAGCACAAGGACCTCGACGACTCCATCCAGGCGCTGGAGGAACGCTACCAGCCCGACATGCTGCAGATCGCGCGGCTGAAGAAGAAGAAGCTGATCCTCAAGGACGAGATCGGCCGGCTGGAAGATCTGCTGACCCCCGACATCATCGCCTAGCCGGCGACGGCCTTCACACACGTATTTCGCGCCTCGGGCGTCAGGTCCGTGGGCATGACGATGCGCTGGAAGCTTTCGGTCGCCTTGCCTTCCGGCTTGTAGCGGATGGTGCGCCGCTGGCCGCCGTCCTCGACGACATAGCCGATCTCCACGGTGCTATCGCTGTCCTCCCCGCCTTCGCGGCCCAGCCGCTTCATGCCGTCGCGCAGGCCGGCGGCGTAGGCCGGACCGTCGGGGGCGACGCCGGTGATGATCCCGCTCTTGAGGCTGGCGGCGCCGTCGAAGCCGCGGTCGAACACCGGGCGGGTCACGGTCTTCACGGTCAGGCAGCCGCCGAAGGCGTCGGACGGCAGGAGGATCGTCTCGCCGCGCGTGACGTAGCGCGCCAGATCCGGCGTCACGTCGATCCCGGTCCGGGCCTTGGCGATGCGTGGGAACAGATTGGCGGCGGCGAAGTCCCATTCGGCCCGGTCGCGGCCCTTGGCGTAGTCGCGCATGGCTCGCATCACCGGGTCCAGGCCGCCCTTGGCCCTCAGCCGCGCCTCCATCAGCACCGCGACCTGGGCCCCGCGCTGGTAGGGCAGCTTGTGCATGTCCTTGTCGCTCCAGAAGCGGGCGACGATGTCGGCGTTCGCCGCGGCCCGGACCGGTGACGCGCCATAGGCCTTCAGCGCCTGGTTCCAGGCGTCGACGAAGGTGTCCAGGCTGACGAAGCCCGACCTCAGGGACAGGCGACGGGCGTAGTAGTCGGTGAAGCCCTCGCTGAACCAGTAGCCGGCCGGTTCCTCCGGGCCGTCCTTCAGCCCGCCCAGGCGATTGGAATTCCAGGTGTGGAAGTACTCGTGGGCCAGGAACAGCTTGTAGTCGTCCAGGGGGACGTTGCGGGTCGAGATGACCGCGAAGGCGTCGCCCAGGCCCGTGCCGCGATAGGACGTCCAGCCGTCGGGCGCGCCCTGGTCGACCAGGGTGATCAGGAACGGCTCCTGGCCGTCGCCCCAGAAGGCGCGGCTGTCGCCGATGGTGTGGGCGGCCATGTCGGCGAAGGCCGCGTCGGTAAAGGCGAACCGGCCTCGCGCGGCCAGGCGCAGCGGCGCGCCGGCGACCTCGCGCGTCAGGACGGTCAGGTCCCTGTAGCCGATGGCGACGCTGTCGAGGACGTCGTCCAGCGCGCCGGGCGCCTTGGCCAGCCGCTCCAGGTCGGAGGCGAAGACCAGGCTCGAGCCCGCTGCATCCCAAGTGAACCGGGCCCGGTCGCCGTCGCGGCCTTCCGGGCGGATGAAGACGGTGTGGCCGACCACATAGAAGCCTTCGGGCCCCACGATCGGCTGGGCGTAGGTGACGCTGTCGACTGGCGGCTCGCCATCATAGGCGCTGACCACGCGATAGCGGACGGTCAGGGGCGCGCCCGGCTTGGACTTGACGATGCGGGTGGTCTCGTCGGGCGCGGTGACCACGCCGCCCTCGATCGAGAGGTCCTTGACGAACCGCCACAGTTTCTCGCCGCCGCCCCAGTCGCCGGGCAGGGTCAGGCGGGTCTCGCCGTCGGCGTCGGCGGGCAGGGTGAGGGTGATCGACAGCGCCGTGACCTTGCCGTTCTCGACGACGGGCGCGAGGCGGTAGGTGTCGCTCGCGGGCGCGGCCTGCGCAGGACCGGTGAGTAGGACGGCGGCCGCGCCAGCCGCCAGGGCTTTGATGATCACGTGACGCTCCCCGAACGGTTTCACCCTAGGGGCGCCATGCGGGGAGGGTCAGCTTAAAGTTTGGTCAGGCCGCCTCGCGGCCCGCCTCCAGGTCGCGGACCGTCTGCAGCAGGCGGCCGGGGGTGATCGGCTTTTCCAGGCGCGCGTCGGCGTGCTGGTCGGGCTTCAAGAGGCGCGCGTCGCAGGCCGAGGCCATCAGGGTCAACGCGCCCGGGCGCGCCTTGCGCACGGCGCTGACCAGTTCGCCGCCGCTCATGCGCGGCATGGAGTGGTCGGTGATGACCATGTCCGGCGCGAAGCGCTCCAGGGCCTCGAAGGCCTCCTGGCCGTCCTGGCACAACAGAACCTCGAACCCCGCCTCGGTCAGGGTGATTTCGTAGATCATCGACAGGACGGGATCGTCCTCGGCGACCAGAATACGCTGCATGTGACCCGCCCAGTCATGCTTAACAGACTGTGAACGTGTTACCGCACCCAACGGGTTCCGGTCGCCGTGCGATAAGGTCGCATGACTGTGGGTTGTCAGCCGACGGCTTTGCGCTTCCGGACGAACATGGCCGCGTCGGCCTCGGCCAGGGAGACTTCCGGATCGGCGCCGGGCTCGATCTCGCGCACGCCGTACGAGACGTGCAGGGGCGCCGACCATTCGCCGAACTCGACCGGCTGGCTGCGGATGGCGTCGGCCAGGCTCTGGGCCTTGGCCAGGGCGGTTTCCTTGTCGGCCTGGGCCAGCAGCACGGCGAACTCGTCGCCGCCCATGCGGCCGACCAGGTCGCTCTCGCGGACATTGGCCAGCAGGCGCTTGGCCACCGCCTTCAGCGCCTCGTCGCCGGCCGCGTGGCCGAAGCGGTCGTTGACGCTCTTGAAGTTGTCGAGGTCGAAGAACACCAGGCTGGCCGACGAGCCGTAGCGCTGGGCGAAGGCGGCGACGCGCTTGGTCTCGCGCAGGAACGCGCGGCGGTTCAGCACCGGCGTCAGGGCGTCCATGTCGGCCAGACCCTGCGCCTCGTTCAGCCGCAGCTTGAGGGACGACACCTCGTTGCGCAGGTCCTCGATCTCGCCCATCAGGGTCTGCAGGGCCTCGACGACCTTGGGCGTCATGTCGGCTTCGCTCAGGCCCAGGAAGGCGGCGCTGTCGGGCGCGGCGACTTCGCGGGCGACCACCTGGGCTCCGGCGCGCACCAGGGCGCGCTTGCGGATGGCGGCGAAAGGTTCGGTCCGGGCGCCGGTGATCTTCATGACCTTACGGGGAATCGATATGGCACAGCTCCATCATGGTTAACGGGAACCGTGTTCGATGCAATTGGGGGCGCCGATAAGTCGCACGCGCATAACGACGCACGCTAAACTTAAGCGGGATTTGTGTCGTTTTGGGCTTGCGCCGAGGGGGCGGCGCGCATACGGGGCGGCTTTCCTTCGCCCAGCGCCGAGAGGGACGACGCCATGGCCGCCACCACCCCGCCTGTCGCCATCATCATGGGCAGCCGCTCGGACTGGCCGACCATGAAGGGCGCGGCCGACGCGCTGGACCAGCTGGGCGTGGCCTGGGAGGCCAAGGTCGTCTCGGCCCACCGCACGCCCCAGCGCCTGTTCGACTTCGCGACGGGCGCGCAGGAAGCCGGCTACAAGGTGATCATCGCCGGGGCCGGCGGCGCGGCGCATCTGCCGGGCATGGCCGCGTCGATGACCACCTTGCCGGTGCTGGGCGTGCCGGTGCAATCCAAGGCGCTGAGCGGGCTGGATAGCCTGCTTTCGATCGTCCAGATGCCCGGCGGCGTGCCGGTGGCGACCCTGGCGATCGGCGAGGCCGGCGCCAAGAACGCGGGCCTGCTGGCCGCCCAGATTCTGGCTCTGTCCGACGCCGCCTTGGGCCAGCGCCTCTCGGCCTTCCGCGCCGCCCAGACCGAAAGCGTCGCCGAGAGCGTCGAGGACTGAAAGACCATGGCAGACTTCCCCCTCGTTCCCGGTTCGACCATCGGCATCCTCGGCGGGGGACAGCTGGGCCGCATGCTGGCCCTGGCCGCCGCGCGCCTGGGCTTCGACGTCGTCATCCAGGATCCGGAGGAGAACGCGCCGGCCGGCCGCGTCGCCGCGCGCCAGATCGTGGCCGCTTATGACGACCGCTGGGCCCTGAAGCGCCTGGCCGAGGCCTGCGACGTCGTCACCTACGAGTTCGAGAACGTCCCGGCCGATACGGTGTCAGAGCTGACCGTCCTGGGCGCGGTGGTCTCGCCGGGCGCCAAGGCCCTGGCGGCCGCCCAGGACCGGGTGGTCGAAAAGAGCTTCCTGGCCGAGATCGGCGTGCCGACCGTGGCCTTCGCCGCCGTCCACGACAGCGAGACCCTGGCCGCCGCCGTGGCCAAGATCGGCGCGCCGTCGCTGCTGAAGACCCGCCGCGAGGGCTACGACGGCAAGGGCCAGGCCTGGATCCAGAAGGCCGTCGACGCGGAAGTCGCCTTCGACAGGATCGGCCGCCAGGCCGCGATCCTGGAGGCGCCCGCCGACTTCGGGCGCGAACTGTCGGTGATCGCCGCCCGCGGCCGCGACGGCGAGATCGCCTGCTATCCGGTCAGCGAGAACCACCACGAGGGCGGCGTCCTGCGCCGTACCGTGGCGCCGGCCAGGATCACTCCCGCCACCCGCGACCAGGCCGAGGCGATCGTGGCCAAGATCCTGACCGCGCTCGACTATGTCGGCGTCATCGGTGTCGAGCTGTTCGAACTGGCCGGCGGCAAGCTGCTGGTCAACGAGTTCGCCCCGCGCGTCCACAACACGGGCCACTGGACCCAGGATGGCTGCGAGGTCGACCAGTTCGAGCAGCACATCCGCGCCGTCGCCGGCTGGCCGCTGGGGCCGACCGCCCCGCACCATCACGTCGAGATGACCAACCTCCTGGGCGCGGACGTCGACGCCTGGAGAAAGCTGGCCGCCGAGCCCGAGACCCGCGTCCACCTCTACGGCAAGGGCGAGGCGCGCCCCGGCCGCAAGATGGGCCACGTCAATCGTTTGAGGCCGCTGCGGGACTGAGGGCCTTGGGCAGCCGCGTCTTCAGGCGCAGGGCCGGCCTCTCGACCAGGAACCAGGACAGGGCCGCGAAGGGCAGGGCGGCGGCCATGGAGGTCGCCAAGCTCAGCTGGTGGCTCTGGGCCAGCCACTGCTGCAGCGGGAAGCTGTAGATGTAGAGCCCGTACGACAGGTCGGCGGGCGGCTTGGGCGGGTTCAGCTCGCCCAGGCGCGCCACGGCCAGCGGCAGGGCCAGGAACCAGGCCGGGGTGGCCAGGAAGACCAGGGCCGCGACGGCCGCCCAGGCGCGGGGCCGCGTCCCGCTCGCCTGCAGGCTGGCGCCCGCCAGGAACAGGAAGCCGTTCAGCGCCGCCAGATAGGCGATCCGGAAGAGGTCGCCGCGCCCGTCCAGGCCCGTGGCGTGCAGGGCGATCGCCGCGATGGCCGCCAGCGCCGCCAGGCTTTCCAGCGCCAGGGGCAGGGCCCGTCGCAGAGGCGCCAGCAAGGCCAGACCCAGATAGGCCGTGAACTCCAGCCGCAGGGTCCACAGCGAGCCGTTGACGATCCCCGCCACGGGAACCGCCAGGAAGACGCCGGGCAGGGCGTAGGTCACGCCATACAGGCTCAGGTTCCTCGGGACGTAGAGCCAGGTCGCGGGCGCGCGCAGGTAGTCGCCAGCGCCCAGCGTGGTGACCAGCGGCCCCAGGACGAAGGCGGTCAGCAGCAGGGCGACCAGCAGGGCCGGAAAGATCCGCAGGACGCGCTTGGCCAGGAAGGCCGGAAAGCTGGGCTCGCGCGCCCAGCTGCCGGCGACCAGGAAGCCGCTGATCACGAAGAAGATCCCCACGCCCAGGGCGCCGAGGTCCAGCCCCGATCCCAAGACCGGCGGCGGCCGGCCGTTCAGCACGCGCGCGTGTTGGGCGATCACCAGGATCGCCGCCATCAGCCGTAGATAATCGAAGCCGCCCATCGCAAACTCAAGCCACGCCGGCTCCCGCCTGGATCGCGAGGCAAGCTTCAGAGTAAGGACGGCGCGAACGGGGGAGGCCTTCTATGACGCCGGTGCTGGAAACCGAACGGCTTATCCTGCGGGTTCCCACCCAGGCCGATTTCGATGCGGGCTGGGCCGAGTTCCACGGCGATCCCGAGTGCATGCGCCATCTGGGCGGGGCCATGCCGCGCAGCATCGCCTGGCGCACCCTGGCTCAGGTGGTCGGCATGTGGCCGCTGCGGGGCTTCGGGACCTTCTCGGTCATCGAGAAGGCCACCGGCCGCTGGGTCGGCCGCTCGGGGCCCTGGGAGCCGGAAGGCTGGCCGGCCCGGGAAGTCGGCTGGATGCTGCGCCGCTCGGCCTGGGGCAAGGGCTTTGCGACCGAGGCGGCGGAAGCAGGCCTGCAGTTCGTGTTCGAGGACCTGGGCTGGCCGTCCGTGGCGCACATGATCCATCCGGAAAACGTCGGATCCCAGGCCGTGGCCCAGCGGATCGGCTCGCGGTTTCTGAAGACGGTGTCGTTGCCGCCGCCGATGGACGTGGCGGGCCCGACCCAGATGTGGGGGCAGACGGCGCAAGCGTGGCGAGCGCGAGCGCGCGCGTGACCGCGCCCCCTTGCCCTTCCGCCGCCCCCGGCCCACGGTCCCGCTCGTGACTCGCGGAGAGGTTTAATGAGCGCGGACTGGAGCGGCGGCTATGGTGTCGAGACGGGCTACACCTATCACACCTATCCGGAGCTCAATCCCGTCCGCGCGGCCTTCCCGCTGCTGCTGAAGGGGCTGCGGGCGCCGAAGATCGAGACCGCGTGCGAGCTGGGCTTCGGCCAGGGGTGTTCTGCGGCGGCGCATGCGGCGACCCAGGCCGACGTCGAATGGTGGGGCTGCGACTTCGCCCCGGCCCAGGCGGTGTTCGCCCGCGACCTGGTCGCCGCCAGCGGCGCGCGGGCGACCTTCACCGACGACTCGTTCGAGGACTTCGCCGCCCGTCCCGACCTGCCGGACTTCGACTTCATCTCCCTGCACGGCATCTGGAGCTGGGTCAGCGACGAGACGCGGGCCGGGATCGTCGCCTTCCTGCGCAAGAAGCTGAAACCCGGCGGCGTCGCCTACATCACCTACAACACCCAGCCCGGCTGGGCCGTGGCCGGGCCGCTGCGGCATCTGCTCAAGCGCCACACCGACCTCCTGGGCGCCTCCGCCCTGGGACCGGTGGCGAATCTGGAGGCGGCGCTGGCGGGGCTGCAGCGGTTCTTCGCCCTGGAGCCGGTCTATTCGCGCCTGAACCCCGTGGTCGCCGACCGCCTGGCGGCCCTGCTGCGCCAGGACCGCACCTATCTGGTCCACGAATATCTCAACAGCCACTGGACCCCGATGTGGTTCGCCGACGTCGAGGCCCTGCTGGACGCGGCCAAGCTGTCGTTCGGGGCCTCTGCCTGGATGGCCGACCATGTCGACGGGCTGAACCTGTCGCCGGACATGGCCGCCTACCTGCGCGCGCTGCCTGATCCGTCGCTGCGCGAGACCTTCCGCGACGTGGCCGTCCAGGCCCAGTTCCGTCGCGACTACTGGCTGCGGGGCGCCCAGACGATCGGCGCCGCCGACCAGCGCCGGGGGCTGCGCGACCTGCGGGTGGTCCTGACCAAGCCGGTGTCGCAGCGGCCGGAAAAGGCCAATGGCGTCTTCGCCGAGACGGGCCTGCGCGAGCCGATCCACGATGCGATCTACGACCTGCTGGGCGACGGTCAGCCCCGCGCGATCGGCGAGCTGGAGGCGGCCCTGCCGGCCGATACGCCGTTCACCGACCTGACTACGGCCCTGGTCGGGCTGATGAGCCAGTCGGCCCTGGCCCCGGCCCAGTCCGCCGACGCGGCGGCTCGCGCGGCGGGCTCGGCGATGGCGCTGAACCGCGAGCTGGCCCGGCGGGCGGCGGAATCGACCGACCTCGGCTTCCTGGCCGCCCCCGCCACCGGCGGGGCGATCGGCGCCTCGCGCTTTCACCAGCTGTTCTGGCTGTCGCTGCAGGAGGGCGGCGCCGGACCGGCCGACTGGGCCCGGTTCGCCGCCGACGTCCTGGCCCGCCAGGCCCAGACCCTGGTGGTCGACGGCGCGCCGCTGGCCCCGGACGCCGTGCTGGCGATGCTGGAGGTCCAGGCTGCGAGCTTTGCCCGGACCGAGCTGCCGTCCTGGCGCGGGCTGGGAATCGTCTAGAGGGACATCCTGCCGCAGGTACGGGCGGCATTGAGCCTGTCATCGTTTGCATGGTCTCCTTCCGAGTCGGAGACGAGGCGGCGGAGCGACCGGATGGCGGGCGTGGACGTGGGTGACGTTGAGCTTGAGTTTCCCTGCCCGCGATGCGGCGGCCCCGTCCTGGCCAGCATCGACGCCGTGCGCAGGCTGCCGGTGGTCGACTGTCCGGCCTGCGGGACGGCCTTCGGCGTCGACCTCGAGGCCTTCAGCGCCCAGGTGACCCAGGCCGAGGCGGCCGCCAAGGCGGCGCGGAAGACGCGGCGGGCCTGAGCGGGTCCCCGAACGTCAGCCTTGCCGCGCGCGTGGTTTCCGCTACCGTCGCGTCCAACAGAACAATGATAACCTGAGGGAGTGAGACCATGACGCCGCCCGACGGCGCGTCGCCCTCGCGCGACGTCTCCCATGCGCCGTTCAAGCCCCTGGCCATGAAGGGCCCCGACGTCAGCGTCGAGCGGCGGGCGGACGGCTCGATCGTCATCACCTCGAACCACGCGCCCGGCGAGGGCCCGGTCTCGATCGCCCACCTGCTGGCGCGCAAGGCCGCCGAGCATCCCGACCGACCCTACATCAAGCAGCGGGAGCCGAACCACGGACCCTGGCGCGGCGTCACCTATGGCGAGGCGCTGCGGGCGGCCGAGGGAATCGCGCAGTGGCTGCTGGATCGGGGCCTGACGGCGAACGACAGCGTCATGATCCTGTCGGGCAATTCGATCGAGCACGCGCTGATGACCCTGGGCGCCTATGCCGCCGGCGTGCCGGCCGCGCCGATCAGTCCAGCCTACAGCCTGATCTCGAGCGACCACGCCAAGCTCAAGCACTGCTTCGACAAGGTCGCGCCCCGCGTCGTCTTCGCCCAGAGCGGGGCGCTGTTCGCCAAGGCGCTGGAGATCCTGAAGACCGTCGACCCGACCCTGGCGGTGATCACCACCGATGGCGCTGCGGAAACGATCCCGTTCGCCGAGGTGGCCGGAACGCGGCCGACTCCGGCCGTGGCGGCCGCGCGGGACGGCGTCGGACCGGCGACGGTGGCCAAGTACCTGTTCACCTCCGGCTCGACCGGCCTGCCCAAGGCCGTTCCCCAGACCCACGGCATGATGGCGGGGGTGATCGCCGGCCAGGAGGGCATCCGCACCGACACGCCCGATCCCGACGAGATCCCCCAGAGCCTGGAATGGATGCCTTGGAGCCACATCTCGGCGGGCAACATCAACTTCAACGGCGTGCTGTGGGCCGGCGGGACCCTGCATATCGACGAGGGCAAGCCGCTGCCGGGGATGTTCGAGACCACGATCAGGAACCTGTACGAGGTCTCGCCGATCGTCTTCGGCTCGGCCCCGATCGCGTTCTCGATGCTGGCCGAGGCGATGGAGAACGATCCCGTCCTGCGGCGCGCGTTCTTCAAGAACCTGCGCTACATGGGCTATGGCGGCGCGACGCTCAGCAACGACGTCTATGAGCGCATCCAGGCGCTGGCCATCGCCGAGACGGGCCAGCGTATTCCGCTGACCACCATGTACGGCGCGACCGAGACCCAAGGCGTCACCGTCACCCACTGGATCACCGAGCGGGTCGGGCTGGTGGGTCTGCCCCTGCCGGGGATCCAGCTGAAGCTGGCGCCCAGCGGGTCCAAGTACGAGGTCCGCGTGAAGGGCCCGACCGTGGCGGCCGGCTACCACAAGGATCCGGAGAAGACGGCGGCCGCCTTCGACGAGGAGGGCTTCTACCGCCTGGGCGACGCGGCGCGGTTCGTCGATCCGGAGGATCCGGCCAAGGGCCTGGTGTTCGACGGCCGGGTGACCGAGGACTTCAAGCTGGACAGCGGCACCTGGGTCAGCGTCGGCGTGCTGCGCCCCGACCTGGTGGCCGCCTGCAGTCCCTACATCCAAGACGCGGTGATCACCGGCCAGGACAAGCCGTTCGTCGGCGCCCTGCTGTGGCCCTCGCCGGCGGGGCTGGCGGCCCTGGTCGCCGATCCGGGGCCGGGCGCGCCGCTGGAGAAGCTGGTGGCGATCCTGCGCGAGCGGCTGGGCGCCTTCAACGCGGCGGCCGGCGGCTCCTCGCGCCGCGTGGGCCGCTTCACCATCCTGGCCGAGCCGCCTTCGATCGACGCGGGCGAGATCACCGACAAGGGCTACGTCAACCAGCGCTGCACCCTGGAGCGGCGGGCCGACCGGGTCGAGGCGTTGTACGCGAAGGCGCCGGGGGAGGGCGTTTTCTCGGTCTAGGTCACCAGCTCATCCCGCCGCGCACCAGGACGGCGGTCTTGTCCGACATGCCGAAGGCCATCAGGTCGGCCGGCTTGGCGGGCGGGGCCTTGGCCAGGGCGGGCCAGCCGTCGTGATACTCAAGGGCCGCGACCTCGACCTTGCCGGTTCCCGCGGCCGTGAAGCTGAGGGTCACGCCGTTTGGGTCGGGGGCGTGGTAGGTCAGGTTCGACCACTGGCCGGCCTGCGTCTTCAGCGTGATGGGCCGGCCGTTCAGGCGCGGGGCGCTGAGCGCGCCGCTGGGACGCAGGCGGAGGCTGACGGTCTCGGCGCCGGGCGCGGGGATCAGGCGGATCAGCAGGCGGTCGTCGGCGCGGTCGACGGTCAGCTGCGGGGCCTGAACCGGCGCGGCGCGGGTCTCGGACATCCAGACGGGCTTGGACCAGAACGGCGCCAGCGGCTGCTGCCTCGGCTCGGAGCCGCCGTCGTCGGGCAAGGTCTGTCTCGTCCAGGCGTCGAGGCGGGCCTGGTCGGCGACGCGCCAGGCCTTGCCCGTCGAGAGGTCGGCGACATGGATGGCCTGGGTGATGGCGGGACGGCCTGGCTCGCCGCCCAGGCGCGCGGCGTTGGCGACCAGGGCGATCCCGGCCACGGCCAGGAGGCCGGCGGCGCGCCAGGCCCAGCGGGTGGCGGCGAAGTCGTGGGCCAGCGGCGACAGAGCGGGTGCGGCCAGCATGGCGAACAGGGCCAGGATCGCCGGCTCCATCAGGCCTATGCCGGCGAAGGTCCAGGCGCCCCAGGCGCTGAGCTGGGCGGTCGACAGCACGGCCAGTAGGCCGACGGCGATCGTCAGGGCCAGGGCCACGCGCTTGTCGCGCGTGCCGCCGACCCCGATGACCAGGGCCGCGCCGATGGCGGCGATCAGCAGCGGCCAGGTCAGCATCACCGTCGCGCCGGGGGCCAGGATCTGGGCGACGACCGCCAGCAGCAGCACCACGATCATGCCGCCGATCCAGGCGCCCAGCACGTCGGTGCGGAGGCCCAGGGCCAAGGCGGCGAAGACGCAGGCGGCGACGCCCAGCCCCAGGCCGACGGGATCGAAGCCGCCGGCCAGGCTGCACGCCCCGCCGATGGCCAGGGCGACGACGCAGGGTATGACCCGGCGGGCGCCCCGCGCCTGGGCCGTGGCGACGCCCAGGCCGGCCGCCACCGCGATCAGGCCCGCGCCCCACAGCAGGTGGTCGAAGCGGACCAGCAGGCCGTAGTAGCGCTGGACGTCCTGGATCATCAGCGCCCGCCCGGCCAGGTGCAGGATCAGGGCGGCGCTGGTCGCGATCAGCAGCAGGCCGGCCGCCCCGCGGGCGATTTCCCAGCCGCTGGCCGCGCCGGCGGCCAGGGTGCGCCAGGCGGTGAAGCCGATCAGCAGGGCGATGACGCCCAGCAGGACCCACCCGGCGACCGGCGGATAGCTGATCAGGGTCAGGCCCAGAAGGTCGGAATAGATGGCGTTCTCGGTCCTGGCCGGCAGGACCTGGGCGTCGGCCAGGGCGCGGACGACCGGCAGGGCCTGGTCGCCGATGTGCTGCAGGCTGCCGCGCTCCAGGTGGTCCGGCCGGGCCAGGGGGGTGTGATAGCCCAGCTGGTCGTCGATGAAGGCCAGGTTCAGCCCCGGCAGACCCTTCTTCACCGCATGGGTGAAGTCGGTGTCGTTGGGCATCTTCTCATAGACGGTCGAGGCCATCGAATTGGCCGACGGACCCTTGGCGGCGCGGGCGAACACACCGATCAGCGCGCCGTTGCCGGGGCCGGTCTGGAACATGGCCGCGCGGCCGGCGTCGCCGCGCGCCTCCAGGTTCACCACCAGGCCGACGCGCTGCAACATCGGGTCGCGGTTGAAGAAGAAGTCGGCGCCCAGCAGGCCCGGCTCCTCGGCGTCGGTGAACAGGAAGATCACGTCGCGGGCGTGCGGCCCATCGGCCTTGAGGGCGCGGGCCATCTCCAGCGCGGCGGCGACGCCGGTCGAGTCGTCGGCCGCCCCGGGCGAGTTGGCGACCGAGTCGTAGTGGCTCATCACCAGGATGGCCGGCAGGGTGCGATCCTTGCCGGGCAGCACCCCGACCAGGTTCTGCACCGCCGCCACGCCCAGCGCCCGTCCGTCGTTGGAATAGGGGCGGAAGCCTTCGCCGACGTGGATCGTCACCTCCAGGCCCAGGCCGTTGATCCGCGACAGCAGATGGTCGCGGACCCGGACGATCTCGGCCGAGCCGGTCGGATGGGGCTTTCTGGCGATGGCGGCGACGTCGGCCATGGCGCGGTCGGCCGAAAAGACCGTGGCGGGCGCGCTGGCGGAAACCGACGCGGGCGATCTCTGGCTCCAGGCGCCCAGCGCCAGGCCCAGAACCAGGCAGATCCAGAATCCGAGGAAGCGGATCGTCTTCATCGCGCGTGCCTCCGGCTCGAAAGCGAATCCCCCAAGCCATGCTGCGGTGATGCGCGCCGAACGGAAACCCCCGGCGTGGTCATTCGCCCAAGGAAAAGGGCGACCCGGTCGCCCGGATCGCCCTTCCCTCTTCCGAAAGCCGGCGACGCTTGCATGCGCCGCCGGTTCCCCCTCCCGGCTAGACCTAGAATTTCGAGCGCAGGGTCACGCCGTAGGTGCGCGGCGCGCCCAGGAACGCGTCGTAGGTGATGGTGTCCAGGGCGGCGTTATAGGTCGGCTGGGTGGCCGACAGGCCCGAGGACCCTTGCAGGGTGCCGTTGAAGGCGACCTGATAGTACTTCTCGTTGAACAGGTTCTGACCCCACAGCTCGACCGTCCAGTGATCGTCGGCCGACCCCAGGCCCACACGGCCGTTCACGACGGTGAAGGCCTTCTGGACCTTGGGCGGGAACAGGTCCGAGCCGGTGTTGTACGACGACGAGTACTTGGCGCCGATGTTGAAGCGGGCCTTCAGGCTGTCGCCGACCGGGGTCTCGTAGGTCAGCGAGCCCGAGGCCGAGTACTTCGGGGCCAGCGACATGCGGCTGCCCGGCAGCAGGGCCAGGGCGTTGCCCGGATCGTTCGGGATCGCCTGGTCGCCGTACTTGGTCAGGGCGTAGGTGAAGCCGCTCTGGACCATCAGGCCCTTGACCGGGGTGAACCACAGGAAGTCGGCGTCGACGCCCTTGGACTTCACTTCCGGGATCGAGCGAACCACGAACGAGGTGCCCAGGAACGTGTTCAGCTGGAAGTCGGTGAACTTCTGGTAGAAGCCGCTGACGTTGAAGAGCACCGTGCGGTTGAACAGCGTGTTCTTGATGCCGATTTCGTAGCTGTCGACGAATTCCGCCGGGAACGAGGTGTCGTAGATCGGCGCCACGCCGGCCGCGCCCGAGGGCAGGCCGTTCGACGACTGGGTGCGGTCAAGGTTGAAGCCGCCGCCCTTGTAGCCGCGCGCGAACGAGGCGTAGGTGAAGACCTGCGGCGAGAAGCGGTACGAGGCCTTGACGGTGCCGCTCCACTCCTTGTCCGTCCGCGACTGGTGGGTGCCGCGGCCGTTGAACAGCGGGTTGGCCCAGGGCAGGCAGAGGTTGCCGATCACCGTACCGGCGTTGGCCGCGCCGACGATGCCGGCGATACGGGCCTGGCCGGCGGGCGACAGGGCCGTGCCGCAGGCGATGCCGCCGTCCGTGTTGGTCTGGTAGGTGTCGAGCTTCTTTTCTTCCGATGTGTAGCGCAGGCCTGCGGTGATCTCGAACGCGTCGGTCACGTGCCAGGTGTCGTTGGTGAACAGGGCGATGGTGGTGGCGCGCTGGTCGTAGCGGTCACGGATGCCCTGGCCGCCGACGTACGAGGTGTTCGGCGCGCGGTTCAGCAGCAGGGCGATGAAGTTGGCCACGCCCGCCGGGTTGGCGGCCGAGCGCGACAGCAGTCGGCCCAGATACTGCTCGTAGTCGTTGCCGTAGAGGAAGTTGGTGCGCGTCGCCAGGCGCTCGTCGGCCAGGAAGGCGCCGACCAGCCAGTCGAACTTGTCGGTCTTGCCCGCCAGGCGCAGTTCCTGGGTATAGGTCGTGAACTCCGAATAGTTCGTGCCGTCCTTGTTGCGATAGACAAGGTCGGCGGTCGAGAAGTCGGCGTCCTGGCCGTTGTCGGTGCGCCAGTTGCGGATGGCCGAGATGCTGGTCAGGCTGCCCCAGTCGAAGTCGATGTCGCCCTGCAGCGAGACGCCCTTGTCCACGATCTTGGCCGGCGCGCCGCGGTTGGAATAGGCCACGCGCTTGAACGGATCGGCGGTGGCGGCCAGGGGCGTCGTCTGGCCCGAGACCAGGGCCAGAATGCCGGCGGTCGGGCCCGTGCGGATCTGCACGGCGCCGCAGCAGTTCTCGTCGCGGCGGCTGTAGTCGGCGATCACCCGGAAGGTGGCCTTGTCATCCGGCACGAACAGCAGCTGGCCGCGCACGGTGTAGAAGTTCTGATCGGCGTCCTCGTCGCGATCCGACGGACCCTTGCCGTTGACCACGTCGTTGTAGCCGTCGCGCTTGCGGGCGGCGACGTATAGGCGGCCGGCCAGCTTGTCCTCGTACAGCGGACCGGTGACCGAGGCCGACGCGCCTTTGGCGTTGTAGTTGCCGAAGGTCAGCTCGCCGTTGGCCCCGAAGCCGAACTCGGGCTCCTTGGTCACCACGTTGATGACGCCGGCCGAGGTGTTCTTGCCGAACAGGGTGCCCTGCGGGCCCTTCAGCACCTCGATGCGCTCCATTTCGCCCAGGTCGCCGAAGCCGACGCCGTTGCGGGGACGATAGACGCCGTCGATCACCACGCCGACCGAGCTCTCCAGGCCCGGGTTGTCGCCGACCGTACCGACGCCGCGCACGCGAGCGGTGGTCGAGGCTTCCGACGAGGTCGAGGTGACGGTCAGGCCGGGGGTCAGGATCGTCAGGTCCTTGATGTCCCTGACGCCCGTGTCCTGCAACAGCTTGGCGCCGACGGCGGTCACCACCACCGGCACGTCCTGCAGGTTCTGCTCCCGCTTCTGGGCGGTGACGATGATGCTGTCGATGGTTTGGGAGTCGGCTTCCTGAGCCTGCGCGACGCTCGAAGCGCCAAGACCGGCGAGGACAACAGCGGACGCAGTGCCGCAAAGCACCTGGGTGAAGCGCATTTCCTACCTCGGTTCGTTGTGGCCGAAAGCGCTTGCCCGCCCCCGGCTTGTTTTTCGTTGTTCCGTCGAACGATTGTTCGAATGGATGGCCAAGGGTTAGGCGCCGCACAGGGGGTCGGCAAGCGAAATCCCTTGGCATGGCAAGGTTCGGAGGATTTCTGTTGCCGGGAAGCGACAGCGTTCGTCGGCCGTCATCGAAATTCGAAAAGGGCTTGCGCGGCCGGCGGCTGGCTCTCATCTGCCCTCCATGAGTCTCTCGCCCGCCTATCGCCCCGATCCGCGCTTCCAGGCCCTGGGGCGCGACTTCGCCGATCCGGTCGAGGCGGCCGATTTTCCCGAGACGATCCTGCGCTTCCGGAACGATCGCGCCGCGGCGTCCGTCGGCCTGGAGGCCTTGAGCGACGCCGACTGGATCCGCCATTTCGGCCGCTTCGAGCCGCTGCCCGAGAACCAGCCGGTCCCTCTGGCCATGCGCTATCACGGCCACCAGTTCCGCGTTTACAACCCCGACCTGGGGGATGGCCGCGGCTTCCTGTTCGCCCAGCTGCGCGAGCAGGGGCCATCTTCCGGCAAGAGCGGGCGTCTGCTGGACCTGGCCACCAAGGGCTCGGGCCAGACGCCGTGGTCGCGGTCGGGCGATGGCCGCCTGACCCTGAAGGGCGGCATGCGCGAGATCCTGGCCGCCGCGATGCTGGAGGCCCTGGGCGTCCCGACCTCGCGCGCCTTCTCACTGATCGAGACCGGCGAGGCCCTGGTGCGGGGCGACGAGCCCAGTCCGACCCGCTCGGCGGTGCTGACCCGCCTTTCGCACAGCCACATCCGCTTCGGGACGTTCCAGCGCCTGGCCTATTTCGACCAGCGGGACCTGATCGCCCAACTCGTCGACCATGTGGTCGAGACCTACTATCCGCGCCTGGCCGACGCTGCTGACCGTGCGGCGGCGCTGCTGGAGGCGACGGTCGCCGCCAGCGCCCGGCTGCTGGCCCGCTGGATGGCGGCCGGCTTCGTGCACGGGGTGCTGAACACCGACAACATGGTCGTGACCGGCGAGAGCTTCGACTATGGGCCCTGGCGCTTCCTGCCGCGCAACGATCCCAACTTCACGGCCGCCTATTTCGACCATTCGGGACTCTACAGCTTCGGCCGCCAGCCCGAGGCGGTGTTCTGGAACCTGCAGCAGCTGGCCGCCTGCCTGACCCTGGTGACCGACCAGGCGGCGCTGCTGGCGTCGCTGAACGGTTTCTCGGACGCCTATAGAGTCGCCTTGCGCGGCGCGATCCTGGACCGGCTGGCCGTGAAGAGCCGGGGCGAAGACGCTGATGTCGAGCTGGTCAACAGCGCGTTCCGCGCCTTGGCCGAAGGAGGCGATCCCCTGCGCTGGGAGCCGTTCTTCTTCGACTGGTTCGGCGGCGTGGCGTCGGAGGCGCGGGCGCTGGCGGGACCGCGCGCGGGCCTCTACGCGACCGAAACCTTCCTGGATTTCCGCCGGAACCTGGCCGGGTTCGAGCCCGACCGTCCCGAGCGCCTGGCCGATCCGGTCTTCCAGCGCGCCGAGCCCGAGGAGCTGCTGATCGACGAGGTCGAAGCCCTGTGGGCGCCGATCGCCGCCGAGGATGACTGGGCGCCGCTGTATGCCAAGCTGGAGCGGATCGAGGCGGCGCGGGTCGCCTACGACCTTGGAAAGGATGGCGGCAAAAACGCCGCACCCTGAATTTTTTCATTCGCGAGCGGAACAACCGTCAAGGTTCCGTCTTACAACTCCGGCACAGTGCCCTCGACGAACGCCGCGTGGAGATTCCCGATGCGCATCTTCCAACCGATCATGCTGGTCTGCGCCGTGGCCATGTCGTTCATGGGCGCGCTGGGCATTCCGGGCTGCTTCCGCGCCATCGGCGAGTGCCTGCGGGACCGTCCCGAACCGGCCTAAGGCCTGTGGCCTAGGCGCTGAGCGCCGTCGGCTCCGCCGCCGCGTCGCCCATCAGGTCGGCGCGCGCGCGGACCGGGAACAGCGCCAGGAAGCGTTCCAGGAACAGCCACGTGGCGTGGTCGTGGTCCAGGTGATGGGTCAGGACGCCGATCGGCTGGTCCCACTGGCCGGCCAGGCGGCGCTGCTTCAGCAGGCGGCGCATCCGGTTCAGGAACTTCCACGTACCCCGGAAGCGGGC
The DNA here is from genome assembly GCA_966211605.1 of uncultured Caulobacter sp. Classification (GTDB taxonomy): domain Bacteria; phylum Pseudomonadota; class Alphaproteobacteria; order Caulobacterales; family Caulobacteraceae; genus Caulobacter. Next base: position 20,628 of record CBIHOB010000007.1, read on the forward strand.
GCCATCCTTCCAGCGCAGCACGTCCAGGTGCGCGTCCAGCCGCGCGACGCCGCCATCCTGGCCCATGGCCCCGTCGAAGCCCGAGACCGCCCTGAGCGGCGAGTCGGGCAGGGCGGCGATCAGCTGCGGCCGCAGATTGTTCCACGGCGGCACGAACAGGGTCGGGGCCACGCCGGCGCGGTGGAAGGCCATGACCGTGGCGCGCAGCTGGGCGCGCACCCATTCGACGTCGTCGCTGTCGATGATCTCGCCGAAGCCGACGCCCTCGGGCTGGCGGTTGACGTGCTTGAAGCCGTGGACGGCGATCTCGACGCCGGGCTCGGTCTCCACCCGCCGGACCAGGTCCGTCAGGTGCGGCCCGGCGATGGCCGCCAGGGTCAACGGCGCCTGATGGCGGCGAGCCAGGTTCAGCAGCTGCTCCAGCGCGCCGGTCGGGCCGCGGGCGTCGTCGTCGCGCCACCACAGCACCGGCGCGCGGCCGGCCCTGGCCCAGAGCTTCAACTCGGGGCCCAGCGCCAGCTGGAAGGCGAGGGGCATGCGGGCCGACATCGGGCCGACCTTACTGGGCGGCCTCGACGCGACGCAGGGGCACGGGCGGCGGCGCGACGACCGGACGCTCGGCGGCGCCGGCCTTGGCGCGGTTGCGCACGATCTCGCGGGCCCGCAGGTTCGACAGGATCGGATAGAGGCCGGCCATCAGCGAGATCAGGAAGCCCAACTCGCCCTCCTTCCAGCCCTTGCGCGAGACGTAGCACTTGAAGAACCGGCGCACGCCGCGGAAGGCGTCGTCGCCGACGCCCTTGATCTTGCCGCTGTCGGCCAGGTCCTGGGCGCGCAGGGCGGTGTAGCGACCCAGACGCGCGAACATGTCGGCGATGTCCTCGTCGACCATGTGCTGGATCGGCTGGGTCAGGCGACCGCCGAAGCGGCCTTCCAGCTTGGCGCCCGGATGGACCCGCTCGGCCTTCCAGGACTTGTGGCCGCGACGGAACAGTCGGGCGACCGACGAGGTGCCGAACGATCCGCCCCAGCCGTGGCGGACCAGCTGGTCGCCCACATAGTTGTCGACCGGGATCTGGTACCAGTCGGCGGCGTCGGCGCGCGCGATCGTCTCGCGGACTTCGCGGCCGAACTCGGGCGTGACGCCTTCGTCGGCGTCCAGTTCCAGGATCCAGTCGCCGGTGCAGCGGGCGATGCCGGCGTGCTTGCGCGGGCCCTCGATCGGGAAGATGCCCGACACGACCTTGGCGCCGTATTGGCGGGCCACCGCCTCGGTGCCGTCGCTGCAGCGGTCGGCGACCACGACGATCTCGTCGCAGAAGCCCAGGGCCGAGAGACAGGCATGCAGACGCTGCTCTTCGTTGTGAGCGCAGATCAGGGCCGAAAGCTTGGCCATCAGACGTTTCCTCGATCGAACGACCACGCCCCCGCAGTCGCCTCGATGGAATGACGGCGCCGATCGAACTCGCCCCCCGGCCCGGGGGTAGGAAATGTGTAAGCTTTGCAACAGAGTTGCAGATCCGACAGCTAGAAGTTGGCCGACAGGGCCAGGCTCCACGTGCGCGGTCGTTGCGGCGTCACCTGACGGACCTGGCCGAAGCTGAAGGGATTGCCGTAGGCGAAGGTGTCGCTGGAGCTGTTCCAGGGATTGCTGACGAACAGGGCGGCGCGCCAGCGGTCGGTCATCAGCTGGGCCGACAGCTTGCCGGTGTAGTAGCCGCCCATCGACGGCGAATAGCGCGGGTCGAAGGTCAGGCGCGACTCGCCGATGTAGCCGGTCTCGGCGGTCAGCATCAGCGAGGCGGTGGCGGTGACCGGCCGCTGGTACGTCACCAGGCTGCCGAACGAGACGTCGGGCACGCCGGGCAGGCTGGCGCTGTCGGTGATGCCATAGCCGGGCTCGATCCGGGTCAGCTTGGGTTCGTTGAACAGGGCGTTGCCGCTGACCGTCAGGTGCGTGGTGGCGCGCCAGGCGGCCTCGATCTCCAGGCCCTGGTTGCGGCCGTCGCCGATGTTGGCGGTGTAGGACAGGCCCGAGCCGAAGTACTGGTCGGTCTGGATGTCGCGCCAGTCGTCGTAGAACAGCGCCGCCCGCAGGTTCACCCGGCCTCGGAACGGGTTGAGCGTCGCGCCGATCTCGTAGTTGCGGAGGTGGTCGGGACGGAAGGTCCGCCGCGCCTCGCTGGGGGTGACCAGGCCGCCCGAGTTGAAGCCGCCGGCGCGATAGCCCTCGGAGGTGAGGGCGTAGATCAGTCCGCCTCCGGCCAGGTCGCGCTGGATCGAGACCTTGGGCGAGAAGCCGCTGAACGAGGCCTCGCGGTCCATGTCGCGAGAATTGCCGGGATAGGGCGCGGTGACGTACGAGCGGGTGTGGACCGTGGTCTTGAACGACCGGCCGCCCAGGGCGACCTTCCAGCCGGCTCCCAGATCGTAGGTCGCCTCGCCATAGAGGGCGTATTCGTTCAGCCGGTCCTTGCGGTCTTCGTCGTAATAGCTGCGGGTGACGTTGCCCGAGCGGGCGCGCAGGTCGGCGTCGCCTTCCTCGATGCTGGTCGCCAGGAAGCCGCCGACCATCCACCGCAGGCGGCCGATCTCGGGGGCGGTGTAGATCAGGTCCTGCACCGCCATCCGAACGCGCGCGGACTCGTCATAGAGACCCAGCTCCAGCGCCTCCTCGGCGAACTCGGTCAGGGCCAGGGTGGCGTCGTAGCGACTGGCGTAGCGGTGGGTGACGTAGCCGGTCACCGACTCCAGTTGGCCCCAGTCGCCCGAGCCGCTGATCTTCAGCGAGGTCTCGCCCAGCCGGTTGCGATGGGTCTCGCGCACCTGGTTGGCGCGGCGAGGGCCGCCCGGGGCCAGGGTGACGTACTGGGTGTCCTTGGACGAGACGTTCTGGACCGCCGCGCCCAGCCTGACCTGCCAGTCGCCCAGGTCGAGGCGCCAGGACGCGCGGCCGCCGCGGCGCGTGGTCTTGTCGACGTTGGACAGGCGCAGATTGACGTCGTCCAGATAGCCGCCGTCGACGTCGTGATACAGGGCGGCCCGCGCCGCGGAATTCTGGCCGATCGGCGCGTTGATCACGCCCTCGATCCGATAGCTGCGCGAGCCGGATTCGGTCGTCGCGATGGTCGAGCCGATCGAGGCCGAATAGCGCCCCAACTCCGGCTGGCGGGTGACGATGCGATAGATGCCCGACAGCGAGCCGCCGCCGTACAGCGCGCCCTGCGGACCCCGCAGCACCTCCACCCGGTCGACGTCGATCAGGCGCAGGTCCGGATCGGGGGCGTTGTAGTTGACCGGCACGTCGTCGAGATAGGTGCCGACCGTCGACTGGGTGCGGCCGGTGAAGGTGCCGTCCGACAGGCCGCGCAGCAGGATCTTGTTGCGCGCCGCGCCCAGGTTGGTGGTGATGAAGCCGGCGGTCTGGCGCGCGACCGAGCCCGTCTCGCCGACGCCGGTGTCCTGCAGCTGCGGCGAGCCGATCACGCTGACGCCGCCGGGCAGGCTGCCCAGGCGCGGGGAGCGCTTGCCGGCGTTGATGATCAGCGGCGCCAGCGGCGCCACCGGCTCGGGGGCGGCGACCGTGGCGCGCGCGACGATCGGCGGCCGGGGCGGAACCACGCGGGCGGGCGAAAGACGGATGGTCCGGGCGTCGACGAAGGCGTAGGCGCAGCCCTTGCCCAGAGTGGCCTGGTCCAGGGCCTGCCGCAGGTCGAAGGTTCCAATCAGGGGAACGCCAGGACCCTTGCAGGCCTCGACCCCGCCGATCGTCACGCCCATGCGCACGCCCAACTCGATCAGGGTCTCGGCGATGGTCGGCTTGCGGATGTCCAGGCGCGCGCGCGCAGGCGCCGCGGCGGCGTCATGGCCGCTGGCGCCCAGGCCCAGAATGCTGGCGGCGACGAGAAGGCAGGCCCGTTTCAGGATCGGGCTCGCGCATAAGCGTCAGTTTTGCGCGGACGTCTTTCCGCGCAGGACAATCGAGTCATCGGTCGGCGTCGCGGAAAGCGGCATCAGGCTGGTCAGGCGGCGAACCATCGCATCCTGGCCATCCACGATCAATACGCCGGAGAACTTGAGCTCGGCCGTCTTTTCACCCTCGAGGCGAAGCGGCCGTTCGAAATAGTGGTTCATGTCGCCGACGATGCGGCTCAGCGGCTGGTCGCGATAGATCAGCCGGCCCGAGCGCCAGCCCACCTGATCCTCGGCCGCCACGGTGCGGACGACGACGCCGGAAGCGCCTTCGGCGTGCTCCAGCATCTGGCCGGGACGCAGGCGAACCGGAGCGTCCTCGCCGTCGGTGGAGACCTCGACCAGGCCGCGCAGCACGGTGACGGTCAGCTGACCGTCGCGGCGGCGGACGTCGAACTTGGTGCCGACCACGCGCACGGTCTCGTCGCCGGCCGTGATCAGGAACGGACGCCGCGCGTCGTGCGCCACGTCGAACAGGGCCTGGCCGTCGTGCACGGTGACGCGGCGGGCGTCTTTGTCGAGCCGCACCGACAGGTGCGAGTCGGTGTTCAGGTCGATGTGACTGCCGTCGGCCAGCTGGATGGCGCGGCTCTCGCCCTTGGCGGTCGCGTACAGCGTATCGGGCTGGGGCAGCAGTTCGCCCCACGGCGCGACCACGATGGCGACGGCCGCCGCGGCGCCAGCCGCGCCCAGACCGCCCAGCCAACGCCAGTCGATCGAGAACGTCGGCTTCGCCGCGGCGCGCCTGGGTTCGACCAATGCCCCCCGCACGGCCGGACCCCGCTGGAAGATCTCCTCGTCGACGGCCTGGATGGCGTCATACGCCTCCTGCGCGCCGGGCTCGCTGAGCCAGGCGTCGAACGCCAGCCAGTCGGTCTCTTCGACCTCCGGCCGCTGCAGGCGGGTCAGCCAATCGGCCGCCTCCTGCAGATGTTGCGCTGACCGGCTCATCCGGCGTTGCTCCGACGAGGATCCATCATCCCCCTGAACGTAGACGTCGCCGTGCAGCATCGTCCCCCATGTGCAACTGCATAAATCACCGCAGCCGCCTCGTCAGTGTCTTAAGAGCAGAGCTTATGTGTTTTTCCACCGTGCTGACGCTGATGCCCATGCGACGGGCGGTCTCGGCGTGGCTGTGGCCGTCCAGCTTGTGCAGCTGGAAGGCCTGTCGGGTCTTTTCGGGCAGGTCCTCGACCGCCTCGACCAGGGCCTTCAGCCGCTGGCGCCCCGCGACCACCTCGTCGGCGGGCGGTTCGTCGGCGACCTCGTGGCCGGCCACGACCGTCGTGTTGGCGTCGCGCCAGTCGCTGTCGCGCGTGCCGGCGCGCTTCTGGCTGCGCAGGCGGTCCAGCATCAGGTTCGAGCCGATCCGGTGCAGCAGGGCCGAGGGATTGTCGACCGGGCCCAGCGTCTCCATGCCGCTGATGCGAATATAAAGGTCCTGCACCAAGTCCTCGGCTTCGGCGCGGGAGCCCAGGCGCGCGGCGAAGAAGCGCACCAGATTGGCGCGCTTTTCCTCGTACAGGCCCAGCAGAGCGGCCTTGTCCGAGTCCGCAACGCTCAAAAGATCACCCACATCCGCCAATCGCCGCCCCTCGCAAGGGGCAGCACTATCCATCTTTTTGGCGGAAAGACGATCGATTGTTCGACCGGTTCCTTCCGCGCAGCGTCACCCGATAAAGCGCGGTCGCGGCCTCGAAAAGGCGCGCGGAGGGTCGAATAGCGGCGTTTGTCCGGTTCGGCGTCGGAATTCGTCGCGCCTGTCACGCCACCCCCGGAATCGGCGGGTTGCATTCGTGTGGCGAAATGTCGCGGCGGTTGCGAGCGGTCGGCGCCGTCTTGCGCGGCGCCGTCACGATCCGTCCGCCATCGAATCCGGTCGCGGATCGTCCGGGGCCGGCGCATGCGGATATTGTAATCCATTGTAAAATCGGGCCCGCCACCTCTGGTAGCGCTTTGAGTCTTGTTCTTAACCTTACCGTAACGCGGCTAGGGAGCGCGGACATGGACAAGGCCAGCGCGATGCTGCGACCCCGGTCGGGAAGCCGACGGCGTCGCCATGCCCCCCTCCTGCTGGCGATCGGGCTGGCGGCGCTGGTCTGGCTGTTCATCGTGCTGGGCGGCGCGGCCCTGGGCTACTGGCTGGCGTGACCGCCGGCGCGAGCGGCGCTATCTTCCGGCGCGACGGGGCTTATCGGGGCGAATGATCATGCGCGCACGCACTCTGGCGCTGGCTGTGGCCGGCCTTCTGACGTTGGACGCCTGCGCCGCGCCGCGCGCGGTGGGACAGGGCGACGTCGCGGGACTGAAGGGCGCGGCGGTGGCCGCCTACGCCAGCCAGGCCGACGGCGAGGACTCGGCCTTCGCCAAGGCGGTGCAGGCGCGGGCCGTTAGCCAGCTTCGCGGCGAAGCGGGCGGCCTCGCAGCGGATGCGCCCGCCTATCTGGTCCAGGTCGGGGTGGCGGTCGCGCCGAACGCGGTGGGCGTCTCCAGCGCCGCGGGGACCTTGGAGGCCAACGCCTGGCGCAGCCAGGCCGAGCGGCGACCCTGGTGGAAGGTCTGGGGCGCTGACGCCCCGGCCCGCACCGTGACCCTGGCCGTCCTGGACGCCAAGACCGGCAAGACCCTGGCCTGGTCGTCGATGCGCGTGCGCAAGGGCGAGCCGGCGGTCGTCGCCGACCAGCTGGTCCAGGCGCTTCAGCCCCAGCCCACCAAGACCAAGGCCAAGGCCTGAGGCTTGCCCGATCAGCGCTTGGCGCTGATCGGATACGGGTCCTGGAACTGGCCGCCCAGCCCGCCGTGACGCGGCAGGCGCACGGTGAACTCCGCCCCCACCCCGGGTTCGCTGCGGCACGAGACCTCGCCGCCGTGGCGGGCGACGGCGGCGTGCACGAACGCCAGGCCCAGGCCCACGCCGTTGGCGGCCAGGTCGTGGCCCGGACGCTCGAACCGCTGGAACGGCCGGAAGGCGGTGGCCGCCTCCTCGCGCGAGAAGCCAGGACCCTGGTCGGCGATGGCGACATTGGCGGTGGGGCCGTTGGGCGACGCCTGTTCGGACAGGGTGACGGTGATGGTCGAGCCCTCGGGGCTGTACTTCACGGCGTTGCCCAGCAGGTTGACCAGGGTGCGGGCCAGGACGCCGCGATCGCCCAGCACCATCAGGGGCGTGTCGTCGCCCACCTGCTGGATCTTGATCTTGCGCTGCGCCGACTGCGGCCAGACCTCGTCGATGGCCTCGACGGCGACGTCGACCAGGTCGACCGGCTCCAGCGAGACCGGGGTGACCTCGGCGCGGGCTAGCTGCACGAAGCCGTCGGCCAGGGCCAGGGTGCGCTTGGCGTAGGCGGTGATGCGCGCGGACAGCTCGGGCGGGACGTCAGGGGTCGTGGCCAGCAGGGCCAGGATCGAGGTCTGCGGCGAGCGCATGTCGTGGGTCAAGAGCTGCAGGGCCTGCTCGCGCTGGCGCATGGCGGCGGTCAGGATCGAGATGTCGGCCAGGCGCACGATCCAGCCGGCGGCGGCGCCGTGCTCGTCGCGGCGGAACACGGTCTGCAGCTGATAGGCGCGGCCGTCGGGCAGGTGCAGGTCGATCGGCTCGAGCCGGTCCGTCGTCTCGTGGGCGCCGGGCGGCCAGTCCAGTTCGAAGCGGCGACCCAGCGGCTCCAAAAGGTTCATCAGGTCGGCCAGGGACGCGCCGTGCAGCGTGGCCTTGGCGGGCTTGAACAGCGCCTGGGCCGCGGCGTTGGCGGCGATCACCCGGCCGCGGGCGTCGGCCACCAGGGTGGCGTCGGGCAGGCTGAACAGCGCGTCGGCCGAGAAGCGGCGCAGGTCGTCGAGGCGGGTGATGGCCTCGCCCAGGCTCAGCGCCTGGCGGGTGGTGAGGTCGCCTTCGAACTCCTTGGCGGCGTCCTTGGGCGGCGCGCCGCGGCCGCGCACGATGCCGCGCGCCCGGGTCAGCTCGCGCGTGATCACGTCGTTGACCTGGCCCAGCTGCGCCCAGCCCCAGACCAGGGCGACCAGCTTCAGACCGATCACCGTGGTGATCGGCGACAGCCAGACATGGCCCAGCCAGAACATCGCCGCCGAATAGGCCAGGCCCACCAGGCACAGGCCGATGGTCAGCACCAGGTTGGCCCGCGGCGACAGCACCAGGAAGCCGACCATCAGCAGCCACAGCAGCGCCAGGCTGAAGGCGATGCGGCCCGCGGGGCCCGCCGGCTTGATCATCAGGCCGCTGCGCAGGCCGTCCAGCACGCTGGCCTGCAGCTGCACGCCGGTCATGCTGGCGGCGTCGGGCGTGACCGGCGTCGGGAAGGCGGCGCCCAGGCCGGGGGCGGTCAGGCCGACGAAGACCGTGCTGCCCCGGATCACTTCGGGCGGGGCCTCGCCGTCCAGCACGCTGGCGAAGCTGACATGCCTGTAGATCGACGGCGGCCCCGCGAACGGGATCAGCAGGGTCTGATCCGGGCTGCGTGTCGCATCATGTCCGCCGGGCGCGCGAGTGGCGCGGTGCACCACGGTCATCAGGTCGGCGCTCAGGTTCGGTCCATTGATCTCGAACGGCGCCATGCGGCGCACCACGCCGTCGTCGTCGAACCGGACATGGGCCAGGCCGACGCCGGCCGCGCCGCTGGCGATCTCGGGGATCGAGCCGATCACGCGCGGCGGGGCCTCGCCGCCGCTGTCCTGCAGGAACTGGGGCAGATAGACCTTGCCCGAGCGGGCGATCGCCTGGCCCAAGGCGCGGTCGTGGGCCGGATCGGGCGACGGCTCGCTGAACAGCACGTCGTAGACGATGGTCTTGGCCCCGTCCGCGTTCAGCCGGTCGACCATCGCGGCGTGGACCTCGCGCGACCACGGCCACGCGCCCAGGCGCGCCAGGCTGCGGTCGTCGATGTCGATGATCAGGATCGAGCTGTCGGCGGGGCGGCCGTTGGCGCGCACCAGCACGTCGTACAGGACGTCGTCGACGCGCTTGGGTGGGACCAGGGCGAAGACGGCGAAGGCCAGGCTGGAGACGATCGCCACCAGCAGCCACGATAGCAGCCGGCCGGTCCGCCTGGCGCTCGAGGGGGTCATTTACCGATCTGCAGAGTCTGCAACGGCCCGACCTTCTCGGTCACCGTCCCGTTCTTGAAGCGGACGGCGACGACCCGCCAGCCGTAGGTTCCGGGCGGCAGGTCGGTCAGGGTCAGTTGCGGTTCAGTGAGGCCCGGCTGGTCGACCAGCGGAACCTTGGCGTCGCCGCCGGCGAACAGCTGGAAGCGGTAGTTCCGCGCGCCGTCGCCCGCCGAACTCCAGCGGAACAGGAACTTGCGGTGCTTGCCCTCGCGCACGTCGCCCGGCGCGGCGGCGTCCAGGGTGTCGAGGTCGCGATCGAAGCTGTAGTCGCCGGGGAAGCCTTCCAGCCCGCCGGCGTCCAGGGCCGTGAGGCGCACGAAATAGGTGCCGTTGGGAACCTCGCCGAAGTCGGCGGCGGGGTCCCTGGTCGTGGCCTCGGCGAAGATGTCGACGAAGCCGGCGTCGCGCGACAGCTGCAGGCGATAGGCCCCCGCGCCGGCCAGCGGCTCGACGGCGAAGTGGACGGTCTTGTCGCCCTGATTCTGGCCGCCCGCGCCGAGCTTGGGGGCCGGCAGCAGCTTGACCGGGGCGCTGACGCCGCCGGCGGTGGCGCTGACGCCGAAGCCGGCCGCGACGGGCGGAGCGCTTGTCACGACCGCGCCGGCGTCGACCCCGACCGCGCCCTTCAGCACTTCGGTCTGGGCCTTATCGCCGTCGGCGCCGACGCGGAATTCGGTGCCGCGCACGGCCGAGACCGAGACCGGCGTGCGGACCTCGAACCGGCCGGCCGGATTCTGGGTCGGGGTGGCCGAGATCGCGCTGCGGCCCTGGTCCAGCTGGAAGACCCGCTGGGGCGCGTTGTTGATCAGCACCTGGCGCAGGCGGGTGATCCGCACGCTGGTGTTGGACGGGAGGGTCACGCGCGAGCCGTCCTCCATCTCGAAGGTGACGAAGGCGTTGGCGCCGGTGATGACGGTCTGGCCCTCGGCCAGGCCCATGCCGATCCGGGCCGGAACGCGCTGGCCGCCCGTCTCGACGAAGACCGGGCCGGTGAAAGCCGACAGGCTGGCGGCGATCGGCGTCGACTTCAGAAGGTTGGGGTCGATGTTCAGCTGCGAGCCGGGGCGCAGGCGCCTGGGCTGCTGGACGCGGTTGGTCTTCTGCACCGCGCGATAGTCGCCAGGCTTGGTCAGATAGGCGCGGCCCAGGCCGATCAGGGTGTCGCCCGGCTTGACCACATAGGCGACCGGAGGCTCGGCCGGCGCGGCCCCGCGCGCCTGCGCGTTCGCGCCTCCCGTCCCCAGCATCGACACCAGGATCAGGCCCGCCCCCACAGCCTTGCGCATGCTCTCAGTCCCCCCCGCCCGCGATCGCTTCCGCCGTTTCGGGCTCGCAGGCTTCCAGACGATAACCGAAACCGTAGACCGTGCTCAGTCGGAAACCGTTGCTGGGGCGAAGATGCAGCTTGGCCCGCAGGCGCGAGACGTGGGCGTCCAGGGTGCGGGTCTCGAGGTCGGGTCTTTGGCCCCAGATCCGGCGCAGCAGATATTCGCGCGACAGCGGTCGGGACAGATTGTTGAACAGCAGGGACGCCAGCTGGAATTCCTTGGGCGTCAGCGCCTCGACGTGGCCGCCCCAGCTGGCGGTCTGGGCGCCGGGATCCAGGCGGTACTGGCCGTGCTGCTCGGTCTGCGGCTGGACCGGCGGACGGTGGATGCGCCGCACGACGGCGTTGACGCGAGCCAGCAGCACCTGCGGCTGCAGCGGCTTGACGATGTAGTCGTCGGCGCCGGCGTTCAGGCCCGCGACCAGGTCGGCCTCGACGGAGCGGCTGGTCAGCAGCAGGACGGGCGGCGCGGTGGCCGGATCCTCGCGCAGCAGCCTCAGGGTCTCGACCCCCGACAGTTCCGGCATGTTCCAGTCGAGAATCACCAGGTCGAACGTCTGCTTGCGCAGTTCCGCCAGGAAGCGCGAAGGCTGGGTGAAGCTGGTGCAGACGAAGCCGGCCGGGTCGAGAACCGATGCCACGAGGGCGTTGTGGCTTTGATCGTCGTCGAGCAGGGCGACTTTCATTTGGTCCATTACACTGGGAGGTGGCGCGCCCCGCGGGGGAGCGGGACGCGCCGCAGGAAGCTCGCTGTCGGTGGGGCGACGAGCAGGCGACCAGCCATTCATCTCTACCTTGCCCCGCCCTTCTTCGCTCGACTTTGGGCGGCATTTTTACAATGCTTTACAGTCAGGTCGACCGGCCAATCAGGTCGTAACCCGGACGATCGCACCCAGATCGGGGGCGAGATCGCCCGATGCGCGAACTTCCACACCGCACAGCCCCAGCCAGGACGCCATGAGGGCCAACTCGGTCGCGAGCCGGGCGGCGGTGTCGTCGTCGGCGCCCGGTTCGGCGTGGGCGGCCAGCACCAGCAGCTTGCCGGCCTTGCGGTCGGCCTTGAGATCCACCCGCGCCGTGATCGCCTCGTCCTGAAGAAAGGGCAGGACGTAGTAGCCATGCGTCCGCTTGTGGGCCGGGGTGTAGATCTCCAGCCGCACGCGGACGCCGAACATCCGCTCGGTCCGCTCGCGAAACCAGATCAGGTTGTCGAACGGCGAGAGCAGGGCGCTGGTCTTGATCGACCGGGGACGCCGGGCGCCGGGCCAGAGATAGGCTGGCTGGTCCCAGCCTTTCACCGCCACGGCTTCCAGCGTTCCGTCCGCGACCAGCGCGGCGACGCCGTCGCGGGCGTCGGCCAGGGACAGGCGGAAATAGTCGCGCAGGTCGCGTTCGGTCGCCACGCCCATGGCCCGGGCCGAGATCTTCAGCAGTTCGCGGCAGGCCTGGGCGCGGTCGGGCGTCGGGGTCGCCAGGACCGGCTCGGGCAGCACGCGCTCGGGCAGGCCGTAGACCCGCTCGAAGCTGGCGCGCCGGGTGACGGTGGTCAGGCGGCCGGTCCAAAACAGGCACTCCATGGCGTGCTTGCTCTGGCTCCAGCCCCACCAGCCGCCTTCGCCCTTCTCGCCCAGCCCCAGGTCCGAGGCCGCCAGAGGGCCGCGTTCGGCCACGGCCGCCAGAGCCTGGTCGATGAAGTCGGCGTGGTTGCGCAGGAACTTGGCGACGTTCTTCCAGACCCCGACGCCGTCGCGCGCGTCCTGCATGCGCCAGCGCAGCAGGGGATGGGTGGAGAGCGGCGTCAGCGACGCCTCGTGCGCCCAGTACTCGGCCAGGGCCGGCTTGCGCCCCCAGGCCAGGTCCTCCAGCAGCGTCCGGTCGTACGCCCCCAGGCGCGAGAACAGCGGCAGGTAGTGCGAGCGCGAGACCACATTCACCGAATCGATCTGGACGACACCCAGGTCCCGGATCGTGGACAGCAGGTGACGCCGGCCCGGCGCGGCGGGGCGTGGGCGTCCGAAGCCCTGAGCCGCCAGCGCGATGCGCCGCGCCTCTTTCGCGGAAAGGGTCTGGACCATGGCGGCAGTTGAGCTTGCGTCGGCTGGACGCGCAAGGCAGTGAGACCGCTACCTATTCCGGAGATTTCCCGCATGACCGCTATCCAGAACGGCCAGGCCCGCCTTGTCCTCGCGCCCGAGGTCGGCGGCGCGATCGCCGCCTTCACGGTGGCGGGACGCGATGTGCTGCGGCCAACGGCGGCCGGGGCGAGCGACGCCCTGTTCACGGCCAGTTTCCCGCTGGTTCCGTTCTGCAACCGCATCCCGAACGGCCGCTTCGCCTTCGAGGGGCGCGAGGTCGTGCTGCCGCCGAACCTGGGCGATCATCCGCACGCCCTGCACGGCCAGGGCTGGCGCGCGGCCTGGACGGTCGAGATGGCCGGGGGCGGAGAGGCCGTGCTTTCCTATGCGCACGCGCCCGACGCCTGGCCGTGGGCGTACCGCGCCGAGCAGCGGTTCGTGGTCGGCGAGACCGGCTTCCGCGTCGAGCTCTCGGTCATCAACACCGGCGAGACGCCGATGCCGGCGGGCCTGGGCTTCCACCCCTATTTCCCGCGCCGCGACGGCGAGCGCCTGACGGCGGCCAACGACGGGGTCTGGCTGATCGACACCGACGTCCTGCCGACCACGCACCACGCAGGGCCCTGGGAGGCCGACTGGGCCGCGGGCGCGCCGGTCGAGGGCCATGGGCTGATCGACCACTGCTACACCGGCTGGGACCAGCGGGCCGTGCTGCGCGCGCCTAGCCAGCCCGACACGATCGTCACCGCCTCGGCCGACTGCCGCTGGCTGCATGTCTATGCGCCGCCGGGCGAGGCCTATTACTGCGTGGAGCCCTGCGCCAGCCGCCCCAACCCGTTCGGGGAAGGGGAGACCGGGATGGCGACGCTGGCGCCGGGCGAGCGCCGGTCGATCTGGATGGACGTCGCTACGGCGTGATCCCGGCCTGGGCCTTGAGCCGGGCGACCATGTCGTTGGACAGATAGCCGTCAGCCGGCAGCTGCTGGCTCTGCTGCCAGGCGCGCAGGGCCCTGCGGGTGCCGGCGCCGATGACGCCGTCGGCGGGGCCCGGATTGAAGCCGACGCGCGCCAGGGCGATCTGGGCGGCCATGCGATCGGCCAGGTTCAGCGGGGTCTCGACCGGCCAGGGCGTGACCAGCGGCCCGCCGCCGGCGAAGCGGTCGGCCAGCAGGCCGATGCCCAGGGCGTAGGACGTCGAGTTGTTGTAGGTGCGGATCGCGAAGTGGTTCGGCAGGGCCAGGAAGGCCGGGCCGGCCGCGCCCGAGGGCAGGATCAGCATGGCCGGCGAGGCGGCGTCGGCCGCCGTCCAGGGCAGGCCGTCGGCGCGGCGCACGCCCTTGGCCTCCCACCAGGCGGGAAGCTGTTTCTCGACCTCGGTGACCGAATAGTCGAAGCCGGCCGGCAGGATCACCTCCTTGGCCCAGCCCACGCCCGGCTTCCAGCCGCCGCGCGCCAGGAGGTTGGCGGCCGAGGCCAGGGAATCGGCGTCCGAGCCCCAGATGTCGCGCTTGCCGTCGCCGTCGAAGTCGACGGCCGTGGCGCGGTAGCTGGACGGGATGAACTGGGTCTGGCCCATGGCGCCGGCCCACGATCCCTTCAGCTGCTCGCGCGTCACCTCGCCCGAATCGATGATCTTGAGCGCGGCGATCAACTCGCCCTCGGCCCAGGCGCGGCGGCGGCCGTCGGCGGCCAGCGACACCATCGAGCGGACGACGTCGAAATTGCCCTGCAGCTTGCCGAACGCCGATTCCATGGCCCAGACGGCCAGCAGGATGTCGCGCGGCACGCCGTAGCGGGCCTCGATCTCCGGCAGGAAGGTCAGCTGCTCGCGCTTGGCCCGGCCGACGGCGATGCGGTCGTCGCTGATCACCCCGGCGATGTAGGCGCCCACGGGCTTGGAGAATTCCGGCTGGCGGCTGTCCAGGCTGATGACCTTGGGATCGGGCGTGACGCCGGAGAGCTCGCGATCCAGCAGCTGCGGCGACAGGCCGGCGGCCAGGGCGCGCACGCGGAAGTCCTTCAGCCAGGTGTCGAAGGCCAGCTCACCCGCCGGGACGGGCGTGGCGGGAACGGGCGTCGGGGCGGCCGGCGTCTGCGGCCTGGGCGCCGGCGAGGGCGGCGTGACGGCCGTCAGGGGACCCTGCGGAGAGGTGTCCGCGCAGCCGGCGAGCAGAAGAACGAGAAAGACGCGACGATCCATGGCCATGCGCGGGAAGCTACCGGGGTTCGAGTGAATGGTTCAATCACAAGCGCGCCAGCCGGCCGAAGTTCCTCCACAGGACGTATCAATAAGGCCCGGAGCGCATTGACTCGCGAGCCCGTCCTGCTTATACGCACCGCCTCCGAAACACCCGGATGTTCCGGCCGTCATCTTGTGCGCGCCCGAACCTCTCCGCTGAGTACAGACAGAGACGGTCATGAAGGTTCGCAGCTCGCTGAAGTCGCTGAAGGGTCGCCACCGCGACTGCAAGATGGTCCGCCGCAAGGGCGTCATCTACATCATCAACAAGACCGACCCGCGCTTCAAGGCCAAGCAGGGCTGATGATGGCTGCTGGTCCCAGGGCTGTTCTCTGGGACGTCGGCAATGTCATCGTGCGCTGGGACCCCCGCGCACTGTATGCGAAGATCTTCAAGGAGCCGGCCGATCTCGACCGGTTCCTTTCGCATGTCTGCACCATCGACTGGCACATTGCGCATGACCGGGGCGTGAGCTTCGCCGAGAACGCCGCGCCGCTGCTGGCGCGATTCCCCGAGCACGCGGACCAGATCCGCGCCTGGGACGAGCGCTTCCACGAGATGCTGTCGGGCCCGATCCCCGAGACCGTCGCGGTGATCGACGCCCTGGCCGCCCGCGACACGCCCCAGTTCGCCCTGACCAACATGCCCCAGAGCAAATGGCCGGCGGTGCAGGCCATCTCGCCCGGCCACTTCGGCCTCTTCCGCGACGCCATCGTCTCGGGCGACGAGGGCGTGATCAAGCCGGACCGGCGCATCTACGAGATCGTGCTGGAACGCACCGGGCTCCAGGCCTCCGACCTGCTGTTCATCGACGACAGCGCCGCCAATATCCGGGCGGCCATGGACATCGGCTTCCATACCCACCACTTCACGGATCCGGCACACCTGCGCGCCGCTGTCGAGCGGCACGGCCTGCTCTAGATCCGGGAGTTTCCCATGAACGTCGGTTTCGTCGGCCTGGGCGCCATGGGCGCGGCCATGGTCCGCAACCTGCTGGCCAAGGGCGTGTCGGTGACGGTGTGGAACCGCTCGCGCGCCATTGTCGACGCGCTGGCCGCCGAGGGCGCGACGCCTGCCGCGACCGTCGACGAGGTCTTCGCCGCCGACATCGTCCTCTCCATGCTGGCCCATGACGCGGCCATGCGCGCGGTGCTGGTCGACAGCGGCGTGCTGGCGCGGGCCCGGAAGGGCCTCGTCCACGTCAACCACGCCACCATCTCGACCGATCTGGCCGCCGAACTCGCCGTCCTGCACGCCGACCTTGGCCTCGGCTACGTCGCCGCCCCGGTGTTCGGCCGTCCGCCCGTCGCCCAGGCCGGCGGGCTTAACGTTCTGGCCGCTGGCGCGCCGGAGGCGGTGGCCAGGGCCCAGCCCGTGCTGGAGATGCTGGCCGCCAAGGTCTGGCCGCTGGGCGAGGATCCCGTCCGCGCCAACGCTCTCAAGCTGGCCGGCAACTTCATGATCGTCTCGGCCATCGAGAGCATGGGCGAGGCAGTGGCGCTGGGCGAGGCCTATGGCGTCGCCGCGCCGGACCTGCTGGACATGCTGTCCAGCACCCTGTTCGCCGCGCCGATCTACAAGATCTACGGCGGCATGATCGCCGAGCGCCGCTACAGCCCGCCCGGCTTCGCCGCCGAACTGGGCCTGAAGGACGTGCGCCTGGTTCTGGACGCGGCCGAGGCCAAGGGGCTGTCGATGCCGCTGGCCGATCTGGCCGAGGCCAGCCTGGAGTCGCTGCTGGGCGGGGACGAGAAGGATCTCGACCTGGCCGCCCTCGCCGAGGTCGCGAGAGGACGTGTGGAAGGTCGCTGAATCCCGCTTCCCAGGGGCGCGGCTTCGAACTAGGTTCCGCGCCCCAATTCCAGCCCGCGAGACTGCCCCATGGCCGACGACGCCATCCCCCATGCCGACGTTCTGAACAGCACCGCTCAAGGCCAGCTGAAGTCGATCGTCGACCGCGTCGAGCGGCTCGAGGTCGAGAAGGCCGAGATCATGGAGCAGATCAAGGAAGTCTATAACGAAGCCAAGGGTAACGGCTTCGACGTCAAGGTGCTGAAGAAGGTCGTGCGCCTGCGCAAGCAGGACCGCGCCAAGCGCCAGGAAGAGGATGCGATCCTCGACCTCTATCTCTCGGCCATCGGCGAGATCTAGCTTTTTTAGAGGTGCCCATCTTTTAGATGGTGTTTTGGCGCGCACGGCCGGGGCATAGTCCTCCACGATGCGCGCCAAGCCGCCCGATCCGAAGGAACAGGCCAAGAAGGCCGCGCTGAACGCCCTCAGGCGGGCCCGCCGCGCGGCCGAGAAGTCGGGCGTCGAACTCTCCGAATGGGAGGGCGAGTTCCTGACCAGCGTCGCCCAGCGCGTCGAGACCTACGGCCGGGCCTTCGCCGATCCCGAAAAGGGCGCGCGCGGCCAGGCTCTGTCGGGCAACCAGGCCATCAAGCTGAAAGAGATCGCCCGCAAAGCGAAGGGCGAGCGCAAGCCCCTGTCGCGCGGCAAGGGCTTCCAGCGGCGCGGCCGCGAGCCTGAACCGGAACCGGAAAGCGACGAAGACTGACCCCGGCGCGACGAAGCCGGGCCGCGCCGCCGGCGTTTCGCGGTTAACTCCCCTGTTCGCCCGGGGAGGAGACGCATGGAAGCCGAGCAGCCGTCACGCGGGATCGTCGCGACCACCCTGCTGGCCACGGCCGTGGCCGGAACCCTCGATATCACCGACGCCTGCCTCTACTGGGGCCTCGCCAAAGGCGCGCCGCCCGAGCGGATCTTCCAGTCGGTGGCCAGCGGCTTGTTAGGCGAGGCGGCCTATCAGGGCGGGGCGGGAACGGCCGTCCTGGGACTTTTCCTGCATTTCGGGATCATGGCGGTGATGGCGGCGACCTATGTTGCGGCCAGCGTCCGGCTGCCGTTGTTAACCCGTCGACCAGTCATCATGGGGTTGAGCTACGGCCTGGCGACCTATGTCGTGATGAACTTCATCGTCCTCCCGCTGTCGCGGATCGGGCCGCGCGGGCCCTTTGTATTGCCAAGCTTCGTCAACGGTTTGATGGCGCACCTCGTACTCGTGGGCCTTACTATCGCCTTGATTGCGGCGTCGCGAAAAAAGATGACAAACTCAGCATGAGTTTGTCCCAAAGGCTTACCAAAAACCGTCGTTCGCCCTCTACCGTTAAGGTCTTGGTAACGCTCCAGGTTGAAAATGTGAACGATTGTAAACGGTTAACAACTTTCCTGTTGTGAGGTTCTGGGTCGCGGCTGCTCACAGCGATCCTCGTCTCGATGCGCGCGGGCGAAAGCCTGGATCGGCCGCCGAGCGGACCGCACAGCCCTTCGGATTAGGGAAAATGGCGACGACCTATCAATATCTGCTACGCCGCAAGGCGGAGCTGGAAACCCGTATGATCGAGGCGCAGCGGCGGGCCCAGGCCCCGTTCGAGAGCGAGCTGCGCGCGATCATCCTGGCGCTGGACGCGCTGAAGCAGGCGGGCATGGCCGAGCGGCTGTCCGCGGGAGAGCAGGCGTCGTTCGCGCCGGCGACCCCCGCGCCGCCGACGCCCAGCAAGCGCGGCCGACGCGGACGCACCACGCGCGACATGATCCTGATGACCCTGGCCCAGGCGCCGGGCCTCAACGAGGCCGAGATCGCCCGCCAGCTGGATCATCGCTGGAGCCGTCCGGTGACCCCCGTGGCGGTCGGCCGCGAGCTGGAGCAGCTGGAGGTCGAAGGCCTGGCCAAGCGCTCGGGCCCCGGCTGGATCCGGCTCGAGGAGCAGACCCAGGACGACGAGGAGCGACCGAGCCTGAGCCTGGCCGCGCCGCACTTCTAACGCGCTTCTTCGAACGTCCATCGCCTCTCCCCTTGCGGGAGAGGGCGAAATCTACGGCGCGCCGCCCAGTTCCTGCGCCTCCTCGAAGGTCCGCAGGCCGGGACGCTGGGCGCAGACCAGGACCGCCATGTTCCCCGGCAGGTGCTGGTTGGCCAGCATCTTCTCGTGGGCGGCCGGGATCTGGTCCCAGGGGAAGACCTCTGACAGGCACGGGTCGACGCGGCGGTCGACGACCAGCTGGTTGGCGGCGCTGGCCTGCATCAGGTTGGCGAAGTGGCTGCCCTGCACGCGCTTCTGGCGCATCCACAGGAAGCGGGCGTCCATGGTCAGGTTGAAGCCCGACGTGCCGGCGCAGATGGCCACCATGCCGCCGCGCTTGACCAGGAACACCGAGACCGGGAACGTCGCCTCGCCGGGATGCTCGAAGACCAGGTCGACGTCGCGGTTGCCGGTGATCTGCCAGATCGCCTTCCCGAACTTGCGGGTCTCCTTCATGTAGTCGCCGAACTCGGGACCGTTGACCTTGGGCAGCTGGCCCCAGCAGTTGAACTCGCCGCGGTTCAGCACCGCCTTGGCGCCCATCGACAGCACGAACTCGCGCTTGTCCTCGGACGAGACCACGCCGATGGCGTTGGCGCCGGCGACGGCGGCCAGCTGCACGGCGAAGACCCCGAGCCCCCCGGACGCGCCCCAGACCAGCACGTTCTGGCCGGGCTTCAGCTCGTGCGGCTTGTGGCCGAACAGCATGCGGTAGGCGGTGGCCAGCGTGAGCGTGTAGCAGGCGGCCTCTTCCCAGGTCAGGTGCCGGGGGCGCGGCAGGAGCTGGCGCGACTGCACCCGGCAGAACTGGGCGAAGCTGCCGTCGGGCGTCTCGTAGCCCCAGATGCGCTGGCTGGGCGAGTACATCGGGTCGCCGCCGTTGCACTCCTCGTCGTCGCCGTCGTCCTGATTGCAGTGGATGACGACCTCGTCGCCCGGCTTCCACCGCTTCACCTTGCCGCCGACCTTCCAGACGACGCCCGAGGCGTCGCTGCCCGCCACATGGAACGGCTGCTTGTGGCCGTCCAGCGGGCTGATCGGCTCGCCCAGCGCCGCCCAGACGCCGTTGTAGTTGACGCCGGCGGCCATCACCAGGACCAGCACCTCGTCCTCGCCGATCTCCCAGGTCGGGACCACCTCGACCTGCATGGCCGTGGAGGGCTTGCCGTGGCGCTCCTTGCGGATGCTCCAGGCGTACATGGTCTTGGGCACGTGGAAGGGCGGCGGGATCTCGCCGATCTCGTAGAGATCCTTCAGGACAGGCCCGTTGTCTGTCGCCTCTTGGGTCTCGGTCGTCATCTCGCTCCCCGCTCCTGGTGACTCCTTCCGCGCTGCAACAACGCCTGAGAGTCGAACTCGGCTATGGCCGCCCGCTTGTTCCCGGGTCTTGGAGGCGAGGCTGAGACAAGTGTTTGACCCTGGCAAGCGGAATCTTTGTGCGCCGCAGCACTTGCGCACGCTCATATTGCATCGCAGCAAATCCGGGATCATGATCGCCGGCAAGCAAGGCCGCCAGAGCCGCTCCGGGAGTCCGCCATGTCCTCGACGCCGTACCAGCATGCGCCGGATCCGCCGTGGATCTTCCGCACCTATGCCGGCCACTCGACGGCGGAGAAATCCAACGCGCTCTACCGGGCCAACCTGAGCAAGGGCCAGACCGGCCTGTCGGTGGCCTTCGACCTGCCGACCCAGACCGGCTACGATCCCGACCACGTCCTGGCGCGGGGCGAGGTCGGCAAGGTCGGCGTGCCGGTCAGCCACCTGGGCGACCTGCGGACGCTCTTCAGCGAGATCCCGCTGGAGAAGATGAACACCTCCATGACCATCAACGCCCCGGCCGCCTGGCTGCTGGCGATGTACGTGGCCCTGGCCGACGAGCAGGGGGCGGATCGCCGCCTGCTGCAGGGCACCACCCAGAACGACCTGATCAAGGAGTATCTGAGCCGGGGGACCTACATCTTCCCGCCTGGACCCTCGCTGCGGCTGATCGGCGACATGATCGCCTGGTGCTATCGCGAGGTTCCGAAGTGGAACCCGATGAACGTCTGCAGCTACCACCTGCAGGAGGCCGGGGCGACGCCGGAGCAGGAGCTAGCCTTCGCCCTGGCCACGGCGATCTCGGTGCTGGACACGGTCAAGGCCGGCGGCCAGGTCCCCGACGAGGACTTCGAGATCGTCGCCTCGCGGATCAGCTTCTTCGTCAACGCCGGCGTGCGGTTCGTCACCGAGCTGTGCAAGATGCGCAGCTTCACCCAGCTGTGGGACCAGATCCTGCTGGAGCGCTACGGCGTCCAGGACAAGAAGGCGCGGCGCTTTCGGTACGGGGTCCAGGTCAACAGCCTGGGCCTGACCGAACAGCAGCCCGAGAACAACGTCTACCGCATCCTGATCGAAGCCCTGGCCGTCACCCTCAGCAAGGACGCCCGCTGCCGGGCGCTGCAGCTGCCGGCCTGGAACGAGGCCCTGGGCCTGCCGCGTCCGTGGGACCAGCAGTGGTCGCTGCGGCTGCAACAGGTGCTGGCCTATGAGACCGACCTGCTGGAATACGAGGACCTGTTCGCTGGCAGCCACGTGGTCGAGGCCAAGGTCGCGGAGCTGTCCAGGGGCGCGCTGGAGGAACTGGCGGCGATCGACGCCCTGGGCGGGGCGGCCAGCGCCATCGAGTACATGAAGGCTCAGTTGGTGGCATCCAACGCCCAGCGGGTCCGGGCGGTCGAGACGGGCGACCTGACCGTGGTCGGCGTCAATCGCTGGACCGAGACCGAGCCGTCCCCGCTGTCGGCGGGGGAGGGGGCGATCGAGACGGTGGATCCCAGGCTGGAGGCCGATGTCGTCGCCCGCCTGAAAGCCTGGCGCGAGGCCCGCGACGACGGCGCCGTCGCGGCCGCCCTGGCCGAGCTGCAAGCCGCCGCCCGCGACGGCCGCAACGTCATGCCGCCCTCGATCGCGGCGGCCAAGGCCGGGGTCACCACCGGCGAGTGGGCCGGAGCCCTGCGGGCGGTGTTCGGCGAGTATCGCGGCCCCACCGGGGTGGCGGTGGTGGTCTCGACGGGGGAGGCCGAAGACGTCGAGGCGGTGAAGCGCGAGGTCGAGCGGGTCTCGGCGCTGCTGGGCCGCACCCTGACCTATCTGGTCGGCAAGCCGGGCCTGGACGGCCACTCAAACGGGGCCGAGCAGATCGCCACCCGCGCCCGCGCCTGCGGCATGGACGTCGTCTATGACGGCATCCGCTCGACGCCGGAAGAGATCGTCCGCCGCGCCAAGGAGAGCCGCGCCCATGTGGTGGGCCTGTCGATCCTGTCGGGCTCGCACCTGGACCTGGTGCAGGAGGTGGTGCGCGTGATGCGCGCCGAGGGCCTGGGCCACGTCCCCGTCGTCGTCGGCGGCATCATCCCCGAGGCCGACGCCCTGGTCCTGAAACAGATGGGCGTGGCGCGGATCTACACGCCCAAGGACTTCAAGATCACGGAGATCATGGGTGACGTGGTCGAGCTGGTGGAAGCGACGGCGCTGGAGCGGGCCTAGGCCCGCCCCAGCCTCCAGGCCGCCGCGAAGCCGATCACCGCCAGCGGCAGCAGCGCGCCGAACAGGATCAGCCCGTGGGTCGGGGCCAAGCCCAGGTCGACGCCGTGGCTGAAGCCCAGGACGTTGGCCAGGGCCCCGACGCCGGCCGAGCCGGCCGCGCCGCCGATCAGCTGGGCGGTGGGCACCGCGCCCGAGGCCATGGCCTGCTCGTCGGGCGGCACGGCGCCGATGGCGCGGCGGGCGACGAAGGCGTGGGCGAGACCGAAGCCGCAGCCCATGACGCCATAGGCCAGGGCGATCTCGATCAGACCGCTCCGCGCCGTGGTCCAGGCGCCCAGGGCCGCGCCCAGCAGGATCACGCCCGCGCCCAGACGGATCAGGCGGCCGTCCTTCTCGGCGGGGGTGTGGCCGAAGACCATGGCGCACAGGGTCCAGCCGGCGGCGATGGCCCCGGTGACATAGCCGGCGGTCAGGGGCGAGGCGTGGTGGCGGGCCTGGATGAAGGCCGGGCCATAGACCGTGAAGCCGATCACCGCCGCCTCGGTGGCGAAGATGACGAGCAGGCCCAGGCCCGTGGCGGTCCGCAGGTCGGCGGCGGACTTGGGCAGCAGGCGGTCGTGAGTGCGGGCGTTGGCGGCTAGCATGGCGATCATGCCGATGGCGCCGGCGACCGCCAGGATCGCGGCGAGGGCGGGCGAGCCGACGACGCCGGCTCCGCCGATCAGGCTGACGCCGACGACCAGCAAGACGAGCTGCAAGGTCGGGATGCGGCCTCGGCCCGCATCACGATTGCCGGCCGGCAGCATGACCAGCACCGCGCCCACGAAGACGGCCGCCTGGGCGACGAACAGCCAGAACGCTCCGCGCCAGAAGCCGGCGGCGGCGAACAGGCCGCCCAGCAGCGGGCCCAGCAGGGTCGCCGCGCCCCACACCCCGGCCACCGCGCCATAGACGCGCGGCCACAGGTGCTCGGGGAACAGGGCGGTGATGGCGACGTAGCACAGGGCCACTACGGCGCCCGCGCCGAGGCCCTGGATCAGCCGGCCCAGGATGAAGGTGACGAACTCGGGCGCGAGCGCGCTCATCGCGCAGCCGACGGCATAGGTCAGGCCGGTCAGGGCGGTGGCGGCGCGCAGCCCCAGGCTCATCGACAGCTTGCCCGAGCAGGCCCCCGCGACGATCGAGCCGGTCAGATAGGCCGCCACCGACCAGCCGAAATACTGGTAGCCGCCGATCTCGCGCGCCACGCTCGGCATGATGGTCGCCGTCACCAGGGTGTCGGCGGCGTTCAGCCAGATACCCAGGCACAGCAGGGCGAAGCGGGGCGCCAGCGCCTTGTCGATCTTCAAGCTCATGCCGGTCCGTCCCTCCGCCGCCCTCATCTAGGGGCGCTCGTCGCGCAAGGGAACCCGCTAGAACGCGTCGAAGGCGGCCGTGGGCGGTTGAACCCGTCGCCATGGTCGTGCTTGGGTGCGGCGTTAACCTTTCTGACCGAGGCGCTCTCCCGCCGCCATGCGTTATCGCGTTCCGCACAACCCGCGCATCGAGCACGAGGTCCGCCACCGCGCCCGCCTGGCCCGCTATGCCGGCCTGGTGATCCTTTGGGCGCTGGTGCTGTTCATGGCCTTCGTGGCCGAGCGCAGGATCCCCGACCAGCACCTGCCGTGGAAGCCGCTCAGCGTTGTCGATCCGGTCGGCCTGGCCACGCGGGTCAAGGCGGCGCGGGCCGGCGCCGATCCCAGGCTGTGCCGGGGGATCATGGCCCGGGCCGGCGTGGTCTATGCCGAGGTTCCCGACCGCGCCGAGGGCGACTTCTGCCGGCTGCGCGACGCGGTGCAGCTGGAATCGGGCCTGGCCCGCTTCGAGCCGGCCGAGGCGCCGCTGGTCTGCAAGGAGGCGCTGGCCCTGACCATCTGGGAGCGCCAAGTGGTGCAGCCGGCCGCCGACGAGCTTCTGGGCCAAGGCGTAAAGAGCTTCGTGCACTACGGCAGCTATGCCTGCCGGCGGATGTACGGCCTGCAGGAAGGGCCGGTCAGCGAGCACGCCAGCGCCGACGCCATCGACATCGCCGGCTTCCGACTGACCGACGGCCAGGTGGTCAGCGTGGCGTCCGACTGGACCGATCCGGGCCCGCGCGGCCAGTTCCTGCGGCGGGTGCGCGACGGCGCCTGCCGGGTGTTCCTGACCACGCTGAGCCCGGACTACAACGCCGAGCACCACGACCACTTCCACCTGGACATGAGCGGGTGGAACAAGTGCGGGTGACCAGGCGCTAGAGCGTCTTCGCCAGCGCCGCCAGCTGGTCGGCCACGATCCCCCAGCCTTCGTGGAAGCCCATGGCTTCATGGGCGGCCCTGTCTTCCGCGGACCAGTGGCGGGCCACCGCGCGGTAACGGGTCTGGCCGTCGCCCAGGTCCTCGAAGGTGACGATGGCGACCATGAACGGCTTCTCGGACGGCTGCCAGGTCTCGGTGAAGGCGTCGGTGAAGACGAGCTTCTTGTTGGGGATCACTTCCAGATAGACGCCCGGCTGGGGCATGCGCTCACCGTTCGGGCCGTTCATCACCAGGTAGCTGTTGCCGCCGGTGCGCACGTCCAGGCGCACGTCCGAGACGGTCCAGGGCTTGGGACAGAACCACTGCGGCATCAGCTCCGGCGTGGTCCAGCACTGATAGAGCTTCTCGGCCGGAACATCGATGATCCGTTCCAGAACCAGCTCGCGGTCAGAGGGGAAGTCGGCGGTGTCGCCCATCTTTTCTTCGGGGGGCATGGTGTCTCCTCGTGGGTGTGAACTCTCGCCTCAAGGACGGCCCTGTTCCAGCCGCCCCGACATCGGTCGCGAACTTTTTTCGAGCCTTGACCGCCACGGCTCCCCGCCGCACTGTGCCGCAAATTCAAACGATCGTTTAGGGAGCGCGCCATGAGCCTCTTCGACCTCTCCGGCAGGGTGGCGATCATCACCGGGTCCTCGCGCGGGATCGGCAAGGCGATCGCCGAGCGGATGGCCGAACATGGGGCCAAGGTGGTGATCTCCTCGCGCAAGGCCGGGCCTTGCGAAGAGGTGGCGGCGGCGATCAACGCCAAGCACGGCGGAGGGACGGCCATCGCGGTCCCGGCCAACATCGCCTCCAAGGACGATCTGCAGAACCTGGTCGACGAGACCCGCAAGGCGTTCGGCAGGGTCGACATCTGCGTCTGCAACGCCGCCAGCAATCCCTATTACGGCCCGCTGGCCGGGATCAGCGACGATCAGTTCCGCAAGATCCTGGACAACAACATCATCAGCAATCACTGGCTGATCGGCATGGTCGCGCCGGAAATGCGCGCGCGGAAGGACGGGGCGATCATCATCGTCAGTTCGATCGGCGGCCTGCGCGGCAACGCCATCATCGGGGCCTACAACATCAGCAAGGCCGCCGACTTCCAGCTGGCCCGCAACCTGGCCCACGAGTTCGGCCCCGACAACGTGCGGGTCAACTGCATCGCGCCCGGCCTGATCAAGACCGACTTCGCCAAGGCCCTGTGGGACGATCCGGCCACGCTGCAGCGCTCGACCCAGGGCGTGCCGCTGCGCCGGATCGGCGAGCCGGACGAGATCGCCGGGGCGGCCGTCTACCTGGCCAGCCGGGCCGGCAGCTTCATGACCGGACAAGCCATGGTCGTGGACGGCGGGGCGACGATCTAGGGCGCAACCTCGGCGGTAAGCTTAACCGGTCCTACATCAATCGCCCCGAAGGCTGCGCCACAGAGTTCGGGACACGAGTTTGCGGCGCTTACTGATTTCCTTCGCCCTGATCGGGACCCTGGCGGCCGGCGCCGCCTGGGGTCAGACGAACGGCCCTCAATCCGGCGCCCCCCTGGGACAGCGGCTTGAGCAGCTGAGTCAGCAGATCGGCGCCCACCAGGTCCGCGATCCGCCGCGCGACAACGCCGACATCGAGCGGGCCGGCCAGCGGGCCCTGGGCGAGCGGGGCCAGGCCCGGCTCTACGGCCTGTGGCGGGTGCTGTACGCCTACAAGAGCAACCAGATCCCGGGGCGCTTCGAGGCCTGGGCCGGCCTTGCCCGCGAGGCGGCGCGGCGCGACCACGACCCGGCCCTGGCGGCCTTGGCCGATCTGGAGACGACCGCCTATCGCCACGAGACGCACGGCTATCGCGCCTTCACCGACGCCGACTGGGCGCGATTCATGAGCCGGTCGGGACCGGACATCCGGCTGATGGCGGGAATCGAGCGGGTGCGGCACCTGGGTCAGGTGGGCCACTGGGCCCAGGCCGCCCGCCTGGCCGCCAGCCTGACCACCGACCTGGAGAAGCGCGGCCGCGTGGCCCAGCCGCTGCTGGCCGAGCTGCATCAGGTGCACAGCTACACGCTGTCGGACATCGGCGACAAGGAAGGCGCCCTGGACCACATGGCCCAGGCCGCGCGGCTGGACGAGGCCGACGCCTTCTATGTCCGCAAGATCGAACGGATCTATGACATCGCCTACACCGCCGCCGAGCTGGGCGAGCTGGACGCCGCCGAGCGCTTCGCGGCCCTGCATCACAGGATGACGACCGCCGACGGCGACCGCGACCTGCTCACCTGGGACCGCTTCCTGTGCGCCCGGATCGCCGCCCAGCGCGCAGCGCCCGCCAAGGTGCTGGCCTGCCTGGCGCCGGCGGCCGCCAACCTGGCCGCGCCCGATCGCCGGCTGCAGGTGCTGATGCTGGCTCAGCGCGCCCTGGCCCGCGCCCAGCTGGGCCAGGCCGCCGAGGCGCGGGCCGACCTCGCGCGGCTGCGGGCCACGCCCGAGAGCCTGGCGCCGCGCGATCCGCACGCCGAGGCGCTGATCGAGGCCTATGTCGATCAGGCCGAGGGCCGCGGCCAGGAGGCTTTCCGCAAGCTGGACGCCTGGCGCCGGCTGGACAGCCAGGAAGAGGCCCGGTCCCATTCGCGCAGCGTCACCGAGATGTCCTCGGCTCTGGACAGCGAGTTGCGGGCCAAGCGCGACGAGAGCCGCCGCCTGACCGAACAGGTGCGCCTGAGCCGCAGCCTGGCGCGCGCCTCGGCGGTCATCGCCATCCTGCTGGGCGTGCTGGTCGCCGGCGGCGTGGCCTGGCTGGCCCACCAGCGCCGGGTCGCCCGCCGCTTCAAGGACGCCCAGGAGCACGCCGAGGCCGCCAACAAGGCCAAGTCGGCCTTCCTGGCGGTGATGAGCCACGAATTGCGCACGCCGCTGAACGGCATGCTGGGCGTGGGCCAGGCCCTGCGCGCTGGGCCGCTGAGCCAGGCGCAGCGCGATCAGGTCGACCTGATCATGGACAGCGGCGACACCCTGCTGGTTCTGCTGAACGACATCCTGGATCTCTCCAAGATCGAGGCGGGCAAGCTGGAGATCGCGCCGACGGTCGGCGACATCGTTCAGAGCTGCGCCCGCCTGGTCGGCGGCTATCAGCCCACGGCCCGCGACAAGGGCGTCGGCCTGAGTTTCAAGCTGGAGAGCGAGGCGCCGGGTCTTCTGATGTTCGACGGGGTGCGGGTGCGCCAGTGCCTGACGAACCTCGTCTCCAACGCCCTGAAGTTCACCACCCACGGCAAGGTCGAGGTGGCCCTGGCCTGCTATCCCACCGATGACGGCAGGATGCGCATCCGGCTGCGGGTGGCCGACAGCGGCATCGGCATGAGCCCGGCCACCGTCGCCAAGCTGTTCCGGCCCTTCACCCAGGCCGACGCCTCGACCACCCGCAATTTCGGCGGCACGGGCCTGGGGCTGAACATCACCCGCCGCCTGGTCGAGATGATGCGCGGCGAGATCCGCGTCGAGAGCGAGGAGGGCGTCGGCTCGGTCTTCACCATCGAGATGCTGGTCGATCCCGCCGAGCCGCCCGAGCCGCCGGCGTTCGAGGACGAGGCCGGCGGCGAGGAAACCGGTCCTGTCGCCCTGCAAGGCCGCCGGGTGCTGGTGGTCGACGACCATCCGGTCAACCGCCGGGTCATCCGCCTGTTCCTCGAGCCGTTCGAATGCGAGCTGGTCGAGGCCGAGAACGGCCAGCAGGCCCTTGACGCCCTGGAAGCCCAGCCGGTCGACCTGGTGCTGATGGACGTCAACATGCCGGTCATGGACGGGCTGGAAGCCACCCGCCGCCTGCGCCGCGATCCGCGCTTTACCCGCCTGCCGGTGATCGCCCTGACCGCCGACGTGATGTCGGCCCAGATCAAGACCTGCCTGGACGCCGGCTGCGACGCCCACGTCGCCAAGCCGATCGACCTGCGCAACCTGCTGTCGGCCATGGACCGCTGCCTGGCGCGCGGCCTGGCGCGAGAGCTGGCGGCGGGGCTGGGCGCCCTTTAGGCGAACGCCGTCCGCGCCGCCGCCAACCGCTCGACCGCCGCGTCCAGCGTCGCGTCGGCCTTGGCGAAGCACAGGCGCACGACATGGGTCACGGGATTCTCGGCGAAGAAGGCCGAAACGGGGATCGCCGCCACGCCGTACTCGGCCACGCAGCGCTCGCAGAAGGTCACGTCGTCGACCAGGACGCCCGAGGCGGTCAGGTCGACGTTCAGAAAGTAGGTCCCCTGGCTCTCCAGCACCGCGTAGCCCGCCGCCCGCAGGCCGGCCGTCAGGCGGTCGCGAGAGCGTTGCAGCGCCGTCGGCATCGTGTCGAACCAGGCGCGGTGGTGGTCCAGGCCCCAGGCGACGCCGGCCTGCAGGTTGGGCGGGGTGGTGAAGGTCAGGAACTGGTGCGCCGCCGCCAGGGCCTTGGTCAGGGGCGCTGCGGCCATCAGGAAGCCGACCTTCCAGCCGGTCATGCCGAACAGCTTGCCGGCCGAGCCGATCTTGACCGTCCGCTCGCGCATGCCGGGGAAGTTCATCAACGGTCTGTGGCGCCGGCCGTCGAAGACCACGGCTTCCCAGACCTCGTCGCAGACGGCGATCGTGTCATGCTTCACGCAGAACTCGGCCAGCAGCGCCAGGTCCTCGTCGGGCGTGACCACGCCGGCCGGATTCAGGGGACTGTTGAGCACGACCAGGCGGGTCCTGTCGCTGAAGGCGGCCTCCAGCATCTCGCGGGTGAAGCGCCAGTGCGGCGGGGCCAGGCGGACCAGCCGGGGGATCCCGCCCGCCCGGCGCACCAGCGGCAGATAGGCGTCGTACAGCGGCTGGAACAGCACCACTTCGTCGCCCGGCGAGATCAGCGCGGTGAAGGCCGCCGCCAGGGCTTCGGTGGCTCCGGAGGTGACGACGATCTCGGTATCGGGGTCCAGCCGTAGATCCTGCGTCCGGCCATAGTGTCCGGCGACGGCGGCGCGCAGTTCGGGCAGGCCGCGCATCGGCGGATACTGGTTGGAGCCCTCGATCAGCGCCCGCGCCGCCGCCTCGCGGACGGGCAGGGGGCCCGGGTCGTCGGGAAAGCCCTGGCCCAGGTTGATCGCGCCGTGCTGGCGCGAAAGGCCGCTCATGCGCTCGAAGATGGTGGTCGGCAGGTTGTCGAAGACGGGATGGACCATGACGGCTTGCTAGCATTGAACCCGAAGGCCCGCTCGCGCATTTCCACGGCGCAGCTTCAACAGGAGAGCATGGGCATGCACGGCGTCGGCTTCATCGGAGCCATCATCATCGGGATCTTCGCCGGCTGGATCGCCGAAAAGATCATGAACCGCGACCACGGCCTGCTGACCAACCTGATCGTCGGCCTGGTCGGCGCCCTGATCGGCGCGTTCCTGGCCGGGATGCTGGGCATCCACTTCTTCGGCTGGATCGGCAGCCTGATCATCTCGACCCTGGGCGCGATCGTGCTGCTGTGGCTGCTGGGATTGGTCAAGCGGTAGGGGAATTTCTCCTCCCCCTCTGGGGAGGAGATCAGCCCGCCACCGCTTCCGCCGTCGGGTCCCCGTCGCCGCCCCGTCGCATCTGCCGCGCGATGTTCGACAGCAGGAAGCTGGGGATATCGCTCACCGGCATCGGGCGGCCGTACAGGAACCCCTGGAAGGTGTCGCAGCGCATGTCGGCCAGCAGGCGGGCCTGGGCGGTGGTCTCGACGCCCTCGGCCGTGACCTCCAGGTTCAGGGTCTGGCCCAGCAGGGCGATGGTGCGCAGGATGTCGGCGATGGCCGTGTTGTCCTGCATCTCGGCCACGAACGAGCGGTCGATCTTGATCTTGTCGAACGGGAACCGCCACAGATAGGCCAGGCTGGAATAGCCGGTGCCGAAGTCGTCCATGGCGATCTTCACGCCCAGGGCCTTCAGGGCCCCCAGCTGCTCCAGGGTCTTGGCGCTGTCGTGCAGCAGCAGGCCCTCGGTGATCTCCAGCTCCAGGCGCTCGGGATCCAGGTGCGAGGCCAGCAGGGCGCTGCGGACCTGGGCCACCAGGTCGCCCGAGGCGAACTGGTTGGGCGACAGGTTGACGGCCACGGTCAGGTGCGAGGGCCAGGTGGCGGCGACGCGGCAGGCCTCGTGCAGCACCCACTCGCCGATCGTGCCGATCAGGCCCCATTGCTCGGCGCACTCGATGAAGTCGGCCGGCGGCACCAGGCCCCGCCGCGGATGCTGCCAGCGCAGCAGGGCCTCGAAGCCGGTCGTCTCGTTGTCACGGCCGATCAGCGGCTGGAAGAACAGCTTCAGCTCGTCCTTGGCCAGCGCGTCGCGCAGGTCCAGCTCCAGGGCCCGGCGCTCCTGGGCCCAGATGTCCATGGCGGTCTCGAAGAAGCGATAGGCGCCCCGGCCGTCGCCCTTGGCGCGGTACAGGGCCAGGTCGGCGTTCTTCAGCAGGCCGTCGGGATCGTCGGCGTCGAACGGGGCGACGGCGATGCCGACGCTGGCGCCGATCAGCACGTGATGGCCCCGCACGTCGTAGGGGGCCGACAGGGTCTGGACGATCGCGCGGGCCAGGTCGCTCAAAGCCTGGTGGCCAGGCGACGGCGCGACGACGACCGCGAACTCGTCGCCGCCCAGGCGCGAGACCAGGCCGCCGTCGCCGGCCAGCTCGCCGACGCAGTCGCGCAGGCGGGCCGAGGCCTGGATCAGCAGGTCGTCGCCGATCGGGTGGCCCAGGCTGTCGTTGACGCCCTTGAAGTGGTCGAGGTCCAGGCACAGCACCGCGCAGCCGGTTCCGCCCTTGCGGCCGTGCTCGGTCCAGGCCTTGGACAGGGCCTGCAGGAACGACAGGCGGTTGGGAAGCTGGGTCAGCACGTCGAAATGGGCCAGGCGCGAGATGCGGGCCTGGTCCTCGCGGGCCTGGGTGATGTCGGCGCCGACGCCGCGGAAGCCGGTGAAGTCGCCGTTCAGGTCGTGCACCGGCTTGGCCGACAGCGACCACCAATGGGTTTGCGCCCCGACGCGGATCGAGATGGTCACGTCGCGGAACGCCTTCTGCTCGGCGAACAGGGCCGAGAGCGCGGCGACCGGGCCCATCGGCCCCTCGGCCGCGCCGCACAGGTCCGACATCGGACGGCCCAGCAGGGCGGCCTTGTCGAGGCCCGCCGCGGCGGCCATGCGGTCGGAGACGTAGGTCATGGCGCCGGCGGCGTCGACCTCCCACAGCCAGTCGCTGGCGCCTTCCTCGAAGTCGGACAGCAGCAGGCTGACGACCTGCTTCTGCTTTTCCAGCTCGTCGGCGGCGACCAGGCGATCGGCGAAGATCTTGGCGTGCGACAGGCACGAGACGCTGACCACCAGGTGGCAGAAGATCAGCAGACAGCCCAGGGCGTACAGCACCGGATCGTGGCTCGTGGCCAGAACCCACAGCGAGCCCAGCACCATCGGCGTCGAATAGGCGATGGCGGCGGCCGGCAGGGTCAGCATGGCGAAACCGCCGCAGCCGATCATGCCGGCGATGACCGAGGCGACCAGCATCGGCATGGCGCCGCCGAAGCCCTTCTCGGGCGACATGGCCAGGACCGGCAGGGCGCCCCACAGGCAGCCCAGGACGCCGGCCTGCAGGATGATGCGGTTGACGCCGCGGGCCGAGACCGTCTGCTTGCCGCTCTTGCGACGGCGGGCGGCGAACCAGCCGCGCAGGCCCAGCAGGGCGTAGCTCATCACCAGGGTCGACCAGATGCTGAGCGGCGCGGTGTGCGGGCCGCGCACGCCCGCCAGTCCGACAAGCAGGGCGATGACGATGTTGGCGCTCATCATCACGGGCGTCATGCGCAGGATGCTTTGCACCTGCTCCATCCGCACCCGGCCGGCCATGGTCTCGGGCACGTGCGGCACGAGGCGGGCGGACAAGGCGGACAGGCCGCGATCGATCAGCGTACTGGCGGCTGTGCGCACGGCGCGTGCCTCTGGACTAAGCGGAGCGAAATTCTCCGCGGCAGACCATCGTTCGGCCGGGTAAACCCCTGGTTAAGTTCGGATTTCGCGGCGTAAATCGAGGCGGTGACAAAGAAAAAGGGCCGCGGTCCCTTCGAACCGCGGCCCAATCTCGAAAAGCCTGAAAGACCTAGTCTTCCTTCACCCGCTTCTTGCGGAACGAGGGGTTCAGGGTCTGCTTGCGCAGGCGGATGTTCTTCGGGGTCACTTCCACCAGTTCGTCGTCCTCGATGTAGGCGATGGCCTGCTCCAGGGTCATGCGGCGCGGTGGGGTCAGGCGGATCGACTCGTCCTTGCCAGAGGCGCGGACGTTGGTCAGCTGCTTGGCCTTCATCGGGTTGACGTCCAGGTCGTCCGAGCGGCTGTTCTCGCCGATGATCATGCCCTGGTAGGTCTTCTCGCCGGCGCCGACGAACATCACGCCGCGCTCTTCCAGGTTCCACAGCGCGTAGGCCGCCGTTTCACCGTCCGAGTTCGAGACGAGCACGCCCTTGCGCTGCTGGTCGATCGGGCCCTTGTGCGGCTCGTAGTGGCTGAACACGCGGTTCAGCACGCCCGAGCCGCGGGTGTCGGTCAGGAACTCGCCCTGGTAGCCGATCAACGAGCGCGACGGCGACAGCAGGGTGATGCGGGTCTTGCCCGCGCCCGACGGACCCATGTCCTTCAGCTCGGCCTTACGGGCCGACAGCTTCTCGATGACGATGCCGGTGAACTCGTCGTCCACGTCGATCATCACGTCTTCCATCGGCTCCAGGCGCTGTCCGGTCTCGGGATCCTGCTGGAACACCACGCGCGGACGCGAGATCGAGACCTCGAAGCCTTCGCGACGCATGTTCTCGATCAGCACGCCCAGCTGCAGTTCGCCGCGGCCGGCGACTTCGTAGGCGTCCTTTTCCGAGGTCTCGGTGACGCGGATGGCCACGTTGCTCTCGGCTTCCTTCAGCAGGCGGTCGCGGATGACGCGCGACTGGACCTTGTCGCCTTCGCGGCCGGCCAGCGGGCTGTCGTTGACCGAGACGGTCATCGAGATGGTCGGCGGGTCGATCGGCTGGGCCGGCAGGGCCTCGGTCACGTCCATGGCGCACAGCGTGTCGGCCACGGTGGCCTTGCTCATGCCGGCGATGGCGACGATGTCGCCGGCCTCGGCGCCCTCGTCGACCGGCTGGCGCTTCAGGCCGCGGAAGGCCAGCACCTTGGTGATGCGGCCGCGCTCGATCTCGTTGCCGTTACGGTCCAGGGCGTGGATGGCCATGCCGGGGACGGCCTTGCCGCTGGCGATGCGGCCGGTCAGCAGGCGGCCCAGGAAGGGATCGCTTTCGATCAGCACGTTCAGCATCTGGAACGGCTTGTCCTTGTTTTCGGCGACCTTGGGCGGCGGCACATGGCGCACGATCAGGTCGAACAGCGGGGCCAGGGTGTCGCTGGGCTGGTTCAGGTCCAGCGTGGCCCAGCCGGCGCGGCCCGAGGCGTAGATGTGCGGGAAGTCCAGCTGCTCGTCCGTGGCGCCGATGGCGGCGAACAGGTCGAAGGCGGCGTTATGGACGCGGTCGGGATCGGCGTGGGCGCGGTCGACCTTGTTGATGCAGAGGATCGGGCGCAGGCCCATCTTCAGCGCCTTGGTCAGCACGAACTTGGTCTGCGGCATGACGCCTTCCTCGGCGTCGACCAGCAGGACGCAGCCGTCCACCATGCCCAGGATCCGCTCGACCTCGCCGCCGAAGTCGGCGTGGCCGGGGGTGTCGATGATGTTGATGCGGGTCTCGCCCGCTTCACCGTTCCACAGCACCGACGTGCACTTGGCCAGGATGGTGATGCCGCGCTCGCGCTCCTGGTCGTTGGAGTCCATCGCGCGTTCCGTGGTCGCCTCGTTGGCGCGGAAGACGCCAGACTGGGCCAGCAGTTGGTCAACGAGGGTGGTCTTGCCATGATCGACGTGCGCGATGATGGCGATATTTCGCATGTTCATGGGAACGGACGGACTTTCGGGAAGAATAGGAGATGACGCGTCACGCGTCAGGCGCGCGGCTTTTACGCGACTGCGCTCCAATTATCCACCCCCGACACGACGAAACACTTGTCGCAGGAAACCGGTGTCATGGCCAAAGCCTTGCCAGGCTTGGCTTTGCGCGGTGTTCTCAGAAGAGACGGTTTCAGACGCAACAAATTGTGCAGTGCAACATGTTTAAATTTTAGGCAATTTCAAATAGCGACGTTACGTAATCCTTGTGCAGCAACGGGTTGCGTCAAACCCCTGTCAAAAAATCGACATTGAAGCCGAATTTTCCGCTTGCCTAATTTTGCGCCGCACCCTATAAACAATCCTGTGAGGCGGCGCTGCCGCTTCTGCCCTTCCTGGGCGTTTCCTCCCTAATGAACTGGCCCGGCGGTTTCGCCGGGCTTTTTTTTGGCCATAGCGGCCGGAAGGCAACGTCAGCGGCTGGTTTTGGGTTCCGACCACAGCGCCGGACGAGCCTCGATGTAGCCGATCAGCCCCGCGGCGATGGCCTGGTGGTCCTTCAGGCTGCCATGCTGGCCGCAACCCGAGCGCTCCAGCGGACCGCGATAGGGCGGGACGAACAGAACCATCCGCAGGCCCGCATGCCGGCTCGCTCGATCACCGCCGCGCGGAGGTCGGCGAAGGTCTTGCGATATTCCGGCGGATTGACGTCGGCCTCCTCGGGCCACTCAACCAGCACCGCGCTTCCGGGCGAGCGGCGGCCGATCTGGCCCAGCAGGTCCGCCATCGCCCGGGTCCAGTCGGGAATCAGCGCCAGCGGATCCTTCCAACGCTCATCCGGGCGCAAGGCGATCATGAAGTCCGTCAGGGCGGCGATCACGACGATCTGGGGCCGCCAGGCCGGATCGTCGTAAGGCCCGGTCAGGTCCGAGAAGACGTACGGATAGAGGGCGACCAACCCCGGATCGCCGCGAATCTCGGTCACGTTGCGGAGCAGCCCCCGTCCCGAGCTGGCGTTGATCTGGTAGTCGGCTCCGAAATGTTTGGCGACCAAGGCCGGATAGGCCTGTTGCGTGTCTGTCGTGGCGTGTTCGTCCTCGAAGGTGCAGGTGGGCGTGGTCGAGCGGTCGCCGAAGCCGGTCATGCTGGAGGGACCGATGAACTCGATCCGCCGCGCCTTGGCCGGGACCGGCAACGGCCGGGCGTCGCGCGGCGCATAGAAGCCGGCGAAGGTCCCGCGCACCTTGAAGCTCTCGGACACCTTCTCCAGCCGTACGCGGTGCGGACCACGCGAGAGGCCGTCGACCACGACGTCGGCCTTGCCGGGGCGCACCACGGCGACGGGCGCGTCGTCGTCCACGAACAGGCGGTATTCGTGCCAGCCGTCGTCGAACCGCAGCACCAGGCGCTGGCCCACGAAGGCGGTCTCGAAATAGACCCCTGGCCATTCGTGCGTGTAGGCCGTGGCGTCCCTGGGCGCGGGCAGGCCGGTCGCCAGGGGCGTGGCGAGCGTCCGGCCGACGACGCGGACGGGCAGGGTCCTCATGTCCGCCGTGACGCTGTGGCCGGCCGGATCGCGTGTCAGAGTCGCCGCGGCGCGCGCCAGGCCCGGCTGCAGGGCCAGGATGGCCATCGCCGCCAGCGGCGGTCTCCATCGCGTCCGCATCGTCTCGCCCTTCCGTTTCCTAGCGTTCTAGTTGAGGGATCGGCCCGGTGGGAGGGTTTTGCGCGTCCGCCGCCGCCCTGAGGGTGTTTGACAGGTCCATGGCGAAGGTTCCCACTGCGGCCGACGACGGAGCGAACCGGGGGGAGAGCTTTGGGTCGGGGATATCTGATAGCGGCCGCCTGCGTGGTGGCGATCAGCCTGGCGGGCGGGACGGCGGCCCAGGAGCAGGCCCGGCAAGCGCGCCTGCCGCCGTTGAGGGTCCTGAAGTCGCCCTCGCCGGAGGTGCTGGCGCGGCTGTTTCCCGCCACGGCCCGCCGCCTGGGCGTCGAGGGCGCGGCGACGCTGTCCTGCGTGATCCGTCGCGACGGCACGATGGGCGAGTGCGCGGTGACCGGCGAAAACCCACGGGACCTGGGCTTCGGCGGCGCGGCCCTGCTGGCCATCGGCTACTATCAGGTCGATGTGGACGGCCCGAACGCCGTGCAGGTCGCCCGCCGCCTGCCAGCCATCACCATCCGCTTTGCTCTGCCGCCGACGGCGCCGACGCCCTAGGCGAGCGGCCCCAACGCATCCTGTGACGAGGCCGGGATCGCGGACCGCGATAAGTCGTTTGGGCGACATGAGCGACACCGTCACCACACCCATCAGCCCGCCGCCGGCCAAGGGGCCGCTGAACGGCGAGCTTCCCGCCTACCTCTCCAACGGCCTGATCGGCCTGCGCCTGCGCGAGACGGTCGTCCATAGCGGCATGGCCGTGATCGGCGGGTTCGCCGGCGTCCACCCCGAACGCGGGATCGAGGCCATCGCCCACGCGCCCTATCCGTTCGGCCTGGATCTGGGGATCGACGGCGTCTGGGCCAGCGACGCGCCCCAGGCGGTCGAGCCGCTGGAGCAGGCTCACGACTTCGCCACGGGCGAGCTGACGACGCGGGTGGTCCTGAACCTGGCCGGCCGGCGGCTGACCCTCGAGGCCATGGCCTTCTGCAGCCGGGCCCAGCCCACGATCGTGGTCCAGGAGGTCACGGTCACCGCCGACGCCGCCTGCCAGCTGGACTGGCGCAGCTTCATGGATACGCGCGGGATCGGCGGGCGGATGGAGGACCTGCGGCTGGAGACCCCCGGCGAGGCGCAGACCGTCGGCGACGGCGCGCTGCGCTGGGCCAGCGCCGGGGGGCTTGGCCGCTGCGGCCTGGCCTTCGCCTCGGAGGTCTCGACCGGCAGCCAGCGCAGCCAGACACGCGGCCATCCGTTGTCGCCGGCGGTCACCACCCACCGGCTGAAGCTGGCGGCGGGACGCCCCGTACGGCTGCGCCAGATGGTCAGCCTGGTACCCAGCGCCCTGCACGCCCAGCCCGACTACCAGGCCGTCCGCATGCTGGCGCGGGCCCTGGAGTTCGGCTTCGACCAGCTGCGGGCCGACAACCGGCGCTGCTGGGCGGACCTGTGGCGGGGCCGCATCCGCCTGGTCGGGGCCGAGCGACGCTGGCAGGCCCTGGCCGACGCGGCCTTCTACTATCTGAACGCCTCGGTCCACGCGTCGTCGCCGTGCTCGACCTCGATCTTCGGCTTGGCCACCTGGCACGACTATCACTACTATTTCGGCCATGTGATGTGGGACATCGACGCCTTCGCGATCGAGCCCCTGGCGCTGCTGCAGCCGCAGGCCGCGCGGTCGCTGCTGGACTTCCGCAGCCGAGGCCTGGTGGCCGCCCGCAACAACGCCAAGCTGCTGGGCCGTGAAGGGCTGCAGTTCCCCTGGGAGGCCAGTCCGGTCAGCTACGAGGAGGCTTCGCCGGGCGGCGGCAGCGGGGCGTGGCGCGAGGATCACGTCAATCTGCACGTCGCCCGGGCCTTCGCCCAGTATGCGGCGGCGACCGGCGACCAGCGCTTCGGCCGCGACCAGGCCTGGCCGGTGCTGGCGGGGGTCGCCGACTGGATCGCCAGCCGGGTGACCTCGCGCGAGGACGGCTACGCCTTTCTGCGTCAGGGCGGCCCGGCCGAGCGAGTGGAGGCGGTCGACAACGACGCCCTGACCATCATGGCCAGCAAGGTCGTCCTGGACCAGGCGATCGGTCGGGCCGGCGCTCTGGGCTTCGGCGCCCCCGACGCCTGGACGCATGTGGCCGAGGGCCTGTCGCCGCCGATGCGCGCCGACGGGGCCATCGCCGCCCACGACGGCTATCGCGTCGGCGAGGAGAAGGGCGCCACGCCGTCGCCGCTGATGGGCTTCTTTCCCTACGACTATCCGGCCGACCCGGCGACCGAGCGCAAGACCCTGGCCTTCTATCTGGCCCAGTGGCCCGACTATGTCGGCTCGCCGATGCTGGCGGCCCTGTACGGCGCCTGGGCGGCCATGGCCGGCGACCGGGCTCTGGCGCTGAAGCTGCTGGACGAGGGCTACGGCCGCTATCTGGCCGGCCGGTTCGACCAGACCCTGGAGTACCGCCTGGACAAGATGCCCGACGGCGCCCCGGCCGGGCCGTTCTTCGCCAACATCGCCGGTTTCGTGTCGGGCCTGCTGTTCGGCTTCACCGGCCTGCGGATCGGGGAGGGCGATCCCGGGGCCTGGCCCCGCCGAGCCGCGTGTCTCCCCGAGGGGTGGGCGGCCATCGAGGTCGACCGCGTGTGGGCCCGGGGCCAGGCCATGCGCCTGCGGGCCCGCCATGGCGCGATGGCCGTCTTCGAGCCGGTGGGGGATTAGCGCAGCTCGCCCAGGTCCATGGCCGTCAGCGCCCGGGTCAGGGCCTCGGCGTCGGCGGTCAGCCTGGTCAGGCCCTCGTTCGGTTCGCGCGTCGTCTCGTTCATGTAGAGCGCGCGGTTGATCTCGATCTGCAGGGCGTGGGTGCGCCGGGCCGGGCGGCCGTAGTGCTCGGTGGTGTAGCCCCCGGCATAGGGGGCGTTGCGGACGACGCGATAGCCCAGGGCCTCCAGCTCGCGCTCGACCAGGGCCGTCAGCTTGGGCGAGCAGGCCGCGCCGAAGCGGTCGCCCAGCACGATGTCGCATGGCCCGCCGCCCTTGGCCCGCTGGCCGCGCGCCGCCGCCGCCGGCATCGAGTGCCAGTCGATCAGCACCGCCGCCCCATGCGCCGCCCGCGCCGCCGCCAGCTGGCGGTCCAGGGCGTCGTGATAGGGACGGTGGGCCCGTTCGATCCGCGCCTGGGCCTCGGGGAAGGTCAGCTTGCGGGCGTAGATCGGCCGCCCCTCGCCGGCCACGCGGGGAATGGCGCCCAGGCCCGCCGCCACCCGCGCCGTGCGGCCGCGGGCGTATTCGGGCAGGTCGCCGTCGAACATCGCCGGGTCCAGCTCCCACGGCTCGCGGTTCAGGTCGACATAGGCGCGGGCGAAGCGGGCGCGGATCAGGGTCGCGCCCAGGGCGGGCGTCCCGGCCACGATCCGGTCGACGAAGGCGTCCTCGGAGGCGCGCAGGGTCGCGACCGGCAGGCGGGCGGCCGAGGTCATGTCCTCGGGATAGATGTCGCCGGAATGGGGCGAGGCGAACACCAGGGCGGTGGGCGGCGGGGCGCCGGCCGGCGCGGCGCGCGACACCTCGAACGCCGGGCCGCCGAACGTCTCCAGCGGCGCGGTCGCCAGGTCATCGGTCGCCATAGGCCGCCAAGCGCTCATGCGTCATCATCGAAGGCCGTTCGCGCCGGGTCAAATCGCAATCGCCGGAAACGGCGTTCTTCCACAGGCGGATCATCCACAGCCGGCATGGGGGCGCGACGTTTAGGTTCATCCCCGATTTACGCTCGACGCGCTAAGGTGGGTCCTCGATCGACGACTTTCTTTCGGACACGTGACCTCATGGCCCGCATCCTCCTCGCCGAAGACGATGATTCCCTCCGCGGCTTCCTGGCCCGCGCCCTGGAACGCGCCGGCTTCGAAGTCCAGGCGTGCGCGGACGGCGAGGAAGCCGTCCAGCACCTGGAACATCCCTGGGACCTGCTGCTGACCGACATCGTCATGCCCGGCATGGATGGCATCGAGGTGGCCCGCCAGGCCGCCGCCCGCGATCCGTCCCTGCGCATCATGTTCATCACCGGCTTCGCCGCCGTCGCCCTCTCGGCCCAGGACCGCGCGCCGGCCGGCGCCAAGGTGCTGTCCAAGCCCGTCCACCTGCGCGACCTGGTCGCCGAGGTGGAAAAGATGATGGCCGCCTAAAAAACTTTGTCAGGCGGCTTGCCTACCGGAAAAGCCGCCGCTATACCCCCACACCTTCCCGGCCGGGACGTCTTCTCGAAGGCGCTTCGGATCGCTTCGGCGGACGCGTAGCTCAGCGGGAGAGCACTACGTTGACATCGTAGGGGTCACAGGTTCAATCCCTGTCGCGTCCACCATTCTCCTTCTTTCTTTTCAATGCGTTGTGAGCCCGCGGCTCGCCGCTTAGCGACCGTGTTCGGGCTCCCTCAATGGGCGTCCGGAGGCGGCTTGGCGCCGGCCAGGGGCGGGGGCTTGCAGAACGGAGCCATCACCAGGGCGGCCACGAACAGCATCGCCATGATGCGGAAGACGTCGTTGAAGGCCAGTGTCAGGGCCTCGCGGCCGACCACCTTGGCCAGCTCGCCCTGCAGGATCAGCGCGGCCTGGGTCGCGTCGGGCGTGCGCTCGGCGATGCGGGCGGCCAGGGTCGCCAGGGCGTCGCTCCCGGAGCGGCCGGCCTCGCCCAGCGCCTCGCCGAAGCGGGCGACGTGGATGCGGGCGTTGTCGCCCAGCCAGGTGTTGACCACGGCGATGCCGATGGCGCCGCCCAGGTTGCGCATCAGATTGAACAGGCCCGAGGCGTAGCGCAGCTCGGCCATCTCGAAGCCGCCCAGCGCCAGGGTGACGCTGGGCACGATGCATAGCATGATCGCGAAGCCGCGCAGGGCCTGCGGGCCCAGCAGGGCCATGAAGCCCCACTGGCTGGTCATGTGCGAGGTCAGCCACAGGGCCGCGGCGAACAGGGAGAGGCCGACGCTGACGACCAGGCGCGGGTCGACGCGGGTCGAGAGACGGGCGGCGATCACCGTCGACAGGATCTGGGCGATGCCGGTGACGAACACCGTCGTGCCGA
This sequence comes from uncultured Caulobacter sp., assembly GCA_966211605.1. Classification (GTDB taxonomy): domain Bacteria; phylum Pseudomonadota; class Alphaproteobacteria; order Caulobacterales; family Caulobacteraceae; genus Caulobacter. Next base: position 61,718 of record CBIHOB010000007.1, read on the forward strand.
TCTCCAGGCTGTCATAGCCGCGCACCCGGCCCAGGAAGACCGGGATCAGATAGGTCGAGGCGTAGAGCCCGAAACCGATCACCAGGTTGAAGGCGCAGGCGAACGCGAAGGTCGGCTTGCGGAACGGCGTCAGCTTGACGATCGGCCCGCCGGACCGGAACGAGCGCTCGACGAACAGCAGGAAGGCGACGAACGCCACCCAGGCGCCGATGGCGATGTGGGGGTCCTCGAACCACTGCTTGCGCGGGCCTTCCTCCAGCACATATTCCAGCCCGCCCAGGAAGACGGCCATGGCGACCAGGTGCGAATAGTCGATGGTCTTCAGCATCCTGAAGTTGGGCCGGTCGACCTTGATCACCGCGATGGCCAGCAGCGTCACCAGGGCCCCGGGCGCGATGTTGATGTAGAAGATCGAGCGCCAGCCGACGGCCTGCGTCAGCCAGCCGCCGACCGTGGGGCCCAGCGTCGGGGCCAGCACCGAGACCATGCCCAGGATGGCCGGGATCATCGCCCTCTGTGGTCCCGAGAACATTGCAAAGCCCGTGGCGAAGACCGTCGGCACCATGGCCCCGCCGGTGAAGCCCTGCAGCACGCGGAACAGGATCATCGAGTCGATGTCCCAGGCCATGCCGCACAGGGCCGAGGACAGGGTGAAGAGGCCGGCCGACAGCGCGAACAGCCACCGTGTCGACAGCGCCTGGGCCAGGAAGGCCGCGAACGGGATCATCACCAGCTCGGCCATCAGGTAGCCGGTCTGCACCCAGCTGATCTCGTCGGGGCCGGCTGACAGGCCTGCCTGCACGTCGTTCAGCGAGGCCGCGACGATCTGGATGTCGATCAGGGCCATGAATTGGCCGAATGCCATGACCGCGAAGATCACGAACTTCGTCCTGGTCGGCAGGGCGCCCGGATTGATCGGAGTCAGGTTCACGGGCCGCCCCTTGAAAGTATGATGGCTATAATATTATATGCGTCATGTAATCGAGGCCGCAAGATGCGCTACGACACCGAGCACAAGGCGCGCACCCGCCAGAAGGTGCTGGACGAGGCCGCCAGGGCCATCCGCGAGGAGGGGCCGCACCGCCTGGGCGTGGCCGGGGTCATGGCTCGCGCCGGCCTGACGCATGGCGGCTTCTACGCCCACTTCCCGTCCAAGGAGGCCTTCGTCGCCGAGGCCATCGCCCACATGTTCGAGGGCGGACCGACGGCCATGCTGGAGAAGGTCAAGGGCGCCCCGCCGCGCGAGGCCCTGACCGGCTATATCGACTTCTACCTGTCGGCCCGCCACCGCGACACGCGCTCGGGCGGCTGCCCGCTGCCGTATCTGGCGGTGGATGCGCCGCGGCTGTCGGAGGCTTCTCGCGCGCGCTACGCCCGAGGCGTGGCCCACCTGACGGGGATCCTCGCCACCCATCTGGCGGCGCTGGGCCGCGACCATGCCGAGGACGAGGCCAGCTCGACCCTGGCCGAACTGGTCGGGGCGCTGACCCTGGCCCGCGCCGAACCCGATCCGGCCCGCTCCGACGCCATCCTGGACCGCTCGCGGGCGCACCTGAAGCGCCGCCTTGGCCTGGAGGCCGCCCGATGACCGACGCCACGTTTGAAGAGGGATTTGGCAAGGAAGGGCTGGCCGAGGCTCCGGCTGTCCAGGCGCGGAAGGCCCTCCCGTTTTCGCGCAGGACCGTCCTGGCCGTGGGCGGGGCGATCGCCGTCGCTGCCGGCGGCGCGGCGCTGATCGCCATGCCCAAGGGATCGGTCTCGACCGACGCGGCCTATGTCCAGGCCGACAGCTCCAGCGTCGCGCCCCGGGTGCGGGGGCTGGTGGCCCAGGTGCTGGTCCAGCACAACCAGGTCGTCCAGCGGGGGCAGCCCCTGGTCCGCATCGATCCCGAGGAGTTCGACGCGCGCGTCGCCTCGGCCCAAGCCGATCTGGCCAACGCCGACGCGGCCGCCGCCAGCGCCCGCGCGGCCCTGATCGCGCTGGACGCCGAGCAGCGCCTGGCCGGCTCCAATGTCCGCGCCGCCCGGACCGCCATCGCCGCCGCCGACGCCGAGAACGTCCGCGCACAGGCCGACCGCAAGCGCTACGAGGACCTCGCCGACAGCGGTGCGGTGGCGCGGCGCGACGTCGAGCGTTTCCGCGCCGCGGCGGTCGGGGCCCAGTCGTCCGCCGATCGCAGCCGCGCCCAGTTGGCGGTGTCGGAGGACCAGGCGGCCGTCACCGGCGCCAAGCGCGCCACGCTGCTGGCCGGCCTGTCCCAGGCCGAGGCGGCGGTGGCCCGCGCCCGCGCCGCCCTGGTGCTGGCGCGCCAGGACCAGGCGCATGCGGTGATCGTCTCGCCGATCGACGGCGTGGTCGGCGACCGCCAGGCCGAGCCCGGCGACTACGTCCAGCCCGGCACGCGGCTGATGACCATCGTGCCGATGAAGGCGCTGTACGTGGTCGCCAACTTCAAGGAGACCCAGGTCGAGCGGATGCTGCCCGGCCAGGCGGCGACGATCAAGGTCGACGCCCTGGGCGGCAAGGCGCTGAAGGGGCGTGTCGAGAGCTTCGCGCCGGGATCGGGGTCGCAGTTCTCGCTGCTGCCGTTCGAGCCGGGCACGGGCAACTTCACCAAGATCGTCCAGCGCGTGCCCGTGCGCATCCGCATCGACCCCGGCCAGGCGCAGATCGCGCGCCTGCGTCCAGGCCTGTCCACCACCGTCAAGGTGCAGCTCAAGAGCTAGGCTCCGGCGCCGAATTTCAGCGGCCCTAGGTTCGAGGTCCTCCATGTCTCTGGTCTGTTGTCCCATTCCGCGTCCGGCGTGGCGACCGTGACCCGGCCGGCGCACGCGCGCGTCGTAGTCACCGGCATGGGCCTGGTGACGCCGCTGGGCGTCGGTGTCGAGGCCGTCTGGTCGCGCCTGCTGGCCGGCCGGTCGGGCCTGCGGCGGCTGGAGGACGCGATCGTCGTCGACGTGCCCTGCAAGATCGGCGGCGTTGTGCCCTCAAAGACCGAAGATCCCGACGCCGGCTTCGATATCGACGCCGTCGTCGGGTCCAAGGACCAGAAGAAGATGGACCGCTTCATTCCGTTCGCCCTGGCAGCGGCCGAGGAGGCGCTCGTCCAGGCGGGCTGGCGTCCGGACACGCCGGAGGCCCGGCGGCGCACGGCCACGGTCATCGCTTCGGGCGTCGGCGGCTTTCCGGCCATCGCCGAGGCGGTGCGGATCACCGAGACGCGCGGCGCGCGACGCCTGTCGCCATTCACGGTCCCGTCGTTCCTGGCCAACATGGCGGCCGGCTGGATCTCGATCCGGTACGGCTTCCAGGGACCGCTGGGCGCGCCGGTGACGGCCTGCGCCGCCAGCGTCCAGGCTCTCGGCGACGGCGTGCGGCTGCTGCGGGCGGGCGAGGCCGACGTCGTGGTCTGCGGCGGCGCCGAGGCCTGCATCGACCGGGCCAGCCTGGGCGCCTTCGCGGCGGCGCGGGCGCTATCGACCGCCTTCAACGACGATCCGCCGGCCGGCTCGCGGCCCTTCGACGCCGATCGCGACGGTTTCGTCATGGGCGAGGGGGCGGGCGTCGTGGTGCTGGAGACCCTGGAGCACGCCCTGGCCCGCGGCGCGACGCCCCTGGCCGAGCTGGTCGGCTACGGGACCAGCAGCGACGCCTATCACCTGACCGCCGCGCCGGAGGATGGCGAGGGCGCGCAGCGGGCCATGCGGACGGCCTTGTCCCAGGCGGCGCTCGAGCCCTGGCAGGTCGGCCACGTCAACGCCCACGCCACCTCGACGCCCGTCGGCGACGCCGGCGAACTGGCCGCGCTGAAGAGCGTGTTCGGCGACGCCCGTCCGCTGATCAGTTCGACCAAGTCGGCGACCGGGCATCTGCTGGGCGCGGCGGGCGCGGTCGAGGCCGTCTTCGCGATCCTGGCGACCCGCGACGGCGTCGCGCCGCCGACCCTCAACCTGGCTCGCCCCGATCAGGCCGCCGAGGGGTTGGACCTGGTCGCGCTGGCCGCGCGCGCGGCGCCGATCGACTACGCCCTGTCGAACGGCTTCGGCTTTGGCGGCGTCAACGCCAGCGTCCTCGTTCGACGCTGGCCGGCCGAGACGCGCTGATGGCCGCCCCGAAATCCGCGCGGCAGCCGCCACCGGAGTCGCCGATCCCGCCGCGCGACCCCTGGCTGGCCCGCGTGCTGAACGCTCTACGCGACCTGCTGCGGCACATGAGCGGCTGAAGGCCTCAGGCCGGTGTCGCGCCGGCGATCAGCGCCTCGCAGGTGCGCGTCAGCGCCGCCGCGGGGCCGTGGGGGCCGGAAAGCTGCCAGGCGCTGGCCGCCCCGTGCATCACCAGCAACAGGCTGTCGGTCAGGTCCTCGGGACCTTCCAGCTTGGCTTCGCGCACGACGTCCAGCAGCCGCGCCCGCAGAACCGACTGGCTGTGAGCGCAGGCGCGGCGGATGGGATGGGCCGGGGCGGCGATCTCGACGGCGAGATTGGCGGGCAGACCGCCGCGATGGTGCGGCTCGGCCAGGCGGCCGGCCGCCTCGGCGACGATCGACCTCAGCCGCGCGAGGGGATCGGCCGCGTACCGTTCGGCCAGCGCCGCAAGCACCGTCAATTCGGTGGCGAGATCGGCGTCCAGGCAGGCGATGGCCAGGGCGTCCTTGGACCGGAAATAGCGATAGAGGCTGGTCTTTGTGGCTCCCGCCGCCTCGGCGATCTCGTTGACGCCGACAGCCAGGAAACCGCGCTGGTGGAACAGCGCCGTCGCGGCCGAGATCACCCGGTCGCGCAGGCTTGGCCGGGGGACGGGGGCAGGAGGGACTGCGCTCAATGACCACATCCTCGACTGACGGCCGCCGAACGGCGGTTTAGGCGATGAAGAATTTCGACGGCCGGCCCGGCGCAAGCTCCTCGGGGAAGAGCGGGCGCGCCGAGCCGGCCGCCAGGCCGTCTAGTGAGCCAGGGCTGGTGGCTCGACGGCCTCGTCGGGGGCGGCGCGATGGCCCGCGGTCCTGATCCGGAACCACATGGCGTAGAGCGCCGGCAGGAAAACCAGGGTCAGGATCGTGCCGCCGATGGTGCCGCCGATCAGGGTGTAGGCCATCGACGACCAGAACACCGACAGGGTCAGCGGGATGAAGGCGAACACCGCCGCCAGCGCCGTCAGGATCACGGGCCTGGCGCGCTGGACCGTGGCCTCGACCACGGCGTGGAAGGGATCCAGGCCCTCTTCCTGGTTGATCTGGATCTGGCCGATCAGGATCAGGCTGTTGCGCATGATGATCCCGGCCAGGGCGATCAGGCCCAGTATGGCGTTGAACCCGAACGGCTGGTGGAAGATCAGCAGGGTGGGCGCCACCCCCACCAGGGCCAGCGGCGCGGTCAGCAGCACCATCCACATCGCCGACAGCGACCGGACCTGGAAGATGATCACCACCATCATCAGGATGAACATCAGCGGGAAGACGACCGCCAGGGCGGCGTTGGCCTTGTTGGCCTCCTCGATGGAGCCGGCCATTTCGATCCGGTAGCCGGCCGGAAGGGTCTTGATGATCGGCTGCAGGTCCTTCTGGACCCGCATCGAGACATCCGGCGGCTGCAGGCGCTCGTCGATGTCGCCGCGCACGGTGATCGTGGTCAGGCGGTCGCGGCGGCGCAGGATCGGGTCCTCCATGCGGATCTCGGCCTTGCCGATCTGGTCGAGCGGAATGCGCTCGCCCGCGGCGCCGACCAGGGTGAACGCCCCGAGCCTGGCCGGATCCAGACGGTCCTGGCCGCTGGTCCGGGCGACGACTTCCACCGAACGGATGTCCTCGCGAACCTGGGTCACCGGCACGCCCGTGAGCAGGAACTGCAGCTGCTGGGAGGCGTCCGCGGAGCTGAGGCCGAAGGCGCGAAGGCGGTCCTGGTCGAGCACGAAGTGGACGGTCGGCACGCGCTCGCCCCAGTCGGTATTGACCTGGCGCATGGCTGGGTTGGCCAGCATGACGCCCTTGACCCGCTCGGCGATCTCGCGCACGCGGGCGGCGTCGGGACCCATGACCCGGAAGGCCACCGGGAAGGGCGAGGGCGGACCGAAGACGATCTGGGTGGCGCGGATCTTGGCGCCCGGGACCGAGCCTTCCGCCGCGAACTGGCGAAGACGCTTCTTGAGGGCGTCGCGCGCCTTCTGGTCCGCCGTCAGCACCACGATCTTGGCGAAGGACGGGTCGGGCAGTTCGGGCGAGATCGCCAGGAAGAAGCGCGGCGCGCCTTGGCCGATATAGCTGGTGTAGATTTCGGCCTCGGGCTGCTTGGCCAGCCAGGCTTCGACCTTGGCGACGGCCTGGCTGGTCGAGCCGATGCTCTGTCCCTCGGGCATCTGGACCTCGATCAACACCTCGGGGCGATCCGATCCGGGGAAGAACTGCTGCTTGATCCCGCCCATCATCATGACCGCGACCACCATGGCGACGCCGACGCCGGCCGCCACCTTGAAGCGGTTCTCCACCGTCCAGACGACCAGGGCGCGGAGCTTGCGATAGCGGGGCGTGTCGTAGATCGCCCCATGGCCGCCCTCGATCGGCTTGATCTTGGGGATCATCAAGACACCCAGATAGGGCGTGAAGATCACCGCCACGAACCACGAGGTGATCAGGGCGAAGGCCACGACCCAGAAGATGTTGCCGGCGTATTCGCCGGCCGTGGACTTGGCGAAGCCCACGGGCATCAGGCCGATGATGGTGACCAGGGTGCCGGCCAGCATCGGGGCGGCGGTGTGGCCCCAGGCGTAGGTCGCCGCCGAGATGCGGTCCTTGCCCTCCTCCATCTTCACCACGATGGTCTCGATGATGATGATGGCGTCGTCGACCAGCAGGCCCAGCGACAGGATCAGCGCGCCCAGGGTGATGCGGTCGAAGTCCCGGCCCGTGACCAGCATGATCACGAAGACGCCGGCCAGGGTCAGCGGCACGGCCATGGCCACGACCACGCCGACGCGGAAGCCCAGGCTGATCAGGCTGACCACGATGACCACGGCCAGGGCCACGAAGAACTTCAGCATGAACTCGTCATAGGCCTCGGCGATGTTCACCGCCTGGTCGGTGATCTTCGTGAAGCTCATGCCCAGCGGCATCTCGGCCGAAATGGCCTTGGCTTCCTTCTCGAGGTTCTTGCCCAGCTCCAGACCGTTGAAGCGGTCCTTCATCACCACGCTCAGCACGATGGCCGGCTCGCCGCCGTTGCGGATCAGGAAGGTGGCCGGGTCTTCATAGCCGCGCTTGACCTCGGCGATATCGGCCAGCTTCAGGGTGCGGCCGCCGACCACGATCGGCGTCTCCTTGATCTTCTCCAGACCGTCGATCGCGCCATCCAGGCGGACCTGCACCTGCGGGCCCTGCGTCTCGATGGAGCCGGCCGGGGTGACGAGATTGCGCGCGTTGAGGGCCGCGAAGATGTCGGTGGGGCTGACGCCCAGCGTGGCCAGCCGGGCCTGGGAGAATTCCACGAAGATCTTCTGCGGCTGTTCGCCGACGATCTGGACCTTCTTGACCCCGGGCACGTGCAACAGCCGCTGGCGCAAGGTCTCGGCCTGGCGGACCAGCAGGCGCTGGGGCTCGCCCTTGGCCTTCAGCGCATAGAGCGCGAAGGAGACGTCGCCGTACTCGTCATTGACGAACGGACCCAGCACGCCGCGCGGCAGGTTGGGCGCCTCGTCGGCCATCTTCTTGCGGGTCTGGTAGAACTGCTCCGGCAATTCCTTGGCCGGGATCTGGTCCTTCAGCGTCAGGGTGGTGAAGGCCAGGCCCGGGCGGGTGAAGGTCTCCGAGCGGTCGTACCACTTCAGTTCCTGCATCCGCTTTTCCAGCGGCTCGGCCACTTGGTCCTGCATCTCCTGGGCGGTGGCGCCGGGCCAGGCGGTGACAATGGTGAGGATCTTGATCGAGAAGCTGGGATCCTCGGCGCGACCCAGCTTCATGAAGGCGAAGGCGCCGGCGAAGGTCATGGCGATGATCAGGAACAGGGTGATCGATCGCTCGCGGACCGCCAGGGCGGAGAGATTGAAGTTCATTGCGCCGCTCCGGTCTGGACGCGGACGCGCTGGCCCTGGTGCAGCAGGTGCGCTCCGAGCGCCACGAACCGCTCGCCGCCGTTCAGGCCGTGGGTGATGGTCACGGTCTCGGCGCTGACGGCGGTCACCTGGACAGGCCGCCAGTCGACGGTCGAAGCGCCCGGCTTGACGATCCAGACCCCCGCGCCCTTGCCCGTGTCGTAGAGCGCGCCGATCGGGGCCTCGACGCCTGCCGTGACCGCGCCTGGCCCGGCCGGCAAGGCCACGACCATGGTCGAGCCCAGCGGCGCCTGGGCGGCCGCGCCGCTCAGCACGTACTTGGCCTCGAAGGTGCGGGTGCGTGGGTCGGCGGCGTCCGAAAGCTGGCGAAGCCGGGCCTGGCCGACCTTGTCGCCCTCGAAACCAAACGCCTGGGCCGAGGAGCCCAGGGCGGGGCGGACGGTTTCCGGCAGGGTGATCGTCGCCTCACGCGGGCCGGCATGGGCCAGGCGCACGACCGGCTGGCCGGCGGCCACCACCTGGCCGGGCTCGGCCAGGGTCTCGACCACGACGCCATCGGCGTCGGCGATCAGCACGGCATAGCCGGCGGTGTTGCGGGACACCCGCGCCTGGGCCTCGGCGGCGTCCAGCTGGGCCTTGGCGGCGTCGGCGGCGGCCTTGGCCTGGTCGTAGGCGAGGGCCGAGATCGCGCCGGCCGCGACCAGGCCTCGCAGCCGCCGCTCGTCCGACGCCGTCTGCAGGGCGCGCGCCCGCGCGGCCTCGACCAGCTCGTTCTGGGCCGAGACGGCCAGGGCGTAGTCGGTGGCGTCGATCCGCATCAGCGGCTGGCCGCGCCGCACGGTCTGGCCCGCGTCGACCAGCCGCGCCACCACCTTGCCGCCGACCCGGAAGCCCAGGTCGCTCTGCACGCGGGCGGTGACCACGCCGCTGAAACGCCGCTCGCCGCTGGCCGCCGGACCGGCGGTGGCGACCCGGACGACGGGCGGCGCGGTGCGCGGGTCGTCCGCGCCGGCTTTGCCGCTGCAGGCGGCCAGGGGCGCCAGACCGCCCACGAGCAGGGCGGCGGCGAGGGTTCGAGACGACATGGCTTAAGGGTCCTGCCTGAACGGAAGACGCTTAAGCTGATGTCTTGTGACCAACTTGTCAACTAGTCACTAAGTTGGCCGCGGAGCCGCTACGGCGCGAGGCTGCGCAGCACCAGGTTGATCACCTTGGCCGGATCGTCGGGCAGGCCGTCCAGATTGTGCTTGAGCATCAGCGGGTTCATGAAGCTCTGCATGACCAGCAGGATCGCCTCGCACGTCTCGTCGATCGGCGTCTTCCGCTCGAATTCGCCCGTTTCGCGGCCCAGGAGAACGATCTCCTTGAGCCGCTCTTCCGCCCCGTCGAGATAGGCGACGACCGAAGGCCAGCGCTCCTCGGCGGCGTGCGCGGCGATGTCGTAGAGCATCTTCTCCTCGAAGATGAGCTCAACGCTTTTTGAGATTATACCATTGAAAAAGCGACGAAGTTTCTCAGCTGCGGATTTTCCTTCGGCCATGCCGGCGTCGCCGGACTCGAGGATCTTGTCCAGGCATTGCGCGCAGATCGCCTGGCCGATCGCCTGCTTGGAGTCGAAGAACTTGTAGATGTAGGCCTTGGAGAAGCCGATCGCCTTGGCCAGGTCGGCGACCGTGGTCTTGCCATAGCCGAAGCGGCTGAAATGCGCCCGGGCCGCGTCGACGATCTGGTCGCGAACGCCGTGTTCGAGGGGGCCGCGCTGGCCGGCCGCGGGGGAGGAGGGGTCGATCGTGTTCATGTCGCGCACGCTAGCATCGACCCTTGAGATTGACAAACGAGTGACGATATTGGCAATTGGTCACAACCTAGTTTGCGCTCAGCGAGACTCCCATGCGCTCTGTCCGTCTTCCGGTCCTGCTGGCCGCCGCCAGCGCCGTTCTCCTCTCGGGCTGCGCCGTCGGTCCGGACTATGTCGCGCCGCCTGCGCCCAAGGCGGGCGCCTTCATGGGGCAGCCCGCCGTGGCCGCCCGCGTGGCGGCCCCGGCGCCGGCCGACGCCTGGTGGCGGGGGTTCAATGATCCCCTCCTCGACCAGCTGGTCGACCGGGCCCTGGCCCAGAACCTGGACCTGGCCCAGGCGGCGGCGCGCGTGACGCAGGCGCGCGCCGGCCTGCGCGCGGCGACGGCGGCGCTGCTTCCGTCGGCCTCGATCCAGGCGCAGGGCGTGGCCAATCACGCCTCGACCCAGACGCCGACCGGGCGCCTGCTGGCCGCGACGCCGGGCTTCGATCGCGACGGCGCCCTCTATGAAGGCGACCTGGTCGCCGGCTGGGAGCTGGACGTCTTCGGCGGAACCCGCCGCGATCGCGAGGCGGCGCTGGCCCGGTACGACGCGGCCAAGGCCGGCGTCGCGGCCGCCCGGCTGGCCGTCGCCGCCCAGACCGCCGACACCTACATGCTCGTGCGCGGCCTGCAGGAGCGGCTGGCCGTCGCCCGCCGCCAGGTCGAGACCCAGGCGCGGCTCGTCGACACCGTGCGGCTCCAGTACGACCATGGCGCGGCCGCCGATCTCCAGCTGCAACAGGCCCAGGGCGCCCTGGCCCAGACCCGCGCCAGCATCCCCGTGCTCGAGGAAGGGCTGGAAGCGGCGCTGAACGCCATGGACGTCATCCAGGGCGCCCAGCCGGGGACCTACCGGGCCGAACTGGTCACGGCGGCGGCGATCCCCGCCGCGCCGGGCCTGGCCGACGCCGGCGGCCCGGCCCAGCTCCTGCGCCGCCGGCCCGACCTGGTGGTCGCCGAGCAGCGCCTGCGCGCCAGCAACGCCGAGGTCGGGTCGGCGCTTTCGCAGTACTTCCCCAAGGTCTCGCTGAGCGGTCTGGTCGGCACGGCGACCACCCGCGGCGCCACCCTGTTCGAGAGCTCGGCGACCCAGGCGCAAGGCGTGCTGGGCCTGCGCTGGCGCCTGTTCGACTTCGGCCGCGTGGGCGCCGAGGTCAAGGCCGCGCGCGGGCGCAAGGCCGAGGCGCTGGCGGCCTATCAGCAGGCCGTGCTGCGGGCCAGCGAGGACGTCGAGAACGCCTTCGTCAGCCTGGTCAAGCGCGAGGACCAGGCGCGCGTGCTGTCCGATGGCGAGACGTCCCTGGCCAAGGCCCGCACGGCCTCGCAGGTCGCCTACGAGGCCGGCGCGGTCAGCCTGGTCGAGGTTCTGGACGCGGACGCCCGGTTGCTGGCCGTGCGCGACGCTCGCGCACAGGCCCGGACGGAAGCCGCGCGCGCGGCGATCCGGTCGTTCCAGGCCCTGGGCGGCGGCTGGAGCGCGTCCTGATCGTCCTGGGCTAGGGCTTGGGCGGCGCCGGCGGGTCGATCACGCCCCGGGCGCGCAGCCACATGTCCAGCAGGCCGGGCCAGGTCTGCAGGACCGGATCGGCGCCGCCCAGCCCGGCGCCATGGCGACCGTTGGCGTAGGCGTGCAGTTCGGCGGGAACGCCGTGGTCGACCAGGGCCTGGTAGAATCGCACGCTGCCGCCCACGGGCACCAGCTCGTCATTGGTCGTGTGGAACAGGAAGGTCGGCGGCGTGGTGTCGCTGACATGGGCCAGGGGCAGGAACCTGGCGAACTGGGCGGGCGCGCAGGACGCGCCGCGCATCTTGGCGAAGTCGCAATAGGACGAGCCGCCGTCGGGGCGCATCTTCGCGCCTTCCAGCCAGGGATAGACCAGCACCAGGAAGTCGGGACGGCTGCTGGCCCGCTCGACCGGATCGGCCGCCGCGGGGTCGCCCGGCGTAGCGTCGACGGCGGTGGTCGCGGCCAGGTGACCGCCGGCCGAGAAGCCCATCATGCCGATGCGCGCGGGGTTCAGCCCGAAATCACGGGCGTGGGCCCGCACGTACCGCACGGCGCGGGCGCCGTCGGCCAACGGAAGCGGCAACGGCGCCTTGGGGCCGACGCGGTAGGTCAGCACGAAGGCCGTGACGCCGCGGGCGGTGAACCAGGCGGCGGGATCCACGCCCTCCAGTCGCGCGGCGAGGCCGATATAGGCGCCGCCCGGCGCGATCACGACGGCCGGGCCGTCCGGCCTCGGAAACTGCGGGCGATACACGGTCAGGGTCGGCGTCGAATCGGGCGCGCCGTCGGGCGCGCCCGGCGCTGCGCCGGGCCACAGTCGATAGCTTTCGTTCGCCCGGGCCGGGGGCAAGGCGACGTCGGCGGGCGGGACGGGCGCGGGCTGGACCGGCGCCCGCGCGGCGGATCCCAGGAAGAGCAGCAGGAGCAGCAGTGTCGCGCCGGGCTTGGCCATGAAGTCCTCGCATGCGGCCCGAGGCCGGAGTGAACGTTATCGCTCAAACATAATCGTGGAGTCCGCGTCGAACACAAGCGGCCGTGGCGGGCGGTTCGTCGTCCGTTCCGCCGCAGAGGGCGTCGGAGGCCGGCGAGGTCTGTCCCGCCCATCCGTCGGGATCGCTTTCCAAGCAGGCGTTTCGGCGCGACCGGCCGGCCGCCGACGCCCGCGCCGAAGCGCGCGGATGGCGATCCGTCAGCCGCGCGCTTCTGAAGGTCGGTGCGGGCTTTTGGTCACATTCGATAGATTATTTGCGGCGGGGCGATTGCAATTCCGTCATTTTCGATAACAATCAATCGAGATGATGCAAAGTCGTCATCCATAAGGAGCGCTCAAGCTCCATCGGGAGGGAACAAGTATGAAAAAGGGTGCTTTGCCGCGCTCGGCCTTGGGCTTTATGGCGGGGGCCAGCCTATTCGCCATGGCGTCGGCGGCCTCGGCGCAGCAGTTGGCCATGGCCGAGCAGCCGACGACCGAGCTGGACGTCGTGATCGTGACCGCCAACAAGCGGGCCGAGCCGGTGCAGAAGGTCGCTCAGACGATCAACGTCGTGTCGGCCTCGACCATCGCCGACCTGCACGTGCAGAACACGATCGAACTGACCCAGGTGGTCGGCGGCCTGTCGCTCACCATGACCAGCCCTTCGGAGCAGTCGATCTCGCTGCGCGGCATCAAGATGCCCAGCGGCGGCGGGCCGTCGACCAACACCGTCGAGACCTATCTGAACGAAGTGCCGATCACCGTGATCGACGCCTTTGCGACCACGCTCGACATCGGCCAGATCGAAGTGCTGAAGGGACCGCAAGGCACGCTGCGCGGCCGGCCCTCGCCCTCGGGCGCGCTGACGATCGCCACCCAGAAGGGCAGCTTCACCGAATATAACGGCTATGCCGAGGGCACGATCAGCGACCATGACGGTCGCCGCTTCGAGGCGGCCTATGGCGGGCCGATCAGCGACGAACTGGCGTTCCGCCTGGCGGGCGTCTACGACCATAACGGCCTGACCGAGGTCAAGAACATCAACAACGGCAAGAGCAACTACCAGGAAACCAAGGTCCTGCGCGGCTCGCTGAACTGGCGGCCGACCGATCGCTTCTCGGCCGACCTGATGGCCCAGTACACCAGGCAGGAAGGCGACTTCTACCGCCAGATCACCGGCCGCGCGCCCTGCGCCGGCGACCAGGGCGGCGCAATCCTGGTCAGCTCGGTCGCGTGCGGACGCACCTTCACCCTGAAGGACAAGATCGCCCTGACCCAGGGCGCCAATCCGAACTCGTACCGCGGCGTCCTGCTGACGGCGAACGCGCGGTACGCCCTGACCGACAACATCGATCTGAACTATGTCGGCGGCTACAACGACACCAACTACTACACCGACCTGAACTTCGACTTCGCCGGCATCGGCGAGGCCAACAACTTCGCGCGCTACATCGACGTGCGCACCAAGCGGCGGACCTACTCCAACGAATTGCGCGTCCAGTCGAACGGCGAGCGCTTCTACAACTTCACCTACGGGGTCTTCGCCCAGAACGCCCGGACGAACGGCGTCACCAACCTGCCGCCGCTGTTCACCGGCCAGCTGAACCGGAACACGACCAAGGACTTCGGCGTCTTCACGACGCAGAAGTTCGCCTTCACCGACAAGGACAGCCTGCAGCTGGGCGTGCGCTACAGCAAGGTGGACATCACCAACCGCGTGAACGGCTCCAAGCGCTCGTACAACGCCACCACCGGCAACGCCAGCTACCAGCACCAGTTCACGCCCGACGTCATGGGCTACGTCTCGTACGGCACCTCGTTCCGCCCGGGTTCGGGCGGGGCCAACGCCGCGCCGCGTCCGGTGATCCCGGCCAGCTTCGGCAATTTCGAGGACGAGCACTCGCGGTCGCTGGAAGTGGGTTTCAAGACGCTGTGGCTGGAGCGCGTGACCGCCAACATCGCCTACTTCGACCAGAAGTATGACGGCTACATCACCTCGCAGTTCAACGTGGCCTGCACCGGCGTTCCGAACCCCAACGGCCTGGCCTACGGCACCGACAACGGCCTGGCCAACGGTCCGCTGTGCTTCGGCACGATGACCGGCAACGGCGACGCGGTGAGCAAGGGCTTCGAGCTCGAGCTGAACGCCCGCCTGACCAGCAACTGGCGCATCGGAGGCATCTTCACCTACACCAAGGCCCACTTCGCCAACGCCGAGCTGCCCTGCAACGACTACAACGGCGACGGCGTGCTGGACGTGGTCGGGGTGCCGATGGTGCAGAAGGGCCGCTATGTCAGCGTCTGCCGGTCCAACGGGCCGCTGGGCTCGCTGCCCGACATCAGCTTCAGCGCCAATACCAGCTACGATTTCAACCTGGGCCAGTTCCCGGCCTATGTGCGCCTGAACTCGTTCACGCGCAGCAGCTCGTACTTCCCGCAAACAGGCCGCACTTTCTCGGGCTACACCACGGTGAACGGCTCGGTCGGCCTCTTCAATCCCGGTCGCGACTGGGAGCTCAGCCTTTGGGTGAAGAACATCTTCAACAAGGTTGAGGAAGACACCGACGGTGGTCCCTGGACCATCTTCGGGGTTCCGTCGGGCTTGCGCATCGGCACGGTCACCAACGACCGTGAACTGGGCGCGACGCTGCGGCGGACGTTCTAGACGTCCTGTCTACTCTTTCCTGAGTGTGCGAACTGAGGGCTGGCGGGTGGTTGCGGGATCCCAAGC
The DNA here is from genome assembly GCA_966211605.1 of uncultured Caulobacter sp. Taxonomy (GTDB): domain Bacteria; phylum Pseudomonadota; class Alphaproteobacteria; order Caulobacterales; family Caulobacteraceae; genus Caulobacter. Next base: position 76,811 of record CBIHOB010000007.1, read on the forward strand.
GGATCTCGCGGCCATCGGCCGGCCCGCTTTTTTATCGACGCGATCGCGCGCGTCGTGTCTAGGCGATGGCGGGACTGATGGCCGGCTCGCCCACCCGCAGGGTGGCGCCCGAGATGTTCCGGGCCAGGTCGGAGGCGAGGAAGACGACGGGGCCGGTCAGCTCGTCGAGCGCGATGGGGCCGTCGTCGAACCGGTCCGCGCCGTCCAGCCGCACGGCGTTGCAGCGCACGCCGTCCGTGCGAAGGGTCTCGGCCCACATCTCCATCAGGTCTTCCATCTCCGACCCGGCGACCGCGTTCGAGCGCCCGGTGTCGGCCGCCTGGCCGTTGACGGCGATGATCGCGCCGCCGCCCTGGGCGATCATGCGCCGCGCCGCGGCCTGCAGCGCCGCATAGACGCCCGTGACGCCAACGCTCATCGCGCGTCGGAAGACGTCGGCCGGCGTCGATGGAGCCGCGTCGGCGGTGAGCGGGCAGGGCATGCAGTTGATCAGGACGTCGACGCGTCCCAGGGCCTCGACCACGCTGGCGACCAGGGCTTCGGCGCCCTGGGCCTCGACGGCCTCGCCTTCGATGCAGAACCCGCGCCGGCCGTGCGCCGCGATGGCGGATAGGATCGTGTCGGCCGCGCCCAGGCTGGGATCGGCGTTGATCGCGACATGGGCGCCGTGCCGCGCGCAGTCGATGGCGATGGCCTGCCCCAGCGGCAATTCGGCGTTGATCACCAGCACGACCTTGTCCTTGAGCAACATGGCGTTTCCTATCCGGACGGAGTGAGGGCGGGGGCGGCGCGGGCCCGGGCGGGCGGTTCGCGGGTCCAGCCGAAGACCCGGCTGATCGCTTCGGCGGTGTCCCGGACGTCCGTCGACAGGCGCGCCATGCGGGCGTCGTCCATGTACTGGCCGGCGCTGGACAGGCTGATGGCCGCGACGATCTTGCCGGCCACGTCGCGCACCGGCGCGGCGACGCAGCGGATCCGGTCCTCGTTCTCCTCGATGTCGAAGGCGACGCCGGCGGCGGCGTAGTCGCGCATGCGGCGCAGCCATTCGGCCAGCTCGACCGGATAACGGCGGCCCTCGCGGTGCTCGGTCTCGTAGATCTCGCGCCAGCGCTCGGCCGTCTCGTCCAGCAGCAGGGCCTTGCCCAGGCCGGTGGACCGCAAGGGCTGGCGTTCGCCGATGCGCGAGCTGACCTCGACCCGCCGGCTGCCGGGGATCTTGTCGAGATAGAGCACCTTGCGATCGTCCAGGACGCCCAGGTGCACGGTGTCGCCCGTGCCGCTGGCCAGGGCCTCCAGATGCTCGCGTGCGGCCTTGGTCAGGTTCAGCTGCCGGCCGGCGATATGGCCCAGCTCCAGCAGCTTGGGCCCCAGGGCGTAGCCCTGGCGTGGCGTGAAGGTCAGGTAGCGATGGTCCACCAGGGTGGCGGCCAGGCGATGGATCGTGCTGCGGGTCAGGCCCAGGGTCGAGGCCAGGTCCGACAGCTCGACATGGCCGCGGCTGATCGCGTGCAGGACCTCCAGCCCGCGCACCAGCGTGCGACTCTGCGCGCCCGCCTTGGCGTCGTCCAGGTCGCCGATGTCGAGGTCGACGGAAGGCAAGTGTCACCCCTTGGACGCGGTTTCCGCTCCATGGGACGGACGATGGGGGCGAGCCCCCGTCTTCACGCCTGGCGCGAGCCGAAAAACCTAGGACTCGCGTTTCCCGTTATATAGGGCCCGAATTTAGACCCTTGGATTCAAAGGTGTTTCGGGGAGGCGGTCGACGTTCGCCAAATGGAACGTCGTCCCAAGGGGCGAAACGTCCCTTTCCCCGGCTCCGCTGATCAGGCCGCGCCATCCGCCGGTCGCGCGCGGCTCATCAGGATCGCCAGGGCCAGGATCGCCACGCCGGAGACCAGGACCGTCGGGGCCAGCACCGACAGCACCTGGGTCGGCGTGCGTCCGACGCCCAGCAGGGCCGCGGCCAGCAGGGGCCCGGCGGCGGAGCCGAGGCGTCCGACCGCGACCGCCGCGCCGACGCCGGTGCCGCGCACGGCCGTCGGATAGTTCGCGGGCGTGATCGCATAGAGCAGCGCCTGGGTGCCCGACATCGTCACGCCGACCAGGGCGCCGACGGCGATGCAGGCGGTCAGCTCGGCCGGCGTCACCACCAGCAGGCCCAGGCTCGCGGCGGCGGCGGCGAAGATCGCGACGACCAGGGCCGGCAGGCTCAGGCGGTCCATCAGGGCGCCGGTCACGATGCTGGCGACGACGCTGGCCAGGTTGAACGCCAGCTGCACCAGCGCCGCGTCGGGACGGGTCAGGCCGCGCGCGACCAGCAGGGTCGGCAGCCAGTTCAGCAGCAGGTAGAAGGTCAGCAGGGCCAGGAAGAAGCCCAGCCACAAGAGGGCGGTGCGGGCCCCGCGGCCCTCGCCGAACAGGGTGAAGGCCACGCCGCGCGGCGCCAGCACGCCGGCCGCGGCCTTTTCCTCGGCCTGCAGGCGCGAGTCCGGCAGGGCGAAGATCAGCACCGGAACGATCAGCAGCGGCGCGACGCCGCCGACGATGAAGATCTCCTGCCAGTTGTCGTGCGCGCCCAGCAGGCTGATCAGGCTGACCGTCGCGCCGCCGGTGGGCAGGCCGGCGTACAGCAGGCCCACGGCGCTGTTCTTGCGGTGCGGGGCGCTGTTCTCCGAGACCAGGGCCACCAGGTTGGGCAGGGCTCCGCCCAGGCCGACGCCGGTGAGGAACCGCGCCGCGATCAGGGTCGTGGCGTCATGCGCGAAGGCGGTGGCCAGGGACAGCAGGCCGAAGATGAACACCGAGACGATCAGCACCGTCTTGCGGCCCAGGCGATCCGACAGCCGGCCGCCCAAGGCCGCGCCCAGCAGCAGGCCGAAGGTGCTGGAAGAGAAGAACCAGCCCAGCTGGGCGGGGGACAGGCCCATGGCCGGGGCCAGCTTGGGTGCGGCCACCCCGGCGGCCTGCAGGTCCAGGCCCTCCATCGCCGCGACGACATAGCAGAGCACGGCTGTCAGCACCGAGGCGCCGCGCGCGGATGGTCCTTTGACCGATGGGGACATGACGTTTCCTCAGGGCGCGGCGATCCGGATCGCTCGCTTGGTTGGTGTCGGGAGGCCTTCAGGCGCGGCCGAGGTCCTCGAGGATCTCGGCCGCCTCGGTGAAGGCGGTATTGGCCGCGGGGACGCCGGCATAGATCGCCGTCTGCATCAGGACTTCCTTCAGCTCGTCCTCGGTGAAGCCGCCCTGTTCGAGCCCGGCGCGCACGTGCAGGCGGAATTCCTCCCAGCGGGCCAGGCTGGCGCAGATGGCCAGAACCAGCAGCCGGCGGGTGCGATGATCCAGGCCCGGACGGCTCCAGATCTCGTTCCAGGCATAGCGCGTGATCATCGCCTGGTAGTCGGCGTTGAAAGGCGTGCGTCGGGCCAGGGATTTGTCGACCCAGGCGTCGCCCAGCACCTTGCGGCGCGTCGTCAGGCCGGCTTCGAAGAGCACCGCCTTGGCGTCCTGGACGACGGTTCCGCGCAGAACTTCGCCGACGAAGTCGCGCACGGCGCCGGCCAGGGCGGCGGGGGCCTCCAGGCTGGGCAGGTGGGCGCCGCCGATCTGGACGTGGCGCGCGCCGGGCACGGCGGCGACAATCCGCTCGCCATGGCCTTCGTAAGGCGTGGCCGCGTCCCGCGCGCCGGTGATTACCAGGGTCGGGGCGGCGATGGCGGGCAGGCCCTCCAGCAGCGCCATGTCGCGGATCGCCGCGCCGCAGCCGGCATAGCCGTCGGGGTTCTGGGCCAGCATGGCGGCGCGGACGGTCTCGACCACCTCGGGATGCTGGGCGCGGAAGGCGTCGGAGAAGAAGCGGCCCATGACCGGCTCGACCAGCGGGGCCATGCCCTGCTCGCGGATCAGCGCCAGGCGCTGGTCCCAGACCGACGGGTCCATGGCCGGCGAGGTGCAGGCCAGGATCAGGGCCTCGACGCGTTCGGGCGCCCTGGGGGCCAGGGCCATCAGGATCATCGCGCCCAGCGAGGTGCCCAGCAGGCTGGCCTTCTCGACGCCCGCCGCGTCCATCACCGCCAGCACGTCGTCGGCCAGCAGGTCCAGGGTGTAGTCGCCGACCGGGGCGTCCGAGGCGCCGTGCCCGCGGGTGTCCAGCCGCAGCACCCGGAAGTCCGGCGTCAGCAGCGGCACGACCGGGTCGTACAGCGACAGGTCCGTGCCGATGGAGGTCAGCAGCACCAGCGCCGGCTTGTCGGCCGCGCCGTCCTGCCGCCAGTAGATCCTCGTGCCGTGCGAGAGGGCGAAGGGCATCAGCGGTCCTTTGCGTGGGCGGCCGGAAAGGGCGAGGCGAGGGCGCGGGCCACCAGCGCCTCGGACTCGCCCGTGTCGGTCCCGACATCGGCAGCGGCGAGGTTGGCGGCCATGCGGCCGGCGTCGACCTCCAGGCCCTCGATGGCGGGGGCCATGGCGTCCAGGGCGCCGTGGGTCAGCTGGAACAGCTCGGCCAGCACCGGCGCCTCGGCCTGCCAGCCGCCCAGGCCGCGCTCGTGCTGCTGGGGCAGGGCGGCGACGATGGCGGCGGCCAGGTGCGGCGCGCGCGCGGCGGCGGTCAGGGCGACCTGGCAGCTGGTCGGATTGCGCTTGTGGGCCATGGCCGACGAGCCGCCGCGCCCGGCGACGCGCGGCTCGAAGGCCTCGGCGACCTCGTTCTGGGCCATGAGGGCGATGTCCTGGGCGATCTTGCCGACCGCGCCGGTCAGGATGGCGAGGCTGGAGGCCAGGCCCGCCAGGCCCTCGCGACGGGCGTGCCAAGGCGTTTCGGCGGCCGGCAGGTCCAGCCGCTGGGCCAGGTGTTCGACGACCGCCTCGGCCCGCCCGTCCAGCCCGGCCAGCGAGCCGGTCGCCCCGCCCAGCTGAAGCCGGATGGCGGCGGTCTCGCGCTGGAACCGGGCCAGCGCTCCGGCGACGCCTTGCAGCCAGCCGGCGACCTTCAGGCCGAAGGTGATCGGCAGGGCGCCTTGCAGCAGGGTGCGGCCCAGCATCGGCGTCGCCGCGTGCCGCGCCGCCAGCGCGGCCAGCGCGTCCGCCAGGCGAACGGCCGCCTCGACGATCAGGCTCGCCCCGGCCTTGGCCTGCAGCATCAGGACGGTGTCGGCGAGGTCCTGGCTGGTCGCGCCCTTGTGGACCAGCTTGGCGATCTCGGGGTCATCGATCCGTCTACGGATCATGTCGACCAGCGGGATCGCCAGCGTGCCGGCATGGGCCGCCGCCTCGGCCAGATGCTCGACGTCGGGGCGCTCGACGCAGGCGGCGGCGATGGCCGCGGCGGAGTCCTGGTCGATCACCCCGACGTCCGCCTGCGCCCGGGCCAGGGCGGCCTCGAAGTGCAGGGCCGCGTCCAGCAGGGCCTCGTCGCCGAAGGCTGCAAGCATGGCGGGGGAGGAGGCCGGCCGGTCGCGGATCAGGGAAGGCAAGGGCGACTCCGTCTTCGTCAGATGTCGAAGAAGACGGTTTCGCGCTCGCCTTGCAAGACGATGTCGAAGCGCCAGGTCTCCCCGGTCTTGCGGGCCAGCAGGGTTTCGCGCCGCTCGGCGGGAACCAGGGCCAGGATCGGATCGGCGGCGTTCTCCGGCGCGTCGGCGAAATAGACGCGGGTGACCAGCCGCTTGATCAGGCCGCGGCCGAAGACGCCGACGGCGATGTGCGGCGCCTGCTGGCTGTTTCCGGGCCCGGGCGTAGGCCCGGGCCGCACGGTCTTGAAGCGATAGAGGCCCTCCTCGCTGGTCGAGGCCCGGCCGAAGCCGATGAAGCCTTCGTCCAGCGGGATCTCGGCCCGGTCGTCGTCCGGGCTGGCGTAGCGGCCGGCGGCGTTGGCCTGCCAGATCTCGATCATGGCGTCGGGCACGGGCTTGCCGTCGGCGTCATAGACCACGCCCTCCAGGGTGATGACCTCGCCGCTGACCGCGCCCTTGGGCGGGGCCAGGTTCAGCACATAGTGCGCCTCGGGGAACAGTTCGGGCCGCGCGCCCATGTCGGACTGGCCCACCAGGTCGGCCCCGCCCTTCCAGGGCAGGCCATAGTGGAAGAACGGGCCGACGGTCTGCGACGGGGTCTGGCCGAACAGGTCCGGATCCTGGTTGTCCACGCGCGGCGCGGGATTGACCTGGCTAGTGGTCATGCGGCTCCTCCGTCGGAGTCTGGTCCTTGCCGCGCAGCACGACGTCGAACAGGTAGCCCAGGGCCCAGTTGGGCCTGGTGGTCTCGATGTCGAAGCGCGAGACCATGCGGTTGCGATAGGGCAGGGGCACGGCGTTGGCGATCGGATCGATCTCGATCAGCGGATCGTCGGGGAAGTACATCTGGGTGACGATGCGGGTGGCGAAGGCCGGGCCCAGCAGCGACAGGTGGATGTGCGACGGCCGCCAGGCGTTGTGGTGGTTGCCCCACGGATAGGCGCCGGGACGGACGGTCGCGTACTGGTAGCGGCCCTCGGCGTCGGTCACCACGCGGCCCGCGCCGGTGAAGTTGGGATCCAGCGGGGCGTCCCACTGGTCCTTCTTGTGGATGTAGCGGCCGGCGGCGTTGGCCTGCCAGATCTCCATCACGGTGTTGGGGACCGGGCGGCCGGCCTCGTCCAGGACGCGTCCGGACACGATGATCCGCTGGCCTTGCGGCATGGCCCCGTGCTGGGTGGTCAGGTCCGCCAGGGACGAACCCATCAGGTTCTCCCAGCAGCCGGCCGGACCGGTGGTCTCGGTCAGGGTGTGGGGGATCTTGACCAGCGGCTGGCGCGGCGAGCGGGGGATGGTCGAGGCGTAGGGCGGGTGCAGCGACGGCGGTTGGGCGGCGTCTTCCCGGGCAAAGGGGGACAGTGCGGGCAGGACCAGGCTCATGACGCTCTCCTAGACGCGCTCGAAGGCCAGGACCGCGCCCTGGCCGACGCCGATGCACAGGGTGGCCAGGCCCCGCCGGCCGCCGGTCGCCTCCAGCTGGCGCAGGGCGGTCAGCGCCAGCCGGGCGCCGGACGCGCCCAGCGGGTGGCCCAGGGCGATCGCCCCGCCGTTCGGATTCACGTGGGCGCCGTCGTCGGGCAGGCCCAGCTGGCGCAGCACCGCCAGGCCCTGGGCGGCGAAGGCCTCGTTCAGCTCGATGGCGTCGAAGTCGCCGATGGCGAGGCCCGTCCTGGCCAGCAGCTTGCGCACCGCGGGCACGGGACCGATCCCCATCACGCGCGGGGCGACCCCGGCGGTGGCGTAGCCGGTGATGCGGGCCCGGGGCGTCAGGCCATGGCGTTTTACGGCCGCCTCCGAGGCGACGATCAGGGCGACCGCGCCGTCGTTGACGCCCGAGGCGTTGCCGGCAGTGACCGTGCCGCCTTCGCGGACGACGGGCTTCAGCCTGGCCAGGGCCTCGAGCGTGGTCTCGCGCGGATGCTCGTCGCGGTCGACGATCGTCGGGCCGGCCTTGCCGGGGATCTCGACCGGAATGATCTCGCCGGCCAGGAAGCCGCTGGCCTGGGCGGCGGCCGCCCGCTGCTGGCTGCGCAGGGCGAAGGCGTCCTGGTCCGCGCGGTTTACGCCATGGTCGGCGGCGACGTTCTCGGCGGTCTCGGGCATGGAATCCACGCCATAGGCCTTGCGCATGGCCGGGTTGACGAACCGCCAGCCGATGGTGGTGTCGAAGATCTCGGCGTTGCGCGAGAAGGCGCTGTCGGCCTTGCCCATCACGAACGGCGCGCGGCTCATGCTCTCGACGCCGCCAGCAATCACCAGGTCGTTGTGGCCGCTGGCGATGGTGCGGGCGGCGTAGCCGATGGCTTCCAGGCCCGAGGCGCACAGGCGATTGACGGTGACGCCCGGAACCTCGACCGGATAGCCCGCCAGCAGCAGGGCCATGCGCGCGACGTTGCGGTTGTCCTCGCCGGCCTGGTTGGCGCAGCCCAGGACGACCTCGTCGACGGCCGAGAGGTCCAGGCCGGGGTTGCGGGCCGCCAGGGCCTTCAGCGGGATGGCGGCCAGGTCGTCGGCCCGGACCTTCGACAGCGCACCGCCATAGCGGCCGAAGGGCGTGCGGATCCCGTCACACAGATAGGCGGTGGTCATGCGAACGCTCCGGCGTTGAAGTCGGCTTCGGTCTTGGCCTTGATCTCGTCGAGGGTGACGCCGGGCGCCAGTTCGATCAGCGTCAAGCCGCCGCCCTCTCTTCCGTTCTTCGGGCGATCCAGATCGAAGACGCAGAGGTCGGTGATGACCATGTCGACGCAGGCCTGGCCGGTCAGGGGCAGGGCGCAGCGCTTGAGGACCTTGCTCTGGCCGGCCTTGTTGGCGTGGTCCATGACGACGATGACGCGCTTGACGCCGGCCACCAGGTCCATGGCCCCGCCCATGCCCTTCACCATCTTGCCGGGGATCGTCCAGTTGGCGATGTCGCCGTTCTGGGCCACCTCCATCGCGCCCAGCACCGTCAGGTCGATGTGGCCGCCGCGGATGATGGCGAAGCTCTGGGCGCTGTCGAAGAAGCTGGAGGTCGGCAGCTTGGTGATCGTCTGCTTGCCGGCGTTGATCAGGTCGGGGTCGGCCTCGCCCTCGTAGGGGAAGGGGCCCATGCCCAGCATGCCGTTCTCGCTCTGCAAGGTGACATGGACGCCTTCGGGGATGTGGTTGGCCACCAGGGTCGGGATGCCGATCCCCAGGTTGACATAGAAGCCGTCCTTCAGCTCGCGGGCGGCGCGGGCCGCCATCTCGTCGCGGGTCCAGGCCATCAGACGGTCTCCCCGGCGGTGTCGCGCGGACGGGTGGTCAGTTTCTCGATCCGCTTCTCGTTGATCGTCGAGCGGATGATGCGGTCGACATAGATGCCGGGGGTGTGGACGGCGTTGGCGTCCAGTTCGCCGGCCTCGACGATCTCCTCGACCTCGACGATGGTGAGCTTTCCGGCCGTGGCCATGACGGGATTGAAGTTGCGGGCGGTCATCCGGAACATCAGGTTGCCCTCCGGATCGGCCTTCCACGCCTTGATGATCGCCAGGTCGGCGCGCAACCAGGTCTCGCGGACGTAGGATTCGCCCTCGAAGGTCTCGACCGGCTTGCCCTCGGCCACCACCGTGCCGACGCCGGTCCTGGTGTAGAAGGCGGGGATGCCGGCGCCGCCGGCGCGGATGCGTTCGGCCAGGGTGCCCTGCGGGTTCAGTTCCAGCTCCAGCTGGCCCGACAGATACAGCTGCTCGAACAGCTTGTTCTCGCCCACATACGACGAGATCATCTTCTTGATCTGGCCATTATTCAGCAGCATCCACAGGCCGAAGCCGTCGGCCCCGCAGTTGTTGCTGATCACGGTCAGGTTCTTGACGCCGGTGTCCTTCAGAGCCGGGATCAGGGTCTCGGGATTGCCCGACAGGCCAAAGCCCCCAGACATCAGGGTCATGCCGTCGAAGACGACGCCTTCCAGCGCCGCGGCGGCGCTCTCGTAGATCTTGCTCTTCACTCGGCGCTCCCTACGCCGACGGCCGACGTGGTGGCCGCCGCGATCCTTGTGCGGCGACCTAACGCCCGCGATTGCACCATGTCAACATATCGCACAGTTGTGCGATATGCGCACAAATGCTAGGGATCCGGCCACGCCGGGTTCGGTCGCGGGAAGGCCACGATCTTGAGTGAAAAAGACTACGCCCAGACGTTCGCGCGGGGACTGGACGTCATCCGCGCCTTCGACGCCGAGCATCCGCGCATGACTCTCAGCCAGGTCGCCGAGCGAACCGGCTTGACCCGCGCGGCGGCGCGACGGTTCCTGCTGACCCTGGTGGCCGAGGGCTATGCCGTGAGCGACGGCAAGGCGTTCGGCCTGGCGCCGCGCGTGCTGGAGCTGGGCTACGCCTATCTGTCGACCCTCGGCGTCTGGCAGGGCGCGCTGACTGTGCTGACCGACGTCACTCGCCAGGTCGGGGAGTCGTGCTCGGCCAGCGTCCTGGACGGGACCGAGATCGTCTATGTGGCCCGCGTCGCCGCCAGCCGGATCATGACCGTCAACCTGCATGTCGGCAGCCGGCTGCCGGCCTACAACACCTCGATGGGCCGCATGCTGCTGGCTCACCTGCCGCCGCAGGAGCTGGACCGGGTGCTGGCCGCCACCCCGCTGGTCAAGACGACGCCCTATACGGTCACCGATCCCGACGCCCTGCGCGAGATCCTGCGCGAGACCGCCCGCCAGGGCTGGTCGATCAGCAACCAGGAGCTGGAGCTGGGCCTGCTGTCCATCGCCGCCCCGCTGCGCGATCGCGCCGGCAAGGTGGTGGCGGCGATCAACGTCTCGACCCAGGTCAACCGCACCAGCCCCGAGGCGCTGAAGGCGCAGGTGCTGCCGGTGCTGCTGGACGCCGCCGAGCGGATCGGCTCGGTCGGCTTCTAGCTTCAAAGATCCAGCACCAGGCGAGGGCTCAGCGCGCGCGAGCAGCACGGGGTGAACTGGTCGCCAGCGGCCCGTTCGGCCTCGGTCTGGAAGGCGTCGCGGTGATCGGGGCGGCCCTCGAGGACCCGGGTCAGGCACGTGCCGCAGACGCCCTGCTCGCAGGAGACCGGCACGAAGACGCCGGCGGCGTCCAGAGCCTGGGCGGGGCTCTGTCCGGCGGCGACCGGCACCACCTGGCCGGTGCTGGCGATCACCAGCTCGAACGCCTCGGATCCGCCCTGCGGGGCGGCGGCGAAGTGCTCCTTGCGGATCCAGTCGGGACGCCAGCCTTGCGCCTGGGCGGCGCCGATCACGTGGTCCATGAAGCCGCCTGGCCCGCAGACATAGAGTCGCCGGCCCGCGTGGGGCGACGCCAGGACCGCGTCCAGGTCCAGGCGGGTCTCCGGCTCGGCGTCGAAGGCCAGCCGCACCGACGCGGCGAACGGCGCCGCCGCCAGCTCGTCCAGGAAGGCGGCCCGCGCCCGCTCCCGCGCGCAATAGAAGAGCGTGAAGGGCGAGCCCAGGGCGTGCAGTCGCCGGGCCATGGCCAGGATCGGGGTGACGCCGACGCCGCCGGCGAACAGCAGGTGCTCCTCGGCCGTCTCGTCCAGCGCGAACAGGTTGCGCGGAAGGCCGATGTCCAGCATCGCGCCCTCCGGCAGGGCGTCGTGCACATAGGCCGAGCCCCCGCGCGAGGCGGGCTCGCGCAGCACCGCGATCCGATAGCGGCCGCGCTCGGCCGGGTCGTTGCACAGCGAGTACTGCCGCGTCAGGCCGTCCTTCAGGAAGACGTCGACATGGGCGCCCGCGCTGAACGGCGGCAGGTCGCGGCCTTCGGCGCAGACCAGATCCAGCCGCACGATGCCCTCGGCCGCCTGGGCGCGGGACGCCACCCGGACCTTGAGCATCAGGCGTATTCCTCGGCGATGGCCTTGTCGATGGCCATGCGCGAACGCACCCCGCCGGCGTCGATGTTCAGCTTCAGCAGCTTGCGGTCGGGATAGGCCAGCAGGTTCTGTTGCTGGCGCTCCAGCATCTCCAGGTCCTCGGAGAAGATCTTGCCCTGGCCCTCGCGGATGGTGTCGGTCAGGGCGGGATCGTCGACCGCGAAGCTGCGGGCCATGCCCCAGAAGTACCAGTGCGAGGTCTCAGTCTCGGGCGTGATGAAGTCGACCACGACGCTGGAGACCTTCTTGTCGGCCGGCGCGTGATAGCCGCCGTGCCCGGCCAGCGCGACGCCGACCTCGATCATCACGTGGCTGGGCAACGAGAAGCGGCAGATCTGCCAGCGGTCGACCAGCGCGTCCTCAGGCAGGCCGGCGCCGCGCAGGGCCATGCGCCAGAAGGGCGGGGCGTGGATGCCCTCCATGAAGCGGCTGGTCACCACCTCGTCGCCGTCCAGACGGGTGGTCACCGGCGCCTCGTCGATCTCCTTCTGACCGATGCTGGTGGCGTGGACATAGGTCTCGTGCGTCAGGTCCATCAGGTTGTCGACCATCAGCCGGTAGTCGCAGGCGATGTGATAGAGGCCGCCGCCATAGGCCCAGTCGGGGCTGTCGGCCCAGAACAGGGGGTGCAGCTTGGCCGGGTCGGCCTGGGCCGGATCGCCGGGCCAGACCCAGATGAAGCCGTGCCGCTCCAGCACCGGAAAGGCGCGGATGGCGGGGAAGGCGGCGACGCGCTGGCCGGGCATCGCCGTCGCGCGGCCTTCGCAGCCCATGGTCAGGCCGTGATAGCCGCAGACCAGCTCGCCGTCGCGGACGAAGCCCAGCGATAGGGGGGCGCCGCGGTGCGGGCAAAAGTCCTCCAGGGCGACGACGCGGCCCTCGCGGCCGCGATGGAACACCATGGACTGGCCGCAGATCCGCCGCCCCAGCGGCTTGTCGGCGATCTCGGCCGGCGTGCAGGCGACGTACCAGGCGTTAACCGGCCAGGTCTTGATGGGCTCGATCGTCTTGGGCGAGGCGGGCGAAGCGTCGTCGCGGGCCGCCGTCGGCGCGCCGAATGGACCGGTCATGTCGTTTCCTCTGGGCTTGTCGTCGCCGTATTGGATCCAATAGCGCGCTGGATTTGATCTGTGTCAAGCGATTGGATCCAATTTTGTCCCGACGCGAAGCACGCTAGGCTGGCCGGCATGGACACGCCCAGGATGAAGCCCGGCCAGCATGTGATCGTGGCGCTGCGCAAGATGATCGCCTCGGGCGAGCTGAAGGCGGGGCAGCGGATCGCCGAGATCCCGACGGCCGAGGCGTTGGGTGTTTCGCGGATGCCGGTGCGCACGGCCCTGCGTGCGCTCGAGCAGGAGGGGTTGGTCGTCAAGCTCGGGGCGCGGGGCTATGCGCCGCGCGGCCTGGCGCCGGCCCAGGTGCGCGGAGCGATCGAGGTGCGCGGCGTGCTCGAGGGCTTCGCCGCCCGCTGCGCGGCCGAGCGGGGTTTGTCGCCCGAGCTGGAGGCCCGGCTGGCGGCCTGCCTGGCGGCGGGCGACGCCATCTTCGCGGCGGGACGCCTGGGGGACCTCGACCTGGATCGCTACCACGCCTGCAACCTGGCCTTCCACGACGCTCTGGTCGCCGCGGCGGACCGTCCGGCGATCGTCGAGGCGCTGGCCCGCAACAACCACCAGCCCTTCGCAGCGGCCGGCGCCCTGGCGCTGGACTGGGGGGACCTGGACGCCGAGTTCGAGCATCTGGCGCAGGCTCACCGCCAGCACCACGCGGTCTTTGCGGCGATCCGGAGCGGCGACGCCGACGCCGCCGAAGCGATCATGCGCGACCACGCCCTGGCCGCCGTGCGCAACGCCAAGGTCTTCGAACGCCTGGCCGGCCAGGGCCAGGCGCCGCTGGCGGCTCGGGCCATCCGCGGCGACTAGGCTCGCGACACAGGAAAATCCGGACTCTTTTTTCAGGTCGTACCGCGGGCCACCGTCGCGCTGGCTGGACGTCCCCAGCGAGTGCGTGGGGCGCGGCATGCCCACGTCCGCCTCCAGCGCTTTGGGCGCGGCGGCAGAGCAACGAGAGAGAGTCAGGGAGGAGCCTTTGACCGAAGCCCTGTTGAGCATCGGCGGCGCGCAGGTGGCCGGCCGGGCGACGTTCGAGCGCCTGAACCCGATCACCGGCGCCGTGGCCACGCGCGCGGCGGCCGGCGACGCCGATCAGGCTCGGGCCGCGGCCGATGCGGCGGCGGCGGCGCTGCCCGGCTGGTCGTCGCTGGGGCCGACCGCGCGCCGGGCGCTTCTGCACAAGGCGGCCGCCGCCCTCGAGAGCAAGGCCGACCAATTCGTCGAGGCGATGAAGTCGGAGATCGGCGCGACCGAGGGCTGGGCGCGCTTCAACCTGATGCTGGCGGCCAACATGATCCGGGAGGCGGCGGCCCTGACCACCCAGGTGGCCGGCGAGGTGATCCCGTCGGACAAGCCCGGCTGCGTCGCCATGACGGTTCGCGAGCCGGCGGGCGTGGTGCTGGGCGTCGCCCCGTGGAACGCGCCGATCATCCTGGGCGTGCGCGCCATCGCGACGCCGCTCGCCTGCGGCAACTCCGTCGTGCTGAAGGGCTCCGAGCAATGCCCGCGCACCCACGCCCTGATCGTCGACGCCTTCGTCGAGGCGGGGCTGCCGGCCGGCGCGGTCAACTACGTGATCAACGCGCCCCAGGACGCGGCCGAGGTCGTCGGCGCCCTGGTCGCGCATCCGGCCGTGCGCCGCATCAACTTCACCGGCTCGACGGCGGTGGGCAAGCTGATCGCGGTCGAGGCGGCGCGCCATCTCAAGCCGGTGCTGCTGGAGCTGGGCGGCAAGGCGCCGCTGATCGTGCTGGACGACGCCGACCTGGACGAGGCTGTGGCCGCCGCGGCCTTCGGCGCCTTCATGAACCAGGGCCAAATCTGCATGTCGACCGAGCGCATCATCGTGGTCGACGCCGTCGCCGAGGCCTTCGTCGAGAAGTTCAAGGCCAAGGCCGCGACCCTGAAGGCCGGCGACCCGCGCGAGGCGACGGCGCCGCTGGGCGCGGTGGTCGACACGCGCACGGTCGCCCACGTCCAGGGCCTGATCGCCGAGGCGGTCGCCGCCGGCGGCGAGTTGGCGGCCGGCGGACCGGCCGAGGGCGTGCTGATGCCGGCCCACGTGGTCGACAAGGTCACCCCGGCCATGCGGCTGTTCCGCGAGGAAAGCTTCGGCCCCGTGGTGGCGGTCGTACGGGCCCGCGACGAGGCCCACGCCGTCGCCCTGGCCAACGACAGCGAATATGGCCTGTCGGCCTCGGTCTTTACCCGCGACGCCGCGCGCGGCCTGCGCGTGGCGCGCCGGATCAAGTCGGGCATCTGCCACATCAACGGCCCGACCGTGCACGACGAGGCCCAGATGCCGTTCGGCGGCGTCAATGCGTCCGGCTACGGACGGTTCGGCGGGCGCGCCGGCATAGAGGCCTTCACCGAACTGCGCTGGATCACGATCGAGACCCAGCCCGGCCGCTTCCCTCTCTGATCCGGCCCCCGGTCGGGCCGGCTCGCGACGTTTCCAGGAAAGATCCAGAATGACCGAGGTCAACAACACCGCCACCTACACCGTCGAAAGCCGGATCGCGTGGGTGAAGTTCAACCGGCCCGAAAAGCGCAACTGCATGAGCCCCACCCTGAACCGCCGGATGATGGAGGTTCTGGACGAGCTGGAGTTCCGCGACGACGTCGGCGTGCTGGTCCTGACCGGCGAGGGCTCGGCCTGGTCAGCGGGCATGGACCTGAAGGAGTATTTCCGCGAGACCGAAGCCAGGGGTCTGGGCGCGGTCCGTCAGGCGCAGCGCGAGTCCTACGGCTGGTGGCGGCGCCTGCGCTGGTATCAGAAGCCGACCATCGCCATGGTCAACGGCTGGTGCTTCGGCGGCGGTTACGGTCCGCTGTTCGGCTGCGACCTGGCCTTCGCCGCCGAGGAGGCGCAGTTCGGCCTCTCGGAGATCAATTGGGGCATCCTGCCGGGCGGCGGCGCGACCAAGGTGGCGGTCGAGCTGCTGTCGATGCGCGATGCGATGTACCATGCGCTGATGGGCGAGAACATCGACGGTCGGAAGGCGGCCGAGTGGAAGCTGGTCAACGAGGCCGTGCCGCTGACGCGCCTGAAGGATCGCGTCACCGAGGTGGCCAACGTGCTGCTCCAGAAGAACCCGGTGGCGCTCAAGGCGACCAAGGACGCCATCCGCCGCGTCGGCGAGATGACCTACGACAACGCCGAGGACTATCTGGTCCGGGCCCAGGAGGCCGCCAACTCGTTCGACAACGACGGCCGCAAGGAAGGCATCAAGCAGTTCATCGACGACAAGACCTACAAGCCGGGCCTGGGCGCCTATGCGCTCGGCGACCGCTGAGCGGGCCTGAACCATGGTGACCGCCGTCGACTATGTCGCGCTGCAGGCGCGTCTTGATCCCGCGCGCCCCGCGGCGGCCGACCTGGCGTCTGGCCGCCAATGGTCCTACGCGGCGCTGGACGAGGACATCGCCCGCTGCGTCGGCGCGCTGGTCGGCCGGGGCGTGGGGACGGGCGACCGGGTGGCGGCGCTGGCGCGCAACCGGGTCGACCTGGTCGTGCTGCACCTGGCCTGCGCGCGGCTGGGGGCGATCTATGTCCCGCTGAACTGGCGGCTTTCGCCGCTGGAGCTGCGGGCCCAGCTGGACGATTGCAAGCCGGCGTTGCTGGTCGGTGACGAACATCTGGTCGCCGCAGGTCTTGAGGGCCTGGATCTCGACGCCTTCGTCGCCGAGCTGGCCCGGACCGCGCCGAGCGAGACGACGCCCGGCGATCCCGACGCGCCCTGTCTGATCCTCTACACGTCGGGGACCTCCGGCCAGCCCAAGGGCGTCCTGCTCAGCGTGCGGAACCTGAGCGCCACGGCGATCAACTTCGGACTGCTGGGCGCGGTGGAGCGCGGCGACGCCATTCTGTGCGAGGCGCCGATGTTCCACGTCATCGGCCTGATCACCTGCGTCTGGCCGTTCCTGATGCGCGGCGCGCGGATCCTTGTCTCGGACGGCTTCGTTCCGCCTCGCACCCTGGCGCGCCTGGGCGATCCCGAGCTGGCCGTCACCCATTACTTCTGCGTGCCGCAGATGGCCGCGACCTTGCGCGCCGAGCCGGACTTCGTCCCCGCCCGGCTCTCCGGGCTCAAGGCCATGTTCACGGGCGGAGCGCCGCACGCGCCGGCCGCGATCCGCGCCTGGCTGGCCGATGGCGTCGCCATGGTCGACGGCTACGGCATGAGCGAGGCGGGCACCGTGTTCGGCATGCCCCTGGCGTCCGGGCTGATCGCCGCCCGGGCCGGCTCGGCGGGCCTGGCCGCGCCGGGCGTGGCCACGCGGATCGTCGACGACGCCGGCGCCGACGTCGGGCCAGACCAGACCGGCGAGCTGCTGTTGCGCGGCGACAACGTCACCCGAGGCTACTGGCGGCGTCCGGAGGAGACGAAGGCCGCCTTCGTCGACGGATGGCTGCGGACCGGCGACATCGTGCGGGCCGACGCGGCGGGCTATCACTGGATCGTCGGCCGCAAGAAGGAGATGTTCATCTCGGGCGGCGAGAACGTCTATCCCGGCGAGATCGAGGCGGTCGTGGCCGAGCATCCCGACGTTCGCGAATGCGCGGTGGTCGGCGCGCCTGACGCGCGCTGGGGCGAGGTCGGCGTCCTGTTCGCCGTCGCGCGGTCGACCGCCTGCGCCGAGTCCGAGCTTCTGGAGTTCATCGCCGCGCGCCTGGCGCGCTACAAGGCGCCCAAGCGCGTGGTCTGGCTGGACGCCCTGCCGCGCAACGCCGCCGGCAAGATCGTCAAGAGCCAGCTGCCCCTGACCTGAAGGCCGCCTCGTCCCGCCCGGAACGTTCCAAGGCGGGGCGAAGTCCTACTTGGCGATGATGACCTGGATGCCGGCGTTCTCGACCATCTTGCGGTCCTGGTCGGAAATGCCCGCGTCGGTCACGATGATGTCGACCTCGGACAGATCGCAGACCAGGTGGCCCGACGGGCCCTGGAACTTGGAGCTGTCGATCAGGATGATGATCTCGTCGGCCCGCTCGATCAGGCGGCGTTCGGCCGCGACCAGCACGACATCGGCCTGCATCAGGCCCTGCGGGCCGATGGCCGCCGCGCCCATGAACAGGCGCGGCGCGTGGAAGCGCGGCATGCTCTCCTCGCCGGCCGCGGCCAGGATGATGTTCTGTTCGCGGAAGACCGAGCCCGACGGCAGCAGGATGCGCGTGCCCGGCTGAGGCAGCAGGGCGCTGACGATGTGCAGCGAATTGGTCAGGACCTGCAGGTTCAGGCCCGAGATGTGCGGGCACATCTGCAGGGTGGTCGAGCCGCCGTCGATCATCACGCCCTCGCCCGGACGGCAGAGGGCGGCGGCCGCGCGGCCGATCGCCTCCTTCTCGGCCGCGTGGCGGGAGATGTTCTCGTGGAAGGGGACGCCCCTCAGCTCGCCCTGGCCGGACGCGCCGCCGATATCGGACGACAGCAGCCGGGCGCCGCCGCGCACGCGCTTGACCAGGCCGCGGTTGGCCAGGCGGTCCAGGTCGCGCCGGATCGTCGCCGGGGAAGCATCCAATCGCTCGTCGAGTTCCTGGAACGAGACGAAGCCGCGGCTTTGGACCATGTCCGCGATGAGCCGCTCGCGATCGTTGGCATGCATAAAAGGCTTCCCCTCAGGGCCTACCGAATCATTTTTCCAGCTAATCCCGAAGCGTTACAAGCATTTTCGATCATCACAAAGGGCCGCCGCGGTCCCAACCGGGCCGCGTCAGGCGGCGTGCTCGGTGCGTTCGACGTCGCGGCGCCAGACCTGGGCGTAGGCGTCGATCGACACATCCAGCGGCGCGACGGAGGTTAGCGCCGTGGCGGGCTTCAGCGCCGGCTCGACCAGGCGAAGCGCGCCGTACGAGACGTCGTTGTGGGCGTTGGAGACGTAGATCTGGTCCTGCGGGCGCAGCGAGGCCAGAGCGCGGACGAACACCTCGGCCTCGGCGAAGCGGCCTTCCACCAGGATGCGCTCGCGCGCGCCGATCAGGTCGAGCGAGGCGTTGGCGACCAGGGCGGCGTACAGGCACACCGCGGCGCGGCGCTCGGCCTGGTCGGTAGGCATGTTGATCCAGCGGCCGCGATGGCCCGGATAGGGGCCGAATCCGGGGGCGAAGGTCGGCAGCACCCGAGCGCCGGCGGCGAGCACGGCGGGGACGGCCGCCAACAGGGCGGGCTGGTCGGGCTTGATGTCGATGCGGCGCGTGTCGACGCCGGCCAGGATCTCGATCTCGCGACCGCCCATGAAGCGGGCCGAGGGAACCAGCTTGCCGAAGGCGTCGACATTGATCAGGCAGTCGCGGCCCTCCGAGAGCCGCCCCAGGTCGACAGTCGCGTCGTCCTCCGGCGAGCGCATGGCCACGAACCAGGTCCCGGTGGACAGAACCGTCGACTCGTTCCCGGCGATCTCGTCGAAGCCCCGGGCGGCCAGTAGGGCGGCGTTGGAGTCGTGCAGGCCGCAATAGACCCGCGTCTTCGTGTCCAGGCCCGTGCGGTCGCGCCATTCGGCCGACAGTCCGCCCAGGACGGCGCCGGCCTTGGCCAGCGGCGGCAGGTTCCGCTCCCAGCCCAACCGGCGCGCCAGGTCCGAGATCCGCCGCTCCTTGGGCCGCCAGAGATCGCTGTGACAGCCCAGGCTGGTCACCTCGCTGGCGGCGATCCCGGTCAGCCGCCAGGCCCAGTACTGCGGCCACGGCAGGATTTGCGCGTCGCCGTCCAGCAGGCCGGGCGTCAGGCCCTGCAAGTAATGGAGCTGGGCGCCCAGGTTGAGCCCGCCGGGCAATCCGGGAGAGCCGGTGTGGCGGAAGGCGTCGCGCAGGGCGTCATAGTCGGCGCGCCGGGCGTCGGGGCCCGACTCCTCGTAGTCGATGGGCGGGCAGACCAGCTGGCCGTTGCGCACCACGGCCGCGGCTGCGCCGTGGCCCACGGGAATGATCGCGCCGATGCGCCCCTGGCGGGCGAAGTCGGCCAGGACGCGGGCCAGCCAGGCCTCGATGCCCGCCGCGTCGAGCGCGACATAGGCGCCGGCGTCGATCCGCTCATTCGGTCGCGCGTCCTTGGCGGCCAGCTCGCCGTCTCGCGTCCAAAGGCTGAGCTTCGCCAATGTCTTACCGACATCCAGCACCACGATCAGATCGTCCCGCACCGTTCCTCCCGGCTTGCGATTTTGATTAAAGCTTATCGAAAATGATTGAGTAGCGCCACCCTGCTCGCTAATGTCGCTCCAATTCACTCATCGGGGAGCACCTCATGAACGACATCTCCACCGCGGCCGCGGCCGAGGCGAACGCCCTGTTGTTCCCCGAGCCGAAGAGCCGATGGTCTGATGCCGAAGCGGCGGCCAAGTCGCCCGCTGAGCTGCTGCTGTATCGTTCCAACCTCCTGGGTTCGGATCTGACGGTCACCAACTTCGGCGGCGGCAACACGTCGGCCAAGCTGGACGAGAAGGATCCGCTAACCGGCGAGACGGTGGAAGTCCTTTGGGTGAAAGGATCGGGCGGCGACATCGGCTCGATGAAGCTGGACGGCTTCTCGACCCTGTATCTCGACAGGTTCCGCGCCACCGAGACGCTCTATCGCGGCGTGGCCTTCGAGGACGAGATGGTCGGCTACCTGCCGCACTGCACGTTCAACCTCAACCCGCGCGCGGCCTCGATCGATACGCCGCTGCACGGCCTGCTGCCGTTCAAGC
>CBIHOB010000008.1:0-96136 GCA_966211605.1 uncultured Caulobacter sp.
CCACCGGCCAACGCCGCGCCGCCAACGGCTGACCACACGACGCCGGCTGATCCGCGGATGCTTCAACGCCCCGCCCGCACCCGTTGCGGCGGGGCGTTTCTCTTGGAACGAACAGTCCAACGCCGTTCATCATGACATTTATGGTATCGATCCATCCATCCTTCGCAATGGATCTGGGCGGTTGGACGGCATGATACTCAGACAATAGAGAGCCAAAGCGGCGAACAACGCCCATGGTCGGAACAACCGACGGCTCGCGCGGGAGGAGACGAATATGGACCGACGAGCTTTCATGCTCGGCAGCGGGGTCGTCGTATCGACGGCGGCGCAAGCTGCCCCACAGGATCGAAGAAAGAGCCCGCCGCCTCGGTCGGCGCCGCCCTACCGCATGACGCTGGGCTGCCAGAGCTCACCGACGTCGGAAGAGCATTTCGCCTTCTTCGCCCGCTACGGCGTGCGCAACATCTGCGCCCGCGCCCAGGTGGCTGACGGCCGCGCCTATCCTACGGTCGACGAGCTGGCCGCCCTCAAGGCGATGGCGCAACGGCACGGCCTCAGCCTGGACATGCTGCATCCCGAGCTGCTGGACTCGATCCATATCGACCGCGAGAAGCGGCCGGCGATCATGCTGGGCCAGGGCGAACAGCGCGACCGCGACATCGAGGCCTTCGCCCAGACCCTGCGCAACGCCGCCGCCGTCGGCATTCCTTGCGTGAAGTACAATATGAGCCTGCTGGGCGTGCTTCGGACCGAGGACATTCCCGGCCGCGGCGACGCGCGCTACTTCGCCTGGGACCAGTCGAAGGCCCGTCCGGCGACGCCGCTGACCCGCGCGGGGCGCGTCGACGCCGACCTGTTCTGGGAGCGCATCACCTACTTCCTGGACCGGATCGTCCCGGTCGCCAACGAGACCAAGGTTCGCATCGCCTGCCATCCGCAGGACCCGGGCACGCCGGCGGGCGGCTATCAGGGGATCGACAACGTGCTGGGCACGGCGGAAGGGCTGAAGCGGTTCGTCCAGATCAACGAAAGCCCCTATCACGGCCTCAACTTCTGCCAGGGCACGATCAGCGAGAACCTGCCCGATCCCTCGAGCCAGATCTTCGACGTGATCCGCTGGTTCGGGTCGCGCAAGAAGATCTTCAACGTCCACTTCCGCAACATCCATGGCGGTCGCGGCCGGTTCAACGAGACCTTCCCCGACAACGGCGACATCGACATGGTCCGCGCCCTGCGAACCTACGCCGAGGTTGGCTACGACGGCATGATCATGCCGGATCACGTCCCCGGCATGGACGACCCGCAGGTCGTCGACGGCAAGCCCGTCCACACCCAGCGCGCCGAGAACTTCGCCTTCGCCTACGGCTATATCCGCGGACTGCTACAGTCGGCGCAGAATTCCGGAGGCCGCGCATGAACGCCATGCTCATCCGCGGCGTCGCGGTCGGCGCCCTGGCCGGCCTGCTGTTCGGCTTCGACACCGCCGTCATCGCCGGCACGACCGAGGGCATCCGCCAGGCCTTCGACCTGGACGCGGCCTCTGTCGGTGTGACTGTCTCGAGCGCCCTGTGGGGCACGCTGGCCGGCGCTCTGTTCGCCGGGGCCCCGGGCGACCGCTATGGCGCGCGAACCGCGCTGGTCGGCATCGCGGTGCTGTATCTGGTCTCGGCGATCGGTTGCCTGCTCGCCTGGAACTGGCCGGCCCTGCTGTTCTTCCGCGTCCTGGCCGGCCTGGCCGTCGGCGCCTCGTCGGTGCTGGCGCCCGTCTATATCGCCGAGATCGCGCCCGCCGAAAGGCGCGGCATGCTGGTCGGCGCCTTCCAGCTGAACATCGTCATCGGCATCCTGGTCGCCTATCTCAGCAACGCCCTGGTCACCTCGTTCGACCTCGGCGCGCTGGACTGGCACATCAAGTTCGGCGTCACGGGCCTGCCCGCCCTGCTGCTGCTGACCTTGATGTTCACCATCCCCGACAGCCCCCGCTGGCTGACGGCCAAGGGCCGCACGGTCGAGGCCCGCCAGGTTCTGGAGGCGCTGGGCGTGGACGATCCGGACGCCGAACTGGAGAAGTACCGCCGGGCCGAAGCCCAAGCCGCCGCCCCTCGCCTCAGCTGGGCCCGGCATCGCAAGCCGATCCTGCTGGCCTTCGCCATCGCCGGCTTCAACCAGCTCTCCGGCATCAACGCGATCCTCTACTATCTGAACGACATCTTCGCCGCGGCCGGCTTCGACACCGTCTCGGCCGACCGTCAGTCGATCGTCATCGGCGCCTGCAACCTGCTGTTCACCGCCCTGGCCCTGACGGTCATCGACAGGTTCGGACGCAAGACCCTGCTGCTGGTGGGTTCGGTGGGCGTCACCCTGGCCCTGGCGGGCGTGGCGGCGATCTTCATGACCGGCCAGCACCAGAACCTCCTGCTCTGGCTGCTGATCGGCTTCATCGCCTTCTTCGCGTTCAGCCAGGGCGCGGTGATCTGGGTCTACATCTCGGAGATCTTCCCGACCGACGTGCGGGCGCGGGGCCAAAGCCTGGGGTCATCGACCCACTGGTTCATGGACGCGATCATCGCCACCGCCTTCCCCCTGGTGGCGCAGCACATGCGGGGCCTGCCCTTCATCTTCTTCGCCGGCTGCATGGCCCTGCAATTCTTCGTCGTGCTGACCTGTTTCCCGGAAACCAAGCGCCGCTCGCTGGAAGCGCTGGGCGCGGACCTGTGACCCCCTAGACACCCGTCCCGTCGCTGACGCCCGCCAGCACGGCTGGCTCGAACAGATTCAACGGAAGGAAGGCCTTCACGGTCGCTGGCGGCGTCGCGCCGCCAGCGGTGGGCGCCCCTGCGCCTTCGCCGCCCCACAGGCCGGAGCCTTCCTCGAAACGCAAGACAAAAAGGAGGAGGAGAAACCATGACTAGAACCATCCCGCTGCTGGCCAGCGTATCGGCCTGCGCGCTGCTGATGTCCAACGCCGCCTACGCCCGGCAGGCCGCGCCTGCGACCGAAAGCGCCACCGTCGAGGAAATCGTCGTCACCTCGTCGCGCATCACCGCGGCCGGCTTCGACGCGCCGACGCCGACGACCACGCTGTCGGACGAGATGATCAAGCAGACCGCGCAGCCCAACATCTTCAACACCCTGACCCAGCTGCCTGCGCTGCAAGGCAGCACGGGGACGGCCAACAACACCCAGAACGGCAACACCAGCGTCGGCGACAACGGCTTGTCGGCGCTGAACCTGCGAGGCCTGGGCACGATCCGCTCCCTGACCCTGCTGGACGGCAAGCGCGTCGTTCCCGCCTATATCAACGGCGTCGTCGACATCAGCCAGTTCCCTCAACTGCTGATCAAGAAGGTCGACGTGGTCACCGGCGGCGCCTCCGCGTCGTGGGGTTCGGACGCCATCGCCGGCGTAGTCAATTTCGTCACCGACAAGCATTTCGAGGGCTTCAAGGCCAATCTGCAGGGCGGCATCTCCACCTATGGCGACGATCGCAGCGGCTTGGCCCAGATCGCCGGCGGCAAGGCGTTCTTCGACGACAGGCTCCACCTGACCTTCAGCGGCGAGGCCTATCAGAACAAGGGCGTGGGCGGCGGCGAGGTCGGCGGGAAACTGGCCAATGGCCGTCCCGTCGCCTATCGCGAGGGCAGCACGTCCTATTCGCTGGCGGCCACCCCGGCCGGCTCGCCGCAGTACTATTTCTACACCAGGGACGCGCAGGACATCACGTTCGGCCGCTACGGCCTGATCACCGCCGGTCCGCTGCAAGGCACGGCGTTCGATGTGAACGGCAACGTCACCACCTTCCAGTATGGCGGCAGCGGCACGCCGACACGCGGGAGCAGCGCGGGCGTCGCCGGCTGCGTCGGCTCGGTCTGTCAGGGCGGAGACCAGTCCAACTTCGTCCTGTCGACCCGCACCATCGACGACCCGATGAAGCGGCTGGTCGGCTATGCCCGCGTCGGCTTCGACATCACGCCGGACATCGAGCTGTACGCCACCGGCAGCATCTCGCAGGTCAAGATCGAGAACACGCCGATCGCCTACCCCCGCCGCGCCGGCATCACCATTCAGTGCGCGAACCCGTTCCTGCCGGCCTCGGTGTCGGCGGCCTGCGCCAGCAGCAACATCACCAGCTTCCAGTTCGGAACGACCAATTCGAACTTCCCGCGCAAGGCGGTGATCCACAACGAGCGCCTGCAGAAGCGCTTCGTGGGCGGGGCCGACGGCAAGTTCGAGCTGTTCGGCAAGCCGGTGCAATTCGACGCCAGCTATGAGCACGGCGAGAACCGCGTCGACATCAACATCAAGAACATGATCCTGCTGCCGCGCTTCAACGCAGCGATCCAGGCGACGCGCAATTCCGCCGGCCAGATCACCTGCTCGTCGGCGGCCGCCACCGCGGCGGGCTGCCTGCCGATCAACGTGTTCGGCGGCCAGCCGCTGACCGAGGCGCAATACGGCTACATCGCCCCCACCCGAGGCCCGCGCTCGCTGACCAACTTCAAGGAGGACGCCGCGGCGATCTCGTTCAACGCCACACCCTTCCAGAACTGGGCCGGCGACGTCGCCGTGGCCCTGGGTGCGGAATGGCGGCGGGAGCACTACGTCACCCAGGCCGATCCTTATGGCGCGGGGATCAGCGCCTCGTCGCTGAACGGCCCGGACTATCCCACCGACGCCTTGCTGGCCACGGCCGGCAGCAACTGGTTCGCCGGCAACTACAAGAACGGCCGCGGGACCTATTCGGTGAAGGAGGCCTTCCTGGAACTGGGCGTGCCGCTGCTGAACGGCGAAGCCATGGGAAAGCTTGACCTGAACCTGGCAGGCCGCATCGCCGATTACAGCACCGCGGGTGAGGCCACGACCTGGAAGATCGGCGCCACCTGGGCCACGCCGCTAGACGGCCTGCGTTTCCGGGGGGTCGTCTCGCGCGACATCCGCGCGCCGAACCTGAGCGAGCTGTTCGCCGCGCCGCAGACCCAGACGATCATCGTCACCAACCGCGCGACCAACGCCAATGTCCAGCTGCTGGGTCAGACGGTGGGCAATACAGCCCTGAAGCCCGAGATCTCGTCCAACAAGGAATTCGGCGTCGTCTACCGTCCCGCCTTCCTGCCCAGCCTAGTGTTCTCGATCGACTATTTCGACATCAAGATCCGCCAGGCGATCTCGACCTTCTCCGCCCAGCAGATCGTCGACCTCTGCTACAACGGCAACACCACCTTCTGCAGCGCGGTCAAGCTGACGGGCGCGATCGGCACGTCGGATCCGCCCTTCGTCAACATCCAGCCGTTCAATCTGGCGCAGCTGAAGACCCGTGGCCTGGACTTCGAGGCCAGCTACCGCATCGACCTGGGCGAGGCGGGAACGCTGAACCTGCACGGCCTGGCGACACATACGATCGACTACACCACCAACCCCGGCATCGCGGGCCAGATCGTCCAGCAGCTGGCCGGCAACAACAGCGCCGACACCCCGCGCTGGAAGGCCAACCTGACCCAGTCCTGGTCGAAGGGCGGTCTTTCGCTGAACCTGACGGAACGCTGGGTCAGCGCGGGCAAGATCAATCCGAACTACATTGTCTGCACGACCAACTGTCCGGCCTCGAGCGTCCAGAACCCGACGACCAACTTCAACCACATCCCCGGCGCGATCTATTTCGACCTCGGCGGCGCCTACCAGGTCAACGAAGGGCTGCAGATCTACGCCCGCGTCGACAACCTTGCCAACCATCGCATCCCGCCCTTCGGCAGCACCACGATCTACGACACCCTTGGCCGGATGTTCCGCCTCGGCGTTCGGATCAACCACTGACGCCAAGCGGCCACTGAAACCGCGGCGCCTTGTGAGACATAGGCGTCGCGGCCTCCCAACTTGACGGGGCGCGCCTTTCCCCAGGCGTCGCCCCGTTCTTGTGTCGAGGCCTCAAAAGAAAAAACGGCCGGACGCGCTTGCAGCGTCCGGCCGAGCCTACCAGGCGCGCGATGGTTTGCGCGCCTGGTCCGGGGGTCTTGAGGTCTATTCGGCCGCGACCGGGGTCACCGCTTCCTTGGCCGCCGGACGGCGGGCACCCAGCAGCAGCTTTCCGGCGAACGCCGCCAGGGTCAGGGCCCCGCCCGCGAAGACGATGTCGCCCGGCACCCGCATCCAGACCAGGGTCTGGACCAGCGGCGAGTGGATCACCGCCGGCGAGCGGGCGAACCACAGGCCGTGCTCGATGCTGGCGATCGCTTGGATCACGCCCACCGGCAGCAGCGACAGGAAGATCATCATCGCCAGGCCGCCGTTCAGCAGCCAGAACGTCAGGGCCAGCAGACGGTCGTCCCAGGCCTCGCGACGCGCCAGGCCGCGGAAGCAGAACAGCAGCAGGCCGATCCCGAGCATGCCGTAGACCCCGAAGAGCGCGGCGTGGCCGTGGGTGGCCGTCGTGTTCAGGCCCTGGATAAAGTACAGGCTGACCGGCGGGTTGATCATGAAGCCGAAGACCCCGGCGCCCAGCAGGTTCCAGAACGAAACCGCGACGAAGAAGAAGATCGGCCAGCGATAGGTCGCGACCCAAGGCGCGGCCTTGGTGTGGCTGAAGGTCTCGAAGGCCTCGGCGCCGATCAGGGCCAGCGGCACGACCTCGAGGGCCGAGAACACCGAGCCGATGGCGATGATCGAGACCGGCGTGCCGGCGAAGTACCAGTGGTGGGCCGTGCCCAGCACGCCGCCGAACAGGAACACGATGGTCCCGAACAGCACCGCGCCGTTGGCCGACTTGGCCCGCACCAGGCCCAGCTTGACCATCAGCAGGCTGATGACGGCCGTGGCGAACACTTCGAAGAACCCCTCGACCCACAGGTGGACCACCCACCAGCGCCAGTACTCCACCAGGCTGATGTGGGTGTGCTTACCCCACATGAAGCCCGCGCCGTAGAACAGGCCGATGGCGATCGTCGACAGGAACAGGATCCACAGAACCGGCTTGCTTTCCGACGGGGCCTTCAGGGCCGGCCACAGGGCGCGACCGACCAGGACCAGCCACTTCATCAGGCCGACGAACAGCAGGATCTGCCAGAAGCGGCCCAGGTCGACATATTCCCAGCCCTGGTGGCCGAACCACCAGTTGGCGTTCAGGTCGAACACCTGCTGCACGCCCAGCCACTCGCCGGCCATCGACCCCAGGACGACGACGACCAGGGCGACCCACAGCAGGTCCACGCCCAGCTTCTGGCCCTTGGGTTCGTGGCCCGAGATCATCGGCGCGACGTAAAGGCCCGTGGCCAGCCAAGCGGTGGCGATCCAGAAGACGGCCAGCTGGGTGTGCCAGGTGCGGGTCACCGCATAGGGAATGATGTCGGAGATGGGCACGCCGAAGAAGGCGTGTCCCTCGACCGAGTAGTGGGCCGTGACCGCGCCTAGGCCGACCTGCAGCAGGAACAGGCCGATGACGGTCAGGAAGTACTTGCCCGTGGCCTTCATCGACGGCGTCGGCTTCAGGGCCGCCAGCGGATCCTTGGCCGGAGCGACCAGGTGGTCCTCGGTCTTGGTCTTGGCGTGCCAGAAGACCAGAGCGCCGACGGCGCCGATCAGCAGGATAACGCTGGCGATCGACCACACGATCGTGGCCGTGGTCGGCCTGTTGCCGATCAGCTCCTCATGCGGCCAGTTGGCCGTGTAGGTGATGTCCGAGTTCGGACGGTCGGTGCTGGCCGCCCAGCCGGTCCACCAGTAGAAGCTGGCGATAGCCGTGCGACGGGCCGGATCCTTCACCGCGCCATTGGCGATCGCGTACTGCTCGCGCAGCTTTTCCAGCGCCGGGTCCGAGCCCAGCAGGGTCTCGTAGTGCTTGCGCACTTGAGCCATCGCCTGGGCGCGGTCGGCGCTGACGGTGATCGCGCCGGTCTTGGGATCGTAGGTGTTGGTGCGGACCTCGCGCTTCAGGCGCTCGCGCAGAGCGGCCTGCTGCTCGGACGGCAGCGTGTCGTACGGCGCCTTGAAGTCGCGCTGGGCCCACAGGTCCAGCAGCGCGGTCGACTCGCGGTGGATCTGGTCGGCCGACCAGTCGGGCGCGACGTAGCCGCCGTGGCCCCAGATCGAACCGACCTGCTGGCCGCCCATCGATTGCCAGGCCAGCTGCCCGGTCTCGATCTCGGCCTTGGTGATCAGCACCTGCCCGCTCGCGTCGACCACGCGGGTCGGGATGGGCGGCGCCTGCCGGTGGATTTCGCGTCCCATCAACCCCAGGACGGTGAAGGACACCGCCATGACCAGGGCGAGGACGAACCATAGTCTTCGGGTGTTCATCTCGCTTTCCCCTGCCGGTCGGGACTCTCCCATTCGGCGTTCGGGATCACGATGCGCTCTGGTTCGCCCGGCGACGTTGTCCGGGAGCAATCTCGGCGGTCAGACGGCCTTGGCGTGGCGTGTAGCGGCTTGCGGTAGACGCGCGTCGAAGGCGGCGGCCACTACGCGCATCAGGCGACGGGCGGGTTCAGGAATCGAGACCACCGCCCCGTCCCGTTCGCACAGGCCGGCCAAGGCGAGCGCGTCGGTCGCCGCCAGACTGTCGGCGAGGTGGTCCCCGGCGAAACCATGGTCGCGACAGACCGCCGCGACATCGACCCGCATGTCGCACATCAGCCGCTCGATCACGGCGGCGCGGACCCGGTCCTCGTCGGTGACGGCCAAGGCCCTGTTCAGCGGCAGCTCGCCGCGCGCGATGGCCGCCGACCACTGGTCGGTCGGGACATGGTTGCCGACAAACCCTTCGCGGAACTGGCCGATCGAGGAGGGACCAATCGGCACGAGAACCGGGGCCGGATCATCGGTATAGCCCTGGAAGTTCCGCCGCAGCCGCCCCTCGGCCAGGGCGCGGCTGATGGCGTCGTCCGGCAGGGCGTAGTGATCGAGCCCGATGCGGACATAGCCCGCCTCGACCAGGGCCGCATCGGCGGCCTCGGCCTGGGCCCAGCGGCCGTCCAGGTCGGCCAGATCGGCCTCGCGGATCATCGTCTGGTGCTTCTTCATCCATGGCACGTGAGCGTAGCCGAACACCGCCACCCGGTCGGGGCGCAGCTGGACCGCCAGGCGCGCCGACTCGTGGACATTCTCTGGCGTCTGGCCCGGCAAGCCGTACATCAGGTCGAAGTTCAGTCCGGCCACGCCGACCTTGCGCAGGCGCTCGGCGGCGCGGGCGACGTGGTCATAGGGCTGGATGCGGTTCACCAGGGCCTGGACGGTCGGGTCGAAGGTCTGGACGCCCAGACTGACCCGGTTGACGCCGACCTCGCCCGCTGCGTCGACAAAGCCTTCCGACAGCATGCCCGGATCCAGTTCGGCGGCGATCTCGGCGCCCGGACGCGGGCGAAAGGCGGCCTTCAGCTGGGTGAGCAGGGCGGCGAAGTCCTCGGGGCTGAGCGCATTGGGGCTGCCGCCGCCGAAATGCAGGTGCGCCAGGCCGTCATGCCGGCCCAGGCGCTCGGCGACCAGGTCGACCTCGCGCGTCAGGGTCTCGAAGAAGGTCCCGACCCGCTCGTAGGTATGGGCGATCGAGGTGTGGCACCCGCAGTACCAGCACAGGCGCCGGCAGAACGGCACGTGGACATAGACCGATAGCTTGTCGTCGGGGCTCGTGCCCGCGATCCAATCGTGCGCCGCCGACGCCTGCCCGGCGTCGAAGGCCAGCGCCGTCGGATAGCTGGTGTAGCGCGGCAGATTGCGCTCGGCGTAGGCGCGCTGGGCGGGGGTCAGCACCGATGGAGTCATGCGCAGAGTCCTAGCAGTTCGTCCTGCCGTCGCAGGCGCACCCGGCGCGAGGCGCGGGCGTCAATCAGGCCCTGGTCCTGAAGCTGGGACAGGGTCCGGGAAACGGTGTGGATGGTCAGGCCCAGATAGTCGGCGATGTCCTGCCTGGTCATCGGCAGGTCCAGCTCGTCGTCGGCGTCGAAACGGCGGGCGAAGTCGACCAGGAAGGCGGCGACGCGCTCGACCGCGCCCAGGCGGGCCAGCATCGAGGCGTGGTTCTGGCTGCGCTGCATCCCGCCCGTGGCGATCGACAGCAGGCGCTGGCTGAGGGCAGGATCCTCGGCGCACAGACGGCGCAGGGCCTTCAGCGGAATGGCGTGCAGGATGACGTCGGTCATGCCCTCGGCCGAGCAGCAGTATTCGTCGATCGCCTCCAGGCCCAGAAGATCGCCCGGGGCGTGGAAATCGCAGACATGCCGGCGACCGTCCCCCAGCAGACGATAGGTGCGCACGGTGCCCGACATCACCTGGTAGACGGTGTCGACCCGCTCGCCTTCCGCGAAGATCTCCTCGCCCGGCGCCCGGCGAATGGTCACGCCGACGGGAACGAGCGTCTGGCCCAGCATGGTCGGCGGCGGCGCGATTGGAGGCAGAGTGGCGAAGGCGAGGTTCATGATCGGCGCGGCTCCCCGGGGCTGGCGTCGATGATGGATTAGCAACAGCTTCGGGCTCGCCGACATTCGGGAGTTCGCCCTAGGTAGAATACCGGGATTCAGCTGGAACGCTCGCGCGCCTAGTCCTGAGGGTACGATTCCACCGAAGGCTCGCGCATGGCCATGACCGCCACGATCGACCCCCAAATTCTTCGCGGCGCGGACATGTTCGGCCGCCTGGACGACGTGGCCCTGGCCAGCATCCTGGCCGCCGGCACGGTTCGCACCCTGCCCGCCGGGCGGATGATCTTCGCCCAGGGCGACGACGGCATGACCTGCCACTCCCTGCTGGAAGGGCGGGTGAAAATCGTCCAGGCGCGGCCCGACGGCAATCAGTCGGTGATCCGCTTCATCGGTCCTGGCGAGATGTACGGCACGGTGGCCGCCCTGATGGGCAAACCCTTCCCGGCCGACGCCGTGGCGGTGGTCGACAGCATCGAGGTCTACTGGACCGTGGCGACGATGCGCCAGCTGATGGCGCGATATCCCGAAGTGGCGATGGGGTCGGCGGCGTCCGCCGGCGCGCGCCTCTTCGAAATGCAGGACCGGGTCGGCGAAATGGCCGGCGAGAAGGTCGAGCAACGGATCGCCCGCACCCTGATGCGCCTGGTCCAGCAGGCGGGCCGCAAGACCAGCGACGGCATCGAGATCGACTTCCCGATCACTCGCCAGGAGCTGGCCGAAATGGCGGGCTCGACCCTGCACACGGTCAGCCGCACCCTGGCGGCCTGGGACGACCGCGGGATCACCGGCAGCGCGCGCCGCCGGATCATTGTTCGCAAGCTGGACGCTCTGGTCGATCTGGCCGAACCCGCCTGACATCAAACCAAACTCGAAACGAAAAAAGCGCCGTCGCCCCTCGAGGCGACGGCGCTGGCTTTTCCAGATCCTCGATCTACTTGATCGCGGCGAAGTCGGCCGTCAGGCGCTTCTTGGCCAGCGGCGGGGCCTTGGCGATGGCGGCTTCGGCGTCGGCGGCGTTCGGCTTGCCGTCACCCACCTTGGCCACGAATGTCATCCCCATGGTCCAGTGCGGCATGCACTTGAAGCCGTAGACGCCGGTCTTGGCGAACTTCACGACGACTTCCTTGCCCATCGCGCCCTTCACCTCGGCGACGCCGGCCGGCCACATGTCCTTGATGGTCTCGACGTTATGGCCCGGGTCGGTCGGGATGAAGCGGACCGTGTCACCGGCCTTCAGCTTGGCGGTCGCGGGCTCGAACACCATCATGCCCTGCGTGCCGGAATTCAGCATCTTGACCTGCAGCTCCGCCGCGCCAGCCGCGCCGGCGACGGCCAGCGCGCCCACGACGACACCGGCCAGGAGAACGGACTTAAACATCTTGGATCACCTTCCATTGCGGGCGGAAGAACCCGCTCGCTTGCGATGATCAATAGGCCGCTCGCGAGCGGCCGACGTTGCGCCAGCGCAAGCGTTGGAAAGATCCGCGCGGCGCGCGCCGTTTTCGCTCCTTGTCCTTCGACAATTTCGACCTCGCTCGAATCCGCCAGCCTCTCCTGCCCTTTGCATCGGAGCAGGATCATGGCCTTCGACATCCCCTTGGCCGCGGAGATATGGGCCGCGAAGTACCGGTTCACGCCCGGCGATGGCGACGGCGACGCCGGCGTCGAGGACAGCTGGCGGCGGGTCTCCGAGGCCATCGCCCTGGCCGAGCCCGACGAGACTCGCGCGCTTTGGCGCGAGCGTTTCCTCGAGGCGCTGACCGATTTCCAGTTTCTGCCCGCCGGCCGGATCTTCGCCGGCGCCGGCACCGCCAGGGCCGTGACCCTGTTCAACTGCTTCGTCATGGGCACGCTGCCCGATGACCTGCCTGGCATCTTCGAGCACCTGCGCGAAGCCGCCGTCACCCTGCAGCAGGGCGGCGGCGTGGGTATGGACTTCTCGACCATCCGCCCGGCCGGCGCGCCGGTGCGCGGGGTCGGCGCCGACGCCTCGGGGCCGCTCAGCTTCATGGACGTCTGGGACTCGATGTGCCGCACCATCCTGTCGGCCGGTCAGCGACGCGGGGCGATGATGGGCTGCCTGCGCATTGACCATCCGGATATCGAGGCTTTCATCGACGCCAAGCGCGACCCGGCTCGCCTGCGGAACTTCAACCTGTCGGTCCTGGTCACAGACGCTTTCCTGGAAGCCCTGGAAGCCGACGCCGACTGGCCGCTGGTGTTCAACGGTGAGGTGTTCCGCACCGTCCGCGCGGCCGACCTGTGGACCCGCCTGATGACGGCGACCTACGCCTATGCCGAGCCAGGCGTGATCTTCATCGACCGGGTGAACGCCCGCAACAACTTGGCCGCCTGCGAGACCATCAGCGCCTCCAACCCCTGCGGCGAGCAGATGCTGCCGCCCTACGGCGCGTGTCTGCTCGGCTCCATCAACCTGGCCCGGCTGGTGGCCACGCCCTTCGCCGAGGACGCGGCGCTGGACGAAGAACGGCTGGCCGAGCTGACCCACATCGCCATCCGCTTCCTGGACAACGTCATCGACGTCTCGCGCTTCCCGCTGGAGGCCCAGGCGAACGAGGCCCGCGCCAAGCGCCGTTTGGGCCTGGGCGTCACCGGCCTGGCCGACGCCCTGATCTTCTGCGGTAAGCGATACGGGACCGAGGAAGCCGCCGAGACCACCCGGCGCTGGCTGGGGATCATCAAGCGCGAGGCCTATCGCGCCTCAGCCCTGCTGGCCGCCGAGAAGGGTCCCTACCCTGCCTATGATCCGGACGTGCTGACCCGGCCAAACCTGCTGGACCTGGACGAGGCCACCCGCGCCCTGATCGCCGAGCACGGCCTGCGCAACGGCTGCCTGACCTCGATCGCCCCGACCGGCACCACGTCGCTGGTGGCGGGCAATGTATCGTCGGGCATCGAGCCGGTGTTCGCCTACGCTTACAACCGCAAGGTCCGCCAGCCCGATGGTTCGACGCGGCAGGAGGCGGTCGAGGACTACGCCCTGACCGTCTGGAAGCGGCTGCATGGCGAGGCCGAGCCGCCGCAGGATGTCTTCGTCTCGGCCCAGACCCTGTCGCCGCGCGAGCACCTGATCATGCAGGCCGCCGCCCAGTCGATGATCGACAGCTCGATCTCCAAGACCGTCAACTGCCCGGCCGACATCGCCTTCGACGCCTTCTGCGATGTCTATCTCGAAGGCTGGCGGACGGGCTGCAAGGGGCTGACTACCTATCGCCCGAACGCGGTGACGGGCTCGGTCCTGTCGGTCGACGCGCCGCCGCCGGAAGTCCCTCGCGACGAGCCCGCCCCCGACTTGCCGCTGGCCGCGCGCGACGAGGCCCTGGCCGGCGTGACCTACAAGATCAAGTGGCCGCACAGCGCCCACGCCGTCTACGTCACGGTCAACGACGCCGAGATCGATGGCCAGCGCCGGCCGTTCGAGATCTTCGTCAACTCCAAGAACATGGAGCACTACGCCTGGACCCTGGCCCTGACCCGGATGATCTCGGCGGTGTTCCGGCGTGGCGGCGACGTCGGCTTCGTGGCCGAGGAGCTGAAGGCGGTGTTCGATCCGCAGGGCGGCGCCTGGCTGTCGGGACGCTACGTTCCCTCGCTGCCGGCGGCGATCGGCGGGGTGGTCGAGCGACACCTGCGCCACGAGGTCGCCATGACGACATCGCGGATCGCCGAGACGGTCGAGCCCGACGACCACGCGCGCCACGCCGACGCCCCGCGCCCGGCCGTCTGCCCGCGCTGCGCCAGCACCGGCCTGATCCGCAAGGAAGGCTGCGACACCTGCACCGACTGCGGCTACTCCAAGTGCGGCTGACCGGCTGCCTGGATGATCCCACGAAAAAAGGGCCCGCCTAGGCGGGCCCTTCCCTTTTGCGCCTCGTGGCTGGATCAGAGTTTGAATTCGAGGCTGGCCCAGGCCCGGGTGGCGTCGGGATAGGTCTTGGACTGGGTCTCGAACCGGGCCACGCCCAGCTCGACGGTCCAGCCCTTGGCCACCGGCGCCGACACTGTCGCGTCGATCTCGCGGCCCAGGTTCTGGCTACCCACCGTGGTGTCGAAGTCGTGGGCCTCGCCCGTCAGCTTCAGCGGCTGCCTGGTCCCGAACGCCTGGGTGTCGAAGGTCCGCGCGCCACGCAGAAAGACGTCGCGGACGCCCTTGGCCGGCGTGGCCCCGATCACGTCGGACAGGCCCTGGAAGCCATGCAGTGAAGCCAGCGGCGTCTGGAAGGCATGGACGCCATCGCCCTCCAGCCGTTCAAGGTTCAGCGACACAGTCGACTTGGCGGTCTTCAGCCCGGTCGAGGCCAGGTCGTAGTCCACAGAGTAGTGCTGCGGGTTGGCGCCATATTCCTTTTGATTGGCATGCTCCAGCTCCCAGGTCCCGCTGAGCCCGGGCTTCAGGGCATGGGCTCCCGTCAGCCGCAGGCCGAAGGTCCTGTTCGACTGGGCGGCGGCGTTGTCGAAGTCCATCAGGAAAGCGTAGGCCGTCGCTTTGCCGATCGGCCCCAGGTCGCCCTCGGCCTGAACGAGATGGACGTCGCCGCGCCACACGCCTTGGGTCGACTTGTGGCCCAGCGGTCGGCGCACGCGGTCGATATAGGCGTAGGTCACGGTGACCGCCTTGGTCGGTTTGGCCACGAGCTTGACGGCGTCGAAGGTCTGCTCGTTCTGCCGCCAGCCGCTGTTGCCGATGAAGCGGGCGTTGCCCAGGACGATCCGCTGACGGCCGACGTCCAGGCCGACCTTGGCGTTCGGACGCCACTCGACCACCGCGCGGTTCAGCTCGACGGTCTCCGGATCCTGGATGATCGCCTTGCCCGGATGGGGATGGACGCCGTCGGCATAGGCGTCGTCGATCGCGCCGATGGCCTCCATCTCGATGAGGCCGGTCAAGGTCTTGGCGATCGGCTGCCGCCAACCCAGGCGCAGGCGCGCGGTGATCGCCTCGGCGTCGGCGCCGTCGGGATCAAAGAGCTCGTAGCGCGTGCGCGCCTCGAGCAGCAACTGACCGGAGTGGGAAGGAGCCTCGGCGGCGATGGCGGGTGCGCCGAAGGCGAGCGCGCTCGCGCCCGCGAGCGCCAGCAGGACATGCTGTCTCATGGGATAAACCTGACTGATTGTCGGAAGAAAAAGGGCGGCGATCGCTCGCCGCCCCCGGGTCGTCTTAGTGGCCGCCGCCCTTGTGCGGGTTCGGCGGAGCGGTGAACACGTCGGGATTGGCGGGCCCCTCGACGGTCAGGATGCCGGCGCCGCCGCGTTCCAGGCGGCTCAGCGCGTGGTCGACCATGATGTAGTTGCCCGGGACCTCGAGCTTGAAGTCGACGATGGTGGCGCCGCCGGGCGCGACGGTGACGGTCTGCACGTCCTTGATGGTCTGGCTGGTGGCCGAACCGTACGGATAGACGTGGTCGAAGATCTCGCCGATCACATGGAAGCTCGAGGTCTTGTTGGGACCGCCCACGCCGAAGAAGATGCGGACGGTCTCGCCGACCTTGGCGTGCAGGGCCTTGTCGCCCGTCAGGGCTTTGAAGCCGCCGTTGAAGACGTAGTATTCGGGCTGTTCGTTGAGCAGCTTCTCGATGCTCTCGTTCAGCAGGCCCTTCGAGCCGACGGCCTCGTCGGTATAGATCTCACCCTGCACGACGTAGAACTCGTGATCGACCTTAGGAAGGCCTTCCTCGGGCTCGACCAGGATGGCGCCGTACATGCCGTTGGCGATGTGCTGGGCGACCATCGGGGTGGCGCAGTGATAGATGTAGAGGCCGGGGGCCATGGCCTTGAAGGTGAAGGTCTTGGTCTCGCCGGGGTCGGCCATGGTGGCGACGGCGCCGCCGCCGGGACCGGTCACCGCGTGGAAGTCGACATTGTGCATATGCTCGCTGTCGGCGGCGTTCTTCAGGGTGACCTCGACCGTGTCGCCGACGCGGACGCGGACCATCGGACCGGGCACCTTGCCGTTGAAGGTCCAGAACTTGTAGCTGGCGCCGTCGGCCAGCTTGCCGACGAGTTCCTGGGTGACCAGATCGACCTTGACGGTCGCGGGCGTGCGGCGGGCGATGGGCGGCGGCAGGTCGGTGGCGGGCCGAACGATGTCGGCGACGGCCGGGGCCGGAGCGTCGGGGGTCGCGGCGACGGCGCCGGCAGCGCTCGTCAGGGCGAGCGTGGCGGCGGTGGCGAAGAGAGCGAGGGCTTTCATTTTCCTATCCTCCGGCGCCCGAACGGCGCCGATGGCGTGATGGGTAGACCTCTCCGCATCGCGTTCTTTGTGCGTGCGCAACCTGCTCAGGACAGCTTGTCGCAGGCGTCCATCAGACGGCGATCCTCGATCTCCACGCGACGGCGGACGTCGTGGTCCAGGGCCCGCCAAACCCCAGCCAGCACGGCTCCGGCGGGACCTAGAGCGCCCATGACGGCCGGTGCGCCCAGCCAATGAGCCATGTGGTCAAGCTTTTCCTTAAGTAGCCGGTGATCCTCGATCAGACGGGCGATCAGGGTCGGATCTGGGTTCGAACCCGCCGTACGTTCGACGACATTGTGACGGGCGAAGGCGTCGGCGAGATCCTGCATGGCACTGGCCAGGCCATTGGGGCAGCCTGGCCGGTGGGCGAAGCGCGCCTCCAGGCCTCGGGCCAGTCTTACGCCCTCGGCGAGCAGCAGGCCTTGGGCCACGGCGCGGGCCTCGTCGTCGCTCGGGTCATCGTCCGCCAGCGCCCGCGCATGCGCATTCAGGCGCGCGAGCAGCGGCGCCAGAGGCGCGCCGCGCGCGTGCGCGGCGTCCGCCAGGCTCGGCCGATCTCCGGCCTGAAAATTGATGCCGGCGGCGCGCAGGATCGCCGAGGCGCCCGGCAGCTCGATGGCGAGTGTCACGACGTCGATACGATCATCCATGCCGTCATCGAAACCCTGACCGCGCCAGTCGTCATTGCGCGGGGTCAAACCGTCCGCGACTTGATCCAGCGCATGGCGCGACCCATCGGCGCAGGTTGGAATGGCGAAGAGGGACGTCTTCGGCGTCATTATGGAGACTTTAGCCTTGCGCCTGACTGAACGCGCCCTGCTGGGCCTGCGGATCCTGGCGCTGCTGGACGCGACGGATCATCCCTTGACGGTCGGCGCGATCGCCGAGCGCACCCGTTCGCCGCGCGATCACGTGAGCAAGGTCGTTCACGCCCTGGCGTGCGAGGGCCTGATCGACACCATCCGCGGCCGACGCGGCGGGGTGCGGGCGCGGTCCGGTCCCTCGGTGCGTCCCTCCAGCGTGGTCATGCTGCTGGAGACCTGCCTGCCACGCCGGGACTGCGCGCCCTGCCCGCTCGCGCCCGACTGCGCTCTGCCGGCCTTGCTGGGCCCGGCGACGGAGGCCTTCCTGGACACGCTGGACGCCGCCGGCCTGGCGCCTTTCCGCGACGCGCCGCCGACGCTGGTCAAAGCCTGCCGATGATGTCGGTCATGACCTCGGCGCCGACCTTGCGGAGCACCGCCCGAGGATTTTCGAACGTGGCGCTGTTGGCTGCGTGCTCGTGGCACGTCACCGACTCGACCCAGCAGCGCCCTTGGGTGGCGGCTTCGACGCACTTTTGGGCGTGATCGAAGACGAAGGCGGCCAGACCCTCGCAGCTGACGGCCGGAACCAGGCGCACCTGCGCCAAGCCGAGATCGGCCAGATGCTGGAACTCTGCGCGCGCCGGATCCTCGGTCGCCACGAGCAGGGTGTGATCGAACATCTCGTGCAGCCACGTGCGGATCTTGCCGAAGCCGCCGGCGCCGAAATCGACGACCCAGCCCCGAGCGTCCAGGCGCTCGGCCGCGAAGGTAAAGGTGAAGCCCAGCGAGTAACCGTGCAGCAGCGCGCAATGACTGGACGCCGCCCACTGCCGGTAAGCGCAGCTGAGGCCGCGCTCGGGCCCGTAGGTCTTGATCGAGCGATACGCCATCAGAAGCGGTCCGGCTCCGCATGGCCATAGCTGCGGCGTTCGCGATCGGCCCGGCCCAGGACTTGCTCGCCGCCCTCGGCATGGTCGTCGATCAGTGCGTCGGGCTTGGCCAGGCGCGCCAGCGCCCCGGGCCGGTGGATCGTCACATTGGCTCCCTCGACCTGCACGCCATGTCCGCCCAGCGTGGCGAAGGCGCGCGACAGGTTCTCGGGCGTCATGCCCAGCAGCGAAGCCAGGACGCGCTTCTGACAAGGCAGCTTCAAGGTCGGTCCGCCGCCCTGTCGCCGTTGCTGCACCAGCAGGTAGTTGGCCAGACGCTCCAGCGCCCCGCGCAGCTTGTAGTTCTTGAGGACGCGAACCACGCCGCTGTAGCAGCCGGACAGTTCCTCGGCGACGGCGAACGACAGGGCCGAATCCTCGCGCACGGCCTGGCGGAATGTCTCGCCCGGGATCATCAGCACCTGGCTGCGCATGATGGTGCGCGCAGTCATCAGGGCCGGCACGTCCAGGATCACCGAGGCCAGGACGAAGGTCGACAGCGGTCGTAGCAGGGCGAGCGTCGAGTCGCGGTCGTTCCAAGTGCCCTCCAGCTCGACCGCTCCCTCCATCAGCACGTAGAGGAAGTCGTTGACCTCGCCCTCTGCCGTCAGCTGGGCGTCGCGCGGAAAGCGCTGCAGGAAGGCGCTTCGGGTCAGGCGGGAAAACGTGTCGGCGGCGGCGGTCTGCAGCAGCGGCAACTGCCGGATGCGCAGGAGATCGGCGGGCTTGAGGGTCATGCTTTGGGCTTTCGACGAGGGCGTCGTCTCCACCGCTAGCGCCTAAGCCCCCCGCGAACCTTGACGGCCATCAATGTTCGAACCGATTGCGGTCAAGCTGGCCAGCCGCCCGGGCTCGTAGCGGGCCGGATCGACGCCCCGGTCAGCCAGGCGCCCCGGCATGGGCCGGCTCAGGATCAGGCTGGCGGCCAGCTGGCTGACGGCCGGGGCGGTCTGCACCCCGAAGCCGCCTAGGCCCGCCAGCCAGAAGAAGCTCTCGTCGTCGGACGACCAGCCGATCACCGGCGCGTGGTCGGGCGCGAAGGTGCGCAAGCCCGCCCAGCTGCGTTCGACCCGCGCCACGCGGTGGTCGCACATGGTCTCGAACCGCAGCACCGCCCGCGCCACGTCGACCTTGTCGGGCGCCGCATCGCAAGCCCGTGAGGGATGGGCGTCCGCCGGCGTGATCAGCAGGTTGCCGTGGTAGGGCCGGAAATAAAAGCGCTCGCGGATGTCCTTGACGATCGGCCAGTTCGCGAAGCCCGCCTGCGCGACCGGCGGGGCCAGGACCACCGTACGGCGCAAGGGCGTCAGGCCCAGCGGCGCTACGCCGGCGGCTGCGGCCAAGGCGTCGGCCCAGGGGCCGGCGGCGTTGACGAGGATCCGCGCCTCCAGCGTCTGGCGCGCGCTGACCAATCGCCAGCCATCGGATCGCCGCTCGATCGTCGCCTCGCCAGCGTCGACGATCAGCCGCGCGCCGCCGTCGAGGGCCATGCGACGAAACAGGTCCAGCAGGGCCGCGACGTCGATGTCACCGGCCTCGCTCTCCAACCAGGCGCCGTCGATCACGCTCTCACGCAGAATCGGACACAGCTTCGCCGCCTGACGCGGCGACAGGGCCTGCAAGGGCGCGTCAGCGGCCTGGGCCAGACCGAACGGCGCCAGATGCGTCAGGCGACCGATGTGCAGGGCCTGGCGCGGCTGGAACACCGCCCCGCCCGGTCCAAGAGCCGCCGTCAGGAACGGCCGGCTGGCGCGGGTCAGCGGCGCGACCGGGGCGCCGCCGTAAGATGGCAGGAACATCGCCGCCGACCGTGCGGTGGTCATGGCGCCGAGGACCGGCTCGCGTTCGATCAACGCCACCTTCAGGTGCGACGCCAGCCGGCCGGCCAGGGCCACGCCCGCGATGCCGCCGCCGATGATCGCGACGTCGACCTGCATCTCAGC
Organism: uncultured Caulobacter sp.; assembly: GCA_966211605.1. Lineage (GTDB taxonomy): Bacteria > Pseudomonadota > Alphaproteobacteria > Caulobacterales > Caulobacteraceae > Caulobacter. The sequence goes on from CBIHOB010000008.1 coordinate 20,335, forward strand.
GCGCCTCCACCGCCAGCATGCCGGCCTTGCCGTGCAGATAGCCATTGATCAGCGGCCCCGGCGGCCGGGTCGTCGCCACCGCCTCGCGCAGCCCGGCCCCGTCCAGTTCGCCGCGCACGAAGGCCCCGAACGCCGACAGCACCGCGCCGACGTCGCCGGTGTGCGGCGAAATCCGCAACGCCTTCACCCCCGCCGCGACGAGACGATCCAGGTCGGTGTCGGCAAGGTGGACGCCGTGAGACAGGGTCTGGACGCCGTTGACCGCCAGGAAGGGCGCGCCGTCGATCGTGCGGATCGCCATGCCGTCCGGGTCGGTCTCACAGACGAACAGGCAGCCGTCCTTATGCGCCTTGTGGGCCCGCGCGTGATAGCAGCGTCCCGATAGCGCCAGCGGCAAGCGGCCATAGGCGAAGAGTTCGATCTCGACGTCGGGACACGCCTTGGCGATCGCCGCCACAGCGTCCAGCGACAGCTCGACATTGGCGCAGATCCGCTGGCAGCCCCGCGCCGCCAGAGCCGCCACCGCGCTCTCGTTGTAGAGGTTCAGCATCGGTCCGGCGACGAAGGCCGCCCCCTTCTGCAGACAGGCCAGGGCCGCGACGTCGTTGACCTCCAGCAGCGCACTGGCCTCGGCCAGCTCCCGCACCGCCCGGGCCTCGCGCGGAGTGGCCGGCAGCGCCTGGCTAGCCCAGACTACCGACTTTCCGGCTTTGCTCAGGACCTCTTCGGCCAGCAACAGCGACTCCACCATCAGAGGCGAGCGCTTGCCGCAGACGACCTCGCCCAAATAGACGCGCGACACCTCCGGCGCGGCGGCGACCTGGGCGTAGTAGTCGGCGATGCGTTCGGGCGACCAAAGAAACATCAGCGGCCCGACGGTCAGCTCCAGCGCGCTCATCGCCACTTCCTCCGATAGGCGCCCTCGGTTTCGCGGCCGCCCTCGGCCAGGTCGGTCAGCATGCGAGCGAAGGGTTCGCAGTCCTCGCCTCGATCCAAGGCGTCGATCGCGCCGCGGAAGGCCGTGGCCACGCGCCGGACATAGGTCTTGCCGCGCTGGCGGCCCTCGACCTTGATGGCCTTGACCCCGGCCGCGCGCAGGTCGCGCAGCACGGTCATGGCGTTCAGACTGACAGGGTCCTCGAACAGATAGGAGGTCTCGCCCATCGCTTCGAAGCGACCTTTGCACAGAGTGGGATAGCCGGCCGCTTCGCCCGCGCCGAAACGGTCGATGGCCACGCCGGCCAGGCGCGGCGTCAGGCCGGTCTCGTCGGTCTCGAAACTGACCGCCTCGGGCGGCGAGCAGACCCCCGACAGGTTTGGCGAGCGACCGGTGGCGTAGGACGACAGGGCGCAGCGCCCTTCGGCCATCACGCATAGGCCGCCGAACACGAAGGCTTCCAGTTCGATGGGGGTTTCCTTGGCCAGGGCGGCGATCTCGGGCGCGGTCATTACGCGCGGCAGCACAACGCGTTTCACCCCGAACGCCTCGGCGTAGAAGCCGATCGCCTCGACCGAGTTGGCGGCCGCCTGGACCGACAGATGCAGCCGCAAGTCCGGATAGGCTTGGCGCGCGTAGGACAGCACCCCAATGTCTGCGACGATCACCGCGTGCGCGCCTGAGGCGACGGCCGTATCGACCGAACGCCGCCAGGCCTCGTCGGCCCCGGCGCGGGCGAAGGTGTTGATGGCCACCAGCACCTTGGCGCCGTGGCCGCGAGCGAGGGCGACGGCGTCCTTCAGCTCGGCCGGCGAGAAATTCAGCCCTGGGAAGTTGCGCGCGTTCGTCTCGTCGCGCAGGCCGCAATAGACGCTGTCGGCCCCCGCTTCGACGGCGGCGCGCAGCATCGGCGGCGAACCCGCCGGACAGACCAGTTCGATCGACCCCACGCTCAGGCGCTCCGCCAGCGTTGGGTGGTCCAGGCGAGCCCACGATTGACGAAGTCACGCGCCGGCCGCGGCGCGCCGATCAGGTCGGCCAGGGTAAGGTCGGCCGCCTCGAGGGCGTTGTGCAGGGCGACCACCGCGCTGGTGTCGCCCTCGACGTGGATGCGGCGCGAGAAGAAGGCGGCGTCGGCGTCCAGGGCGCCGTCGAACAGCTGTAGCAGGTCCAGCAGCGGCCCGCGCACCCGCACGGCCGCCTCGGGCGCATTCTTGGCCGAAACCAGCCGGATCTCGCCCTCAACGCCCGCTGGACGGAGGCAGAAGGCCAGCGGCAAGTCGGTCGGCGCGATCAGATAGAGGCTCCTGGCGTACTCTCCCAGCCGAGCGAAGGCCTCGGGATGGGCCCGCGCCAGCCGCCGCAGACTGAAGGTCAGCAGGGCGCTGGGCGGCAGCAGGATCGGGCGGGCGATCAACGTCTCCCAGCGGCTTCTGCCGCCCTGTCTTCGAGCACCGGTCATGTCGCCTCCGCGGTTTGGGGCCGCGACCCTAGGCCGGGCCAGCGCTCCGGCAATGACGCGGCTCAACGCTCCGATTGACCTGCATCAAGGGCCCTCGGAACGTGTCTTCGAAGCGACCTTGAGCCTCCGCAACGTTCGGCGCGCGACGACGCGTTAACGGCGTCCGTGACGGAGGACCGACGATGAACGACTGGTCGAAGGATGAAGTGGTGGCCCGCGCCCAGACGCGCGGCGTCTTCTATGTGGGCCAGACGTCCGGGGCGTCGAGCCTGCGCTCGCTATGCGCCCAGCTGGTCCGCGAGGGGCTGCTGGCCCCGGCCGGACGACGCGGCGCGATGCTGGCCTACTACCCGGCGATCGCCGCGAACTTGGCGGCGCACAAAGTCCGGGATCGTCCCGCGTCCTAGGTTCGAGGCCAGAGGAGATCACCATGGACATCACAGCCGCCCTCCCCCTGAGCCATCTGACCGTGCGCGACATCGCCATAAGCCGTCCCGGTTCGACGGCCGTCTTCCGGCGCTTCAAGATCGACTACTGCTGCGGCGGCGGGGCCTCCTTGGCGGCGGCCGCCGAGAAGCGCGGCGTCGAGGTCGATACGGTGATCGAGGCGCTGAAGGCGGCGACGCCGCCGGATGACGCCGCCCCCAGCGAGACCGGCGCGCTGATCGACCACCTGCTGGAACGATACCACGAGGTTCACCGTCGCCAGTTCCCCGAAGCGATCCGCCTGGCCGCCCGGGTCGAGGCCGTGCACCGGGACAACGCCGACTGCCCCACGGGGTTGTCACAGCACCTGGCCTTCATGTTCGACGACCTGGAAATGCACCATCACAAGGAAGAGATGGGCCTATTCCCGATGATGCGGCGCGGGGACGCCCACGCCGGCGGCCCCATCGCCTGCATGGAGGCCGAGCACGAGGATGTCGTCGAGCAGCTGAGGGGACTGGCCCGGCTGACGCACGACTTCGCGCCGCCCGCCGGAGCCTGCAACACCTGGCAGGCGCTGTACGCTCTGTGCCGCGAGATCGACGCCGACCTGCGCGACCACATGCACCTGGAGAACAACGTCCTGTTTCGGCGGTTTGCCTAAGCGCGCCAGGCGAAAGGGTGTGCGGTATCGCCAGCGGCGCGCGCAAACGTGAAGCTAGGCGGGATCGCGCACCGATAGAGCCATGCGCACCAGTTCCGAGAGGCTGCGCGCCTGCATCTTGGTCATCAGGTTGGCGCGATAGATCTCCACGGTGCGCGGGCTGATTCCCAGGTCGTAGGCGATGACCTTGTTGGCCTTGCCCTCGACCAGCCCGTCCAGCACCTCGCTCTCGCGCGGGGACAGGGCGGCGATGCGTTTGCGGGTTTCCGACAGCGCCGCGTCCTGCTCGCTCTGGGCCTTGCCCTGCTGCAGCGCCGAGCGGATCGCCGAAAGCAGCAACTCCTCGTCGAACGGCTTTTCAATGAAGTCCACGACGCCGGCCTTCATCGCCTCGATGGCCAGCGGCACGTCGGCATGACCCGTCATGACGATGACCGGCGCGCGATAGCCCTGCTCCTTGAGCCGGCGGACCATCTCGATGCCATTCATCTCGGGCATGCGAACATCGGTCAGTACGCAGCCGCCGTCTTCCGGCAAGGTCTCCAGAAAGGCCACGGCCGACTCGAACACGCGAAACGGGATGCGGTTGACCTGCAGCAGGAAGCCCAGCGAGTCCCGCATGGCCGCATCATCGTCGATGATGTGAACGACGCCTTCACTCAAGGTCCAGGTCTCCTTCCACGGTCTTCAGGGTAAACTTGAACGTGGCGCCGCCGCCTTCGGTGGGCTCGACCCACAGTCGGCCGCCGTGCGCTTCGATGATCGTGCGCGAGATCGACAGGCCCACGCCCATGCCCGTGCGCTTGGTGGTCATGAACGGCGCGAACAGGTTGTCGGCAATCTCCGGCGCGATGCCCGGACCGGTGTCGCTGACCGTCACCAGGGCATGGTCGTCCTGACGGCCGACGCTGATGGTCAGCTCCCGGCGCGGAGAGCTTTCCATGGCGTCGACGGCGTTGCGGACCAGGTTGACGATCACCTGCTGCACCTGCACGCGGTCGGCCAGAACACGGTCGACGCCGCCGCCGAAGTCGAACCGCACGTCCACGCCCAGTTCACGCACGCCGACGAGGGCCAGGGCGGAGGCTTCCTCCACCATGCGGTTCAGGCTCTCGATGTGCTTCTCGGTCTCGCCTCGGGCCACGAAATCGCGCAGCCGACGGATGATCGCGCCGGCGCGCAGCGCCTGCTCGCCGGCCTTGTCGAGAGCGCCGCCCAGCATCTCGCGGTCGATCTCGGGCTCTTCCAGCAGGCGGCGCCCGCCTTTCAGATAGTTGGCCATGGCCGACAGCGGCTGATTGATCTCGTGCGCCAGGGCCGAGGCCATCTCGCCCATCGAGGTCAGGCGGGCGATGTGGACCAGCTCGCCCTGCAGCTCCTGCAGGCGGGCCTGGGTGCGCTGGGTTTCCGTGAGGTCGCGCACGAAGCCGGTGAAGAAACGGCCCCGGCTGGTGCGGATCTCGCCGACCGCCAACTCCATGGGAAAGGTCGAGCCGTCCTTGCGTTCGCCGATCACCACCCGGCCCAGCCCGATGATCCGTCGTTCGCCGGTGGCGTAGTAGCGCTGCAAGTAGCCGTCGTGGGCCGACCGGTAGGGCTCGGGCATCAGATGGCTGACATTGCGGCCGAACATCTCGGCCGCCGTCCAGCCGAACAGGCGCTGGGCGGTCGAGCTGAACGAGCGGACCAGGCCCGCCTCGTCGATCAGCACCATGGCGTCGGGCACGGTGTCCAGGATCGAGGCCAGGTGCGCCTCGCGCTCCAGCAGGTCCTCGGTCACGGCGTCGGCGCGCTGGCGCGCGATGCGAAATCGCTCACCGCCAAAGCTGATCGCGCCGCTGACGGCGACATAGAGCGCAGCGCCGATGGCGTCGCCCATGTCGACGCCGTCGTGGCGACCGCTCAAGGTCAGCAGCGCGACCAGGCCGAAGGCGCAAGCCAGGAGACCGCCGGCCAGGCCACGATAGGCCGCGGCGGCGACCACGGCCGGAAAGAAGAAGAGATAAAGACCACGATCGCCCAGCAGCGGCTCGAACAGCAGACGCGTGGCGGCGCCAAGCACGACGAGTCCGACCGCTATGCCCACGGCCATCGCCCATTCCCGCATCGGGTCCGGCCGCGATTTCATGAACTCTTCGATGGTCATCTCTCCGCGCTAGGGCCCGCCGAGCATACCGGCCACCTAGGGATTCTCCTTAGGGTCAGACCAGAATTTTTCGACCAGCCGCGCGGTCGTATCAAGCTCTCCATCGGGCGGCCAAGGGGTCGTCACTTGTAAAAAGGGTCGTGACCATGGCTGGTCCCCAAATCAATCTCGACGTCCACCATCAGCCCAAGGGCGTGTCGGACGTCGTCGCCTTCGGCTTCGTCAAGGCCCTGCGTTTCTGCGCCGACACCTTCTTCGCCAAGCGCTACGGCCACCGCGCCGTGGTTCTGGAAACCGTCGCGGCCGTGCCCGGCATGGTCGGCGCCACCCTGAACCACCTGAAGTGCCTGCGCCGCATGGAAGGCGACAAGGGGTGGATCAAGACCCTCATGGACGAGGCCGAGAACGAGCGCATGCACCTGATGACCTTCATCGAGGTGGCCAAGCCGACCCTGTTCGAGCGCTTCGTGGTCGTCGCCGCCCAGTGGGTGTTCTACCTGTTCTTCTTCGGCCTTTACCTGGTCAGTTCGAAGACCGCCCACCGCGTGGTCGGCTACTTCGAGGAAGAGGCGGTGATCAGCTACACGCACTATCTGGCCGAGATCGACGAAGGCCGCAGCGCCAATGTTCCGGCGCCGCGCATCGCTCTGGACTACTGGAACCTGCCGGCCGGCAGCACCTTGCGTGACGTGGTCGAGGTGGTCCGCGCCGACGAGGCTCACCACCGTGACGTCAACCACGGCTTCGCCAACGAGCTGTGCGGCCTGCCGACGGGCGACGTCGCCCCCTGCCCGCCGCACGTGGTTCTGGAGCCGAACTGGAAGACGGCCGCCTAGCCTCTCGCTTTCTTCGAGGCGGCGCCGAAAAGGCGCCGCCGCTCCCTTCCGGAGCCCGCTCGTGTCCAACGCTCCCTCTCCCACTGCGCCGCGCGTCCTCGTCCTGGACCAGGACGCGGCGGTCCGTCAGGCGCTGTGCTTCTCGCTGGCGCTGGACGGCTATAGCGTCGAACCGTTCGGCGACACGCGGAGCTTCGCCCAGCGGCTGGACGCCGCCCCCGTCGACGCCGTGATCATCGGCCACGCCCCGCCCAGCATCCGGGGCCTGCAACTGGTCGAGCAAGTCCGAGCCAGGAACGCGCGCACCGCCGTCCTGATGACCGCAACCAATCCTACCGCCGAACTGAGCCGCGCCGCTGTGCGGGATCGCGTGTCGCTGATCGAAAAACCCCTTCTGGGCGACGCCTTGCTTCAGGCCCTGGACGCCGCGCTCGCCCGCTAAAAAGGCGGAGCCGTCGAAGCAGGTTTGTCGACGCACAACGACAAGGCTCCTTCGCTTTCTAGAGTCGTCCCATGTCCACCGCCCAGCAACGCCGCGCCTATGCCGGCCCCGCCCTGTTCAGCTACGGCTTCCGGCCCTTCTTCCTGTCGGGCGCGATCTGGGCGGCCTTGTCGGTCCCCCTGTGGATCTGGTCGCTGATGGGCGGCCCCGCGATCGCCGGACATCGCGACTGGCACATTCACGAGATGCTGTTCGGCGTCCTGCCGGCCATTGTCGCCGGCTTCCTGACCACGGCCGTGCCCAACTGGACGGGACGGATGCCGGTGATCGGCGGCAAGCTGGCCTTGCTGTGGTCGCTGTGGCTGGCCGGCCGCATCGCCATGCTGGCCGAGGCCTTCGCCGGTCCAGTCGCCGTCTGGATCGACGCGGCGTTCACCGTCGTCTTCGCCCTGGTGATCTGGCGCGAAGTGCTGTCGGGCAAGAACTGGCGCAACCTCCCGATCTGCCTGCTGACCAGCTTGCTGGCCGGCGCCAATATCGCCTTCCACCTGGACGCCGCATTCGACCTGCAGGGCCTGGGCTGGCGGATGGCCCTGGCGGCCGCGACCGGCATGCTGGCCCTGATCGGCGGCCGCATCACGCCCAGCTTCACCACCAACTGGCTGCGCCAGCGGAACATCACGCCCCTGCCGACGCCGTTCAACACGCTCGACAAGGTCGCGGTGGTCGGCGCGGCCGTCGCCGCCCTGGCCTGGACCGCATTCCCCGACCAGATCGCCGTCGGCCTGCTGCTGCTGGCGGCCAGCGCCGTCAATCTGGCGCGTCTGAGCCGCTGGCAGGGTCGCCGGACCACGCCCGAGCCGCTGCTTTCGATCCTGCACGTCAGCTATGCCTGGCTGGCTCTGGGCCTAGGCCTGCTGGGCGCCAGCGTGCTGACGCCCTTCGTCCCCCTCGCCGCTGGCGTCCACGCCCTGTCGGCCGGCGCGATCGGCGTCACCTGCCTGGCGGTGATGTGCCGGGCCACGCGCGGCCACACCGGTCGCCCCTTGACCGCCGACAAGGCGACCGTGGGGATCTTCGCGGCGATCAACCTGGCCGCCGCGCTGCGGGTCGTCGCGCCGTTCGCCCCCGAGTTCCAGGCCGGCCTGCTGATCCTGGCCGCCCTGTGCTGGAGCCTGGCCTACGGCGGCTATGCGGTCGCCTACTGGGCCATGCTCACCCGGCCCCGCAAGTGATCCAGATCAAGGCGCGGCTGGACCCGGCCGCGCCTACTGCGTCAAACCGCAACGGAGCCGTCGCATGAAGATCGCCCTGATCCTGGCCCATCCTTCACCCGCCAGCTACGGCGCGGCCCTGGCCAAGGTCTGCGCCCAAGCCCTCGGCGAGGCCGGCGCCGACGTCGTCGTCCGCGACCTTTACGCCATGGATTTCGACCCGCGCCTGACAGCCGCCGAACTGGCGGGCGCCGGCCAACGGCCCGAAGCCGACGTCGTGGCCGAGCGCGGCCTGCTGGGCGTCGTCGACGGCCTGCTGCTGGTCTATCCGCTGTGGTTCAACGGTCCGCCGGCGATCCTCAAGGGCTATGTCGACCGCGTGCTCAGCGCCGGTTTCGGCTACCAGCCCACGGCGCATGGCGCCGATCCGCTGCTGGTCGGCAAGACCCTGATGAGCGTGACGACCTCGGGCGCGCCCGACATCTGGGTCGAGAAGACCGGCGCCCTCAACACCCTGAACCGCCATTTCGACCTGCACCTGTCGTCCATGACCGGCCTGAGGGTGGTGGGTCACGAGCACCTGGGCGGGATCGGTCCAGGCATGAGCCCTGACTTCGCCGAACGCGGCTTCGACCAGGCGCGCGCTTCGGTCGTGACGGCGTTCCTGGGCCTCGACGACTAAACGGATCTCCGTTCCGGCGCAGAAAACCCCAGGCCTGAGGACCTGGGGTTTTTCGTATGCCCCTTCAAACAGAACGCTCCCGTCGACTGGGCCTGTCGACGGGAGCGTACGGAAGAGCGCCCGCTTGGAGGAGGTCGGGCGCCCTCGCCGGTCTCTCTTCTAGAATTGGCGCGAGATGCCGATCGAGCTGACCAGCGGATCCAGTTTCACCTTGGCCTTCAGCGCGCCGCCGTTGATCTTGGCGTCGGTGTCGAAATAGACCTTTTTGACGTCGGCGTTGATCAGCCAGCTGTTCTTCAGCTTGATGTTGACGCCCGCCTGCAGCGCGTAGCCGACACCGTCGTCGACCTTCACGGTGAAACCGTTCTTGTTCTTGTCGCTGTAGAACAGCATGTAGTTGAGACCCGCGCCGACATAGGGGCTGACGCGCGCGTTGGGCAGAGGGTGGTACTGCAGGGTCACGACCGGCGGCAGCACCCAGGTCTTGTGGACCAGCACGTCCGTGCCCGGGCCTTGCGCACGGATGTCATGCTGGGTGGTGCCCAGGATGGCCTCGACCGCGACCTTGTCAGTCAGGAAGTAGGTGAAGCCCAGGGTCGGCTTCACGTCGTTCTCGACGTGGGCCTTGAGGCCGCTGGCCACGCCGGCGGCGGTGACGATCGAGGCGTCCTTGTCCGGCGCCACCTGGGTCACGCGGACGTGGACGATCAGGTCGCCCTTGGCGTTCGGCGTGAAGTCTTCAGCATGAGCCGCGCCAGCGAACAGCAACGTCGTTGCGGCGGCCGAAATCAGGAGGCTCTTCATTCTCTATCCCCGTACATTTGGCGACATCAATCACGTCGCAGTACTGTTCTAGAGAGGGCCGAACCTCTAAACCTTGATCTCCATCATCTAAACCCGGAAAGGTCATACGCATCACTACGTAAGACCTATCCACGACTTCAGTCTTCGCTGTCGGGACGCTCGTCCAGATGATCATAGAGGATGCGAGCGGCGTCGCCCTTGGGGTCGTCGTACTGACCCGAGCGCATGGTCCAGAAGAAGGCCAGCAGGCCCATGGCGCCCAGTCCGACCGAAAAGGGCGCCAGGAAAAGCACGATGTTCATCGACGGCTCCTCAAGGACAGGCGCGCCAGGGAAACACTTGGGCGGGCGGCGTTCAGCAGCACCACCATCGACGAACCGGACATGGCCAGGGCCGCGATGAAGGGGTTGATGAAGCCCAGCATGGCCGCCGGCGCGGCGACCAGATTATACAGCGCCGAGAAGCCGAAGTTCTCAAGCGCCCGGCGACGGGCCTCGCGCGCGGTCGCGATGGCCTCGACCACCACGCCCAGACCCTCGCCGGTGAAGACCAGGTCGGCTGCATTCTGGGCCGCGTCGACCGCCGCGCCCGGGGCCATCGAGGCGTGGGCCTTGGCCAGGGCCGCGGCGTCGTTGAGGCCGTCGCCAACCATCAACACCTTGCGGCCGCTGCTCTTCAGCGCGTCAACGATCGCGGCCTTTTCGAACGGAGTCAGGCCCGCGCGCCAGTCGGTGATCCCGGCTGCGCGGGCGATGTCGCGGACCGGCCCGGCCAGGTCGCCCGACAGCACCTCGATGCTCAGACCTTGATCGCGCAGTTGCGCGATGGTCTCGGCGGCGTCGGCGCGGAGCTGGTCCTCGAACACGAAGCGGATCTTCACGTCGCCCTCGAAGCCGAACCATAGCTCGGTCTCGCGAGCGTCGCCGCCCTCGACGCCGACGAAGGCGGCGCGGCCCAGGCGCGCGCGACGGCCGTCGATCAGCCCCTCGACGCCCTGGCCGGCGGTTTCGACGCAGTCGGTCGCCACCGGGCCGACGCCGGCCTTCAGGGCCATGGCCTTGGCCAGCGGGTGGCGCGAGGCCCGGGCCAGAGGCGCGGCCAGGGCGACCAGATGGGCCGGGGCGTCGATCAGGCGCGGACGCCCCTCGGTCAGTACGCCAGTCTTGTCGAAGACCACGTGATCGATCTCGGACAGGCGTTCCAGGGCCGCGCCGGACTTGACCAGAACGCCCTTGCGGAACAGGCGGCTGCTGGCGGCGATCTGCACGGCCGGCACGGCCAGGCCCAGGGCGCAAGGACAGGTCACGATCAGCACCGCCGCGGCGCGCAGCAGAGCTTCGCGCGGGCCCAGACCCCAGGCCCAGCCGCCGACGAAGGTCAGGGCCGCTATGGTGTGAACCACCGGCACGTACAGGGCGGCGGCCTTGTCGGCCAGACGGACATAGGCAGAGCGGGTCTGGGCGCCGGCCTCCATCAGGCGGGCGATCGCCGCCAGGGTCGAGTCCTCGCTCTTGGCCGTGGCGGTCATGACCAGCCGGCCCGACAGGTTCAGCGCGCCCGCGTGCAGCCGCGCGCCGGCCCCGACGGGCGCCAGGGCGGTCTCCCCGGTGATCAGGGCGTTGTCCAGCTCCGAGCGGCCGCTCTCAACCACGCCATCGACGGGCACGCGCTCGCCGGGGGCGACGACCAGGCGGTCGCCGACCGCGACCTCGGCCACGGGGATCCCCTGCTCCACGTCGCCGGTCAGGCGCATGGCGACCGGCGTCTGCAGGGCCAAGAGATCCCGCGCGGCCGAGCGGGCGTTGGCGCGCAGGCGGTGGTCCAGGTAGCGGCCGATCAGCAGCAGGAACAGCAGCGTCACCGCCGCGTCGAAATAGGCGTGACGGCCTTGGAGAATGGTCTCCGAAAAGCTGACGATCAGGGTCAGGATGACGCCGATCGAGATCGGCACGTCCATATTGGCCTTGCCGCGCTTCAGCGACGCCCAGGCCGAGCGGAAGAACGGCCGGCCGGCGAACAGCGCGCACGGCGTCGCGACGATCGCGGCCATCCAGTACATCAGCGTCAGGGTCGAGCTGTTCAGCTCCTGACCGAAGATGCCGGCCCAGGCGGGCACGGTGAACATCATGACATTGCCGGCCCCGAAGCCGGCGACGCCCAGGGCCAGGGCCAGCTCGCGGCCCTCGCGGTCCTGGGCGGCCTTGGCCTCGGCCGGATCGAACAGGCAGGCGCGATAGCCCAGACCCTCGACCGTCTCGACGACCGCCTGCGGATCGGCCTGTCCGGCTTCCAGCTCCACGGCCAGCTTGCCGGTCGTCAGATTCAGGCGTGCGGCGCTGACGCCGGGCAGGCTGCGGACGGCCTTCTCGATCTTGCTGATACAGCCGGCGCAGCGCGCGCCGTTGACCAGCAGCTCGACCCGCCCTCGTCCAGCGTCGTCGCGCTGGATGAAGGCCTCGAGGTCACGATGCAGAGCGATGCTCATGGCGTCACCAGACGGGTTTCGATCTCGATCATGTCGCGGGCGTTGCGGGCGACACCGCGCAGGTCCCAGGCGCCGTCGAGGCGGGCCCGGGCTTCGTAGCGGCCTTGGCCAAGCGGCTTGAAGTTCAGGGTCTGGCGACCCGTCTCCGTCGCCGGGCGCTCCAGCGTGCCGGTCACCGACAGCCCGTCCAGCAGTTTGCCGTCTCGGTCCTTGAGCGTGACCACCACGGTCCTGCCGCCGGTTGGCGTTTCCACCCCGACCGACCAGCCCAGGACCGCCTCGCGACGACGCTGGGCCAGCGTCTTGTTGAAGGCCAGGCCCGCTTCGTAGGGGTTGGAAGCCACCTCCCCCGAGAAGCTGCGATAGGCCTTGATCATGAACACCGTGTCGACGGCGATGACGATGCCGAAGAACAGCACCATGCCGACCAGCACGTGCCAGCCGGTGATGCGGCCCTTCTCGGGAACGGGCTTTTCGAGGGTGTGGGCGGCGACGGTCATTGCGGGTTCGCGGCTCCGGAGAGGAAGACGGTCTTGGTCTCGGCCCGGACGTCGCCGGACGTGATGACGAAGCGGCCGGGGATGCTGGCGGCGCGCACGCCTTCCAGGTCCGGGGGCGCGGTGACGAAGACGCGCAGCGGCACAACCTGATCGGCCGGCACGACGATGCTGACCGTCTTGCCGGTCCCGCCGGGTTGGCTGAGATGTGCGCCGGGCACGCCCTCGAAGGCGATGTCAAAACGACGCGCCTGGAAGGTGCGGTTGCCGATCTTCAGCGTGTAGCCGTCGCGCACCGCGCCGTCGTGCATGCGCACGAAGATCGGATTGCGGTCGCGGATGACGCTGAGATCCGCCTTGGGTCGGGCGACCAGCGACCACAGGGTCAGGCCGCCGACCACGCTCATGGCCAGGGCGTAGTAGATGGTGCGCGAACGGATGGGCTTGTAGGCCGCCTTCCGCCCCTGGGTGCGGGCCGAGACCGCGTACTCCGAATCGTAGGCGATCAGGCCGGTGGGCCGGCCCACCTTGATCATCATCTCGTCGCAGGCGTCGACGCAGAGGCCGCAGTTGATGCACTCCATCTGCGCGCCGTCGCGGATGTCGATACCCATCGGGCAGACCACGACGCACTGGCGACAGTCGATGCAGTCGCCGCGCCCTTCCCAGCTCTGGCCCTTCTTGTGCGGGCCGCGGGTCTCGCCACGATAGGCCAGGTAGGTGACCTGCAGCGAGTGGTCGTCCAGCATGGCGCCCTGGATGCGGGGCCACGGACACATGTAGGTGCAGACCTGCTCGCGCATCCAGCCGGCGAAGATGTAGGTGGTGCAGGTCAGCAGGAAGCAGGACGCATAGGCCGTGATCGGCGCGTCGCCGGTCCAGAAGGTGCGCAGCAGGGTCGGCGCGTCGTGGAAGTAGAAGATCCAGGCGCCGCCGGTGCCGAAGGCGATGCCCAGCCACACCAGGTGCTTGCCGGTCTTGCGCCAGATCTTGTCGAACGACAGCGGCGCCGCGTCCAAGCGCATGCGGGCGTTACGATCGCCCTCGAACAGGCGCTCGACCACGATGTAGAGATCAGTCCAGACAGTCTGGGGACAGGCATAGCCGCACCACAGGCGGCCGAACAGGGCGGTGACCAGGAACAGGGCCAGGGCCGCCATCACCAGCAGCCCGGTGAAGATATAGACTTCCTGAGGCCACAGCTGGATGTCGAAGAAGTAGAAGCGCCGGCCGGTGAAATCGACCAGCGCCGCTTGCTGCGGGAAGCCCTCCGGCCGATGCCAGCGGATCCACGGCGTGATGTAGTAGACGGCCAGGGTGAAGATCAGCAGCGCCCACTTCACCATCCGCCACTTGCCGTGCACGAGCTTGGGATAGATCGGCTGGCGCGGCTTGTAGAGCTGGCCCTCGGGTCCGCCCTTGCCCTTGGCCCGGGCGGCGGCGGAGACCGCCGACCGGGCGTCGGATTTTGGACGGGTATTGTCGATAATCGTGGGCATAGCCCTTACTGACCGCCCGCGTTGGAGTGGATGTAGACCGCCAGGGCCTTGATGGTCTCAGGGCTCAGGCGGCCTTGCCAGGTCGGCATGACCCCGCCGTTGCCGGCGAAGATCTGGCCGCGGATGGCGGCGCGGTCGGCGCCGTACAGCCAGTCGGCGTCGGTCAGGTTCGGCGCGCCGAGCTCGACCATGCCCTTGCCTTCCGGCCCGTGACAGGCCGAGCACTGGGCTTCGAACAGCGGCTGGGCGCGCGCGACGGCGGCCGCGTCCGCCGGACGGTTCGACAGGTGGACCACGTACTCGGTCAGGTCATCGATCTGAGCGGGCTGCAGCATCTCGTCCCGGCCGAAGGCGGGCATTTGCGACATGCGCGCGCCTTCCGCGCCGGTGCGGACGCCGTGGGTGATGGTGTACTGGATGTCTTCCAGCTTGCCGCCCCATAGCCAGACGTCGTCGCGCAGGTTGGCGTAGCCCTTGCCGCCCGTGCCGCCGATGCCGTGGCACGTCGCGCAGTTGTCGCCGAAGACCGATTGGCCGACCTGCTGAGCGTAGGCGTTGAGCTTGGGATCCTTCTCGATCTGCTCAAGGCTGGCGGTGCGCAGCAGGGTCGCTCCCTCGCCGCGCTTGACGTCCAGGGCGGTCAGCTGCTTGCTGACTTCGGCCCGGTCGGACTGGTGCAGCAGGCCCTTGGTGTAGCCATGGATGCCCGGCCAGGCCGGCATCAGGATCCAGTAGCCGATCGACCAGGCGATCGTGGCGTACCACACCCACAGCCACCAGCGGGGCAGCGGGTTGTCCAGCTCCTTGATGCCGTCCCACTGGTGACCCGTGGTGTCGACGCCGGTGACCTCGTCGGTATCTCTTTCGTGAGCCATCAGACCAGCTCCTCGTCGTCCAGCGGCATGCGCGCGGCGTGTTGGAATTCAGCCTTCTTGGAAGGCCGCAGGGCGTAGGCCAGGCCCGCCAGGAAGATCAGGCCGAAGTAGATCAGCCCGCCTTGCTGCGCGATGCGCGACACGGTCTCGTAGGTCAGGCCGCTCATCGCTGGTTCTCCGGCGACTGGGCCTTGTAGGACTTGAAGTCCACCATGGTCCCAAGCATCTGCAGATAGGCCACCAGGGCGTCCATCTCGGTGATCTTGTTGGGATCGCCGTCGAAGTCGCGGTTTACGATCTTGGCGCCATAGCGCTCGCGCAGGCCCACCGCATCGGTCGAGAACGGATCGGCCTGAGCCTCGAGATCCTTTTTGGCGTTGGTGATCATGTCGGCGGTGTAGGGCACGCCGACGGCATGCTGGGCCTTCAGGCGGTCGACGATGTCGCCGTAGTCCAGTTCCTTTTCAGCCAGGAACTTGTAGGGCGGCATCACCGACTCCGGCACGACCGAGCGCGGATCGATCAGGTGGTCCCGGTGCCAGCTGTCGGAGTACTTGCCGCCGACGCGGGCCAGGTCCGGACCGGTGCGCTTGGACCCCCACTGGAACGGGTGGTCGTACATGCTCTCGGCGGCCAGGCTGTAGTGGCCGTAGCGCTCGACCTCGTCGCGCAGCGGGCGGATCATCTGCGAGTGGCAGAGATAGCAGCCCTCACGGACGTAGATGTCGCGGCCGGTGAGCTCCAGCGGGGTGTAGGGACGCACGCCCTCCACCTTCTCGACGGTGCTCTGCAGCCAGAACAGCGGGGCGATTTCGATGAGACCGCCGATCGAGACGACGACGACGATCCCGATGATGAGCAGCAGCGAGTGCCGCTCGAACTTTGCGTGGTGCTTCCAGAGAGACATCGGAACCTCAGGCGATCACGGTGGCGGGAGCGGCCGGCGCGTCGTGGGTCGGCGCGGCGTTGGCCAGTTCGGCGTCGGGGGTCGTGATCGTCTTCCAGATGTTGAAGATCATGATCAGCGCGCCGCTCAGGAACATCAGGCCGCCGATGGTGCGGATGACGTTCTCGATGTGCTTGGCCGAGACGGTTTCGATGAAGCTGTAGGCCAGGAAGCCTTGCGGCGTGTATTCGCGCCACATCAGGCCTTCCATGATGCCCGACACCCACATCGCGGCGATGTAGAGCAGGATGCCGGTGGTCGCGATCCAGAAGTGCCACTCGATCAGCTTGGTCGAGTACATCTCCTTCTTCTTCCACAGCCACGGCACCATGCAGTAGATCGCGCCGAAGGTGATGAAGCCGTTCCAGCCGAGAGCGCCGGCGTGGACGTGACCGATGGTCCAGTCGGTGTAGTGGCTCAGCGCATTGACGGCGCGGATCGACAGGACCGGACCTTCGAAGGTGGCCATGCCGTAGAAGGCCATGGCGACGACCATCATGCGGACGACCGGGTCGGTGCGCAGCTTGTCCCACGCGCCGGACAAGGTCATCAGGCCGTTGATCATGCCGCCCCACGAGGGCATCCACAGCATGATCGAGAAGGTCATGCCCAGGGTCTGGGCCCACTGCGGCAGGGCCGTGTAGTGCAGGTGGTGCGGGCCGGCCCAGATGTAGATGAAGATCAGCGCCCAGAAGTGGACGATCGACAGGCGGTAGCTGAAGACCGGCCGTTCGACGCGCTTGGGCACGAAGTAGTACATCATGGCCAGGAAGCCGGCGGTCAGGAAGAAGCCGACCGCGTTGTGGCCGTACCACCACTGGGTCAGGGCGTCCTGGACGCCGGCCATCACGCCGTACGACAGGTGGTTCAACGGGCCGACCGGAACGGCGGCGTTGTTGACCAGGTGCAGCAGGGCGATAGTGACGATGAAGGCCAGGTAGAACCAGTTGGCCACGTAGATGTGGGGTTCCTTGCGCTTCCAGATCGTGCCCAGGAACACCAGCAGATAGGCGACCCAGACGATGGTCAGCCACAGGTCGGTGTACCAGACGGGCTCGGCGTATTCCTTGCCCTGGGTCGCGCCCATCAGATAGCCGGTCGCGGCCAGCACGATGAACAGCTGATAGCCCCAGAACACGAACCAAGGCGTGATGCCGCCCGCCAGGCGCGCCTTGCAGGTGCGCTGGACGACCCAGAAGGACGTGGCGATCAGGGCGTTGCCGCCGAACGCGAAGATCACGCCCGAGGTGTGCAACGGACGCAGGCGCCCGAAGTTCAGCCAGCCGGCTTCAGGGAAATAGAAGATCCGCGGCCAGGACAGCTGGGCGGCGATGACCACGCCCGCCAGCAGGCCGGCGGCGGCCCAGAACATGGTGGCGATGACGCCAGCCTTGATGACGTTGTCGGAATACTCGTTCGGATGATCCAGCAGCTTGCCGCCCGAGAGGCCTGAGGCCAGGGCGAACGAAGCCAGCACGCCGGCCAGGGCGAACGTCCCCGCCTGCATGCGGAAGATCGGGTCGTGGGACAGGCCCGCGCCGAGAATCGCCAGGAATGCGCTGACGACGCTGATGACGAGTAGCGCGCCTGAGCCCGCGGGCGGACTTGCGCTGCCTGGGCCCGTGGACGGGCTGGCATTGAGTGAGGACGGGGCGGACATGCGGACTCCGTGCGGCGAACCTTGGCCCCTCAGGTCTCACGCCGCTGCAAGTCGGGCTTTGATCCTAGTCAAAGCCGCATGCGACGGATGCGACCATGCTTGGGGACGCAATGGGGAGACCGCCATGCCCGCCACATCCGAAGTCATTCGTCGCCGCGTTCCGCTGATCTTGGGCGCGGCCGCCTTGTTCGGCTGGGTGATCGCCTATGCCGAGGCCCTGCCGCGCCTGGCCGCGGGACCGCTGTGCAGCGCGCGCGACGATCTTTTCACCCTGGCGGGTCACTGCCCCGCCTGCGGCGTCGCGGCCATGCTGAGCTTGGCCTTCATCGGAAGCGCGGCCCTGCTGAACCGCCCTGCCCCGGCGCAGCTGCGCGCCTGCGGCTGAATGCCGCGAGTCCGAAATCGACGATAGTTCGGCCTTCGCCGGCGACGACGTCGTCCGGCTGTTCATCAGTCATGATCCGTCGCTGCGCGGCAGGGCGAAGGCCTGCGCCGTGTTCGATCGCGGCCGGGCCGGCGACTAGGCCTATCGGCCGCTAGGCGACCAGCGTCGCGGGCGTCTGGCCGGGGCGAGCGCCAGCCTCGATGCGGAAGCGGCCGATGCGGCCGGCCAGGGTCCGCGCCTCGCTGGCCAGGGCATGAGCGGCGGCGGTGGTCTCCTCGACCATGGCCGCGTTCTGCTGAACCACCCTGTCCATCTCGCTGACCGCGCCGTTCACCTCGCCCAGACTCTGGGCCTGGTCCTGGGCCGACTGGGCGATGGCGTTCACCTGGACGTCGATCTCGGCGACGCGGGCGACGATCCGTTGCAGGGCCTCGCGCGTGCGGCCGACGCGCTCGACGCCCGCCTGCACCTGGTTGCCGGAGGCGGCGATCAGGCCCTTGATCTCGCTGGCGGCGTCGGCCGAGCGTTGAGCCAAGGCCCGTACTTCCTGCGCGACGACCGCAAAGCCCCGACCGGCGTCCCCGGCTCGAGCGGCCTCGACCCCCGCGTTCAGGGCCAGCAGGTTGGTCTGGAAGGCGATCTCGTCGATGACGCCGATGATCTTGCCGATCTGGCCGGACGAGGCCTCGATCTGGGTCATCGCCTCGACCGCCTCGGTGACCACCGGGTCGGAGTGTTCGGCCTCGCGACGGGCGGCCGCGGCGGCGGCATTGGCTTGGCGGGCGTTCTTGGCCGTCTCGTTGACGGCGGCGGTGACCTGGCCCAGGGCCGTGGCAGTCTCGACCAGGCTGGCGGCCTGCTGCTCGGTGCGGCGCGACAGCTCGTCGGCGGCGCTGCTCATGTCGCCGACCCCGGCGCTCATGCTGCGCGCGTTGACGGTGATCTCGCCCATGGTCGCCTGCAGGCGCTCGAAGGCGCCGTTGAAGGTCGAGCGCACGGCTTCGTAGCGAGGCGCGAATTCGCGGCGGAGGCGCCAGGTCAGGTCGCCGCCGGCCAGGCTTTCGATCGCCTTCTCCAGTTCGGCGACGACCAGGGCCTGCTCAGCCTCCATCGCCGCTTTCAAGGCGGTCTGCTCGGCGTTCGAGGCGTCGCGGGCGGCGCGCTCGGCCGTAGCGGCGGCGTTGGCGGTCTCGGCCTCGTGGACGGCCGCTTCGGCGCGGTGGGTGCGAGCCGAGACGGTGACGAACAGGCGCGACACGCCCGCGGTCAGCCAGATCAGCGACCAGGCCGTGGCGAGCGTGACTCCGACGCCGAACGCGATCGACCACAGGTCATCCGAGGCGGACAGACGGTGCGGCGCCACGAACGGCGCCAGCACATCGACGCCGACGACCACGCCGGCGGCGCTGGCCACGATCCGCCAGTCGCCATAGGCCACCAGCAGGGCCAGCCCCGCTTGATAGGCCATGCGCGCCTCGGGCTGCAGGGCGTGGCCCTGAAACGCCAGGACGAAGAGCGTGATCTGGGCGACCAGCACCATGGCGGCGGTCAGCCGCTGGCCGAAGCTGTCAGCGCGCAGGCGGTAAGCGACCAGCGCGACCCCCGCCAAGCCCGCCGTGGCCAGGGTGGACATTATGTCGAAGCGGCCGGCGAACGCGCCGGCGGCCGGGACCAGCAGGGCCATCATCGCCAGGCAAGCGACGATGAGCTTTCCGCCCGTGCGGCGCTGAGCCTCGATACTGTCGAACTCGATCACGGAATATACTCCCAGGTCGACAGAACCCTCGGCGTTAGCCGTTAATTCGAGATGACCAAGGGTGATATTGGGAAAATGGGTCGCATACGTATCAATACTTAAAATGATGCGCGCCATGAGCATCATTCTTCGAATAACGCCGTCCTGATATGACCGCGCGCCGATCCGGTAGACTACGTGCGGGGAACTACCGAATGGCGGGCGCAGGCTCGTCGCGCGATATGGCGGCGAAAGAGCGAGGCCCTCCCATGCCCAAGCAACCCATCGACATCTCCCCGCGCGACCTGACGGTCGAGACGCGCACCCGAGGCGGCCTGAACGTCCGCATGCGTCCGGCGACGCCAGCCGATCGCGACGCCCTCGCGGCCTTCTTCACTGGCCTCAGCCCCGAGGATCTGCGCCACCGCTTCCTCGCCAGCCTGAAGACGGTCGATGAGCGCCAACTGACGCGGATGACCCGCAACGACGGTGGAGCCGATATGACCTTCCTGTCGTGCGACGCCGCCGACGGCGCGATCCTCGCCGTGGCGACCCTGGCGACCGGCCTGGACGCCGCGCGCGCCGAGGTCGCCGTGTCGGTCCGCTCCGACCTGAAGGGCAAGGGCCTTTCCTGGTCGCTACTCCAGCACGTCCTGACCCATGCCCGCGCCCAGGGCATCAAGGTCGTCGAGTCGATCGAGACGGCCGACAATCACCCCGCCCTGGATCTGGAGCGTGAGATGGGCTTCACCGTCCGCCCCTTATCCGACGACCATGGCCTTCGCCTGGCCGAACGAGCCATCTAGACGGCGATGCCGACCGTCACCGTGGCGGAGTAGCCGGCCGAGACGCTGCCGGTCATCGTGGGCGTCATGGCGGTGATCTGGGCCGAGGTGTTGTCGCCGAACACATTGTCGCTGGCGATCGTGATCGCCTTCAGGTTCGTGACGCTGGCCGAATAGCCCGTGGCCCCGTCATAGACCGTGGCCGACACGTCGGACGGCATGGCGAACTGCGACGTCAGCGTCGCGTTGCGCTGGGTCGTCGCGCTGGCCAGGCTGGGGAACACCTCGAAGTGGATATGCGGCCACCGACCGGAGTAGCAGCCGGGATAGATGGTCGTGAACGTGACCTCGCCGTTGGCGTCCGTGACCTGCACGCCGCGCAGATAGTTCTGGGCCGTGACGGTGTAGAGCGAGTAGTTCCCCTCGCGCGTGCAGTGCCAGATGTAGACGGCGTAGCCCGACAGGTTGGCGCAGCTGGAATTGGTGTTCACCACCTTGATCTTGATCGTCAGGGGAACGCCGTCGGCCGTGCCGCTGTAGCTGCCGAAACTGCTGCGGATGTCGCTGCGCACGATGCCGCTGGTCGTCAGGCTGTTGGAAACGACGCCGTTGACGCTGTTGGTGCCGTCCGACGGATAGGGTCCGTTGGTTTCGGTCGGATCGGCCACGCAGCTGGTCGTCGTGGTGGTGGTGGTCGTTCCGGTAGTGGTGGTCGTGCCCGTCGTCGTCGTGCCCGTGGTGGTGGTCGTGCTGGTCGAGGTCGTCGAGGCGCCGCTCGAGCTGGCGTCAGAGCCGCCGCCGCACGCGGCGATCAGCGCGCCCGTTCCGCCGACTGCGAACAGGCTCAGCAGACGACGTCGCGCCAGGCTCCGCGTGGCCATGACCTCCAGGTCGTGCTTGAGACCCCGATCGTGATCGTCCAAGTGATCGTGTTCGCGCATAGGCTCGTTCTCCCTTGAGTTCGACCGTGGAACGGCCTTCCGACGGTCCTGGGGAGCAGTGCCTTTCGGCTGAGTTCTAAGTACGGCTCGACTGTATTGCGTTCGTATCGGCGTCGCGACCGGCTGATACACTGGCAATACGAAGCCGCCCGACTGCTCTCACAATCGGAACGTCTACTCCGTATCGCCGCCTTCCGAAGGGGCGGTGCGGAGACCGAAGACGTGAAGGCGCCCACTCAGACCTGTATCGTGACGCTCGCCGCCCTGGCGATGGTGTCGGCGGGCGCGGCTCGCGCCCAGGTGCTGGAAATCGGCGACGACGGCGCGGTCCGGAAGATCGGCGGCGGCTGGACGAGCTCTTCCGACACCGCCCCGAAATCCACGCCCTGGCGCGCCGCGTTCGAGGCCGCCGCCGCGGCCAATAATCTGGATCCCGATTTTCTCACGGCAGTCGCCCGGACCGAGTCCGCCCTCGACGCGCGGGCGGTGTCGTCGGCTGGCGCGATCGGCCTGATGCAGTTGATGCCGGCCACGGCGCGCGGCCTGGGCGTCGATCCCTTGAATCCAGCGCAGAACATCATGGGCGGCGCACGTCACCTGCGCGCCCTGCTCGATCGCTTCGACGGCCGCATCGACCTGGCGCTGGCGGCCTACAATGCTGGCTCGGGCGCGGTGACGCGCTACGGCGGCGTGCCGCCCTATGCCGAAACCCGGACCTATGTCGGCCGCAATCTCGACCGTCTGGCCGCCCTGGCGGAAACCAACAACACCAAAGGAAACGCTCCATGAAGGATCCCACGGGCTCGGGCCCGATCATCGCCGCCCTCGGCTGGGTGCAAGGCACGCTGCTGGGCAATGTCGCCACCGCCGTCGCGGTGATCGCCGTGGCCATGGTCGGCTTCATGATGCTGACCGGCCGGATCAACTGGCGCATGGGCGCCACCGTGGTCCTGGGCTGCTTCATCCTGTTCGGGGCCACGACCATCGTCGGCGGCATCCAGGCCGCGGCGGGCTGAGCCATGGCCTCGCTGTCGCGCGCGCCGATCTTCCGAGCCCTGACCCAGCCGCAGATGTTCGGCGGCGTGACCTATTCGTTCTTCATCATCAACGGGGTGGTGACGACCGAGGCCTTCCTGGTCACGCGCAGCTTCTGGGCCCTTTTGGCGGCCATCGCCATCCACGCCGTCGGCTACCTGGCCTGCCTGCGCGAGCCCCGGATCTTCGACCTGTGGCTGACCCGCGTCAGCCGTTGCCCCCGCACGCCCGACTGGCGCCGCTGGCGCTGCAACAGCTACGCCCCCTGAAGCCGAGGACGCCATGGGCCTCTTCCAACGCCAAGACCCCCGCGCCGGCGACCGCCTACCGTATGCCAGCATGATGGGCGGCGACACCGTGGCCCTGCGCGACGGATCGCTGATGCAGGTGCTGCACCTGGCCGGCTTTCCATTCGAGACGGCCGACACCGCGGACCTGAACCACAAGCAGGCCGTACGTGACGCCGCCCTGCGGGCCGTCAGCGACTCCCGCTACGTTGTTCATCACCACATCGTCCGCCGCCGGGTCGAGGCCGGGCTGAACAGCCGGTTCGACGACCCCGTCTGCGCCGAGATCGACCGCCGCTGGCAAGAGCGGCTCAAGTCCCGCCGCCTGTTCGTCAACGACCTGTTCGTCACCCTTCTGCGCCGCCCCGCCAAGGGCAAGGCCGGCGCGGTCGAACGGCTGGCCGGCCTCTTCACCAAGGGCCTTTCCAGTGAAGTCCGCGCCGCCACCCTGGCCCGCGAGCTGCGCGAACTGGACGGCGCCCGCGAGGCCCTCAGCGCCGCCCTCGCCCCCTACGGCCCCCGCCTGCTGGGCGACTACGAGACCGTCCACGGCCGTTGCTCCGAGCCGCTCGAGTTCCTTTCGGCGCTCTACAACGGCGAGATGCGACCGGTGCTGACGCCGATGGGCGACCTGGGTCACCACCTGCCTTATCGCCGGATCAGCTTCGGCCACGAGACCATCGAGCGCAAAGGCGCGGCGGCGGCCAAGGACTTCTCGGCGATCCTATCGCTGAAGGCGTATCCGCCCTACGCCACGCCCGGCATCCTGGACGCCCTGCTGCGCCTGCCGTTCGAGATGACCCTGGCCGAGGGCTTCGCCTTCCTCGACCGCCAGACCGCGAGCGAGCAAGTCTCGCTGGCCCTGCGCCGCTTCCGCGCCGCCGACGATGACGCCGCCAGCCTCAAGCGCGGCCTGATCGAGGCCAAGGACGACCTGGCCTCGGGCAAGTCCGCCCTGGGCGAGCACCAGTTCAGCGTCCTGGTCCGCGCCGAGAGCCTGGAGGACCTGGACCGCGCCGCTGCCGACTGCGCCGCCGCCTTGGCTGACGTCGGCGCCATAGCCGTACGCGAGGATCTGGCGCTGGAGCCTGCCTTCTGGGCCCAGTTCCCGGGCAACGAGCATTACGCCGCCCGCAAGGCCCTGATCTCGACCGGCGCCTTCGCCAGCCTGGCCTCGCTGCACGGCTTCCCGATCGGCCGCGCGGAAGGCAACCACTGGGGCCCCGCGGTGACGGTGCTGGAGACCACCTCGGGCACGCCGTACTTCTTCAACTTCCACGAGGGCGACCTCGGCAACTTCACGATCATCGGCCCGTCCGGCTCGGGCAAGACGGTGGTGCTCAACTTCCTGGCGGCCCAGGCCCAGAAGTTCAGCCCGCGCACCATCTGCTTCGACAAGGATCGCGGCGCCGAGATCTTCCTGCGCGGGGTCGGCGGCCACTACGCCACGCTGCGGCCGGGCCAGCCGACCGGCTTCAATCCGCTGCTGCTGCCCGACAGCCCCGCCAGCCGCGCCTTCCTGCGAGCCTGGGCCGCGCGCCTGGTCTGCAAGCCGGGCCAGGGCCTGACGGCGGACGAAGAAAAGATCGTCGCCGACGCCGTCGACGCCAACTACGACCAGGAGCCGGCCTATCGCCGCCTGCGCTACTTCCGCGAACTGCTGGGCGGCCTGCGGCGGCCCGAACCTGGCGACCTGGCCTCGCGCCTGGCCCCCTGGTGCGGCGAAGGCGAGCGGGCCTGGCTGTTCGACAACGCCACTGACCGCCTGGACCTGAGCCAAGCCACTCTGGGCTTCGACATGACCGAGATCCTCGACGATCCGGTCCTGCGCACCCCGGCTCTGATGTACCTGTTCCACCGCATCGACGAGCGGCTGGACGGAACCCCGACCCTGATCCTGATCGACGAGGGCTGGAAGGCCCTCGACGACGAGATCTTCGCCGCCCGCATTCGCGACTGGATGAAGACGCTGCGCAAGCGCAACGCCATCCTGGGCTTCGGCACCCAGAGCGCCCGCGACGCCCTGGAAAGCCGAGTGGCCAGCGCCGTCATCGAACAGACAGCGACCCAGATCTTCATGCCCAATCCCCGGGCCCAGGCCGCCGACTACTGCGACGGCTTCGGCCTGACCGAGCACGAGCTGGCGCTGGTCCAGGGCCTGCCGGCTCACGCCCACGGCTTCCTGGTAAAGCACGGCAACCACAGCGTCGTGGCGCGTCTGGACCTTTCCGGCATGCCCGACCTGCTGACGGCCCTCTCAGGCCGCGAGGCCAAGGTGCGCGCACTGGACGACCTGCGCCGACGGCTGGGCGAGCATCCGGCGCGGTGGTGGGAGGCGCTGATCGGCGCGGCCTATCCCGGCGTCGAGCCCGAGGCTCCCGCCCCGCGCCTACGGAGCGTGTCATGAGCTGCGCGCCCCTGTTGATCGACGACAACGCCACCCTGGCCAGCTCGCTGCAATCTCTGGACTGTCAGGTCGACGGCGCGGTGGCGGCCAGTTACGGCCACGTGTTCGGCGCCCACGGCGTGCTCGGCGGTGTGCTGACGACGGCCCTGACGCTCTACGTGGCGATGCTTGCCCTGGGCCTGATCACCGGCCGCACCCGTCTGACGCTGAAGGCCCTGGGGCCTCGCGTCCTGGCCCTGGGCTTCATCCTGGCCTTCGCCACGGCTTGGCCGGCCTATCACGCGGTTGTCTACGGCCTGCTGACCGGCGGGCCTGACCAGATCGCCTCGGCCATGCTCGGCGCGCAGTCCGGCGCGACCCAGGCTTTCGCGGCGCGGCTGGACCGCCTGTTCGACGCTGTCTTCGAGATCGGCCGGAGTCTGTCGACCGGCCCGCGCTCGCCCAAGCTGGACATGGCCACCAACCTGATCTGGTGCAGCGCCTTCCTCATCCTGCTGTCCACCCTGGGCCTCTTGGTCATCGCCCGCATCATCCTGGCGGCGCTGCTGGCGCTGGGGCCCATCTTCATCGCCTTCGGTCTGTTCGGCGCGACGCGCGGCCTGTTCGAAGGCTGGTTGCGGTTGGCGGTGGGCTTCGCCTTCATCCCGTTGCTGGTCGTGGTCGGCGGCTCGGGCCTGCTGTCGGTGCTGGGCCCCGTCATCGCCGCAATCGGCCAGGATCCCGCCGGCGCCGTCGAGCGCATGCGGCCGATCGCAACCCTGTTCGGCGTCGCGGTCATCTACACCGGTTTGCTGCTAAGCTTGGCCGGCGCGGCCATCGCCCTGACCCGCGGCTGGCGGCTGCCCGCCCCCGGCGCGACGGAGGCTTCGAGCGAGACCATCCATGCCGCCTCGGTCGAGCGCGAAATCCTTCGCGCGGGCGCCGCGCCCGACCTCCGCGCCGTCAATGACGAGCGTGTCGGCGGCATGGCCACGGCGCTGTTGCGCGAAGCGTCCCGTCCAAGCGACCGCCGCGTCGAGATCGCCGCGGAAGCTCTCGCCCCCGCTGCCCCGCCGGCTCAGAGCGTCGCCGCCGAGCGTCGCGTCGCAGGGCTTGGCCAAACCTTCCGCCCAACCATGGTCGGGCGCTCGCTCTCCGGGACCATCGGATCATGAGACCCGTCCTCGCCCTTTCCCTCCTGCTAGCGTCTGCTGCAAGCCAGGCCCACGCCGACGCCCGCATCCGCAAACTAGCCTACGACCCGGACACGATCGTACGCCTGGAAGGCTGTTTCGGCTTCCAGACCATGGTCGAGTTCGGCCCCGACGAGCGGATCGAAAACGTCGGCCTGGGCGAAGCCGCCCAGTGGCTGGTCTCGCCGAACAAGCGCGCCAACATGCTGTTCGTGAAGCCGGCCTACCGGACCACGCACTCGAACATGACGGTCACGACCGACCGCCGCCGCTACGCGTTCGAGCTGACCGCGCGCGACACGGCCGCTTGCCGCCAGGGCCGCGTGGCCTATAGCGTGCGCTTCACCTATCCCGAGGAGGCGGCCGCAGCGCCTGTGCTGACGGCCGCGGCGCCGACACCGCCCGAACCGCCTGTCCCGCCACCCGAGCAGCGCAACGCGGCCTACACCTTCAGCGGCGCGCGCGAGAACATCCCGCAGCGGGTGTTCGATAACGGTCACGCAACCTTCTTTCGCTGGAGCGAGGGCGCGACCACGCCGGCCGTGTTCGCCCTGGCGTCCGACAAGTCCGAGACGCCCGTCAGCTTCACAAGCCAGGGCGACTACCTGGTCGTGGCCCAGGTGGCGCCGGCCTATGTGCTACGCCGGGGCAACGCCGTGGCGGTGCTTTACAACGACGCCTACCAGACCCCCAGCCTCGATGCCGGCTCGCCCCGTCCGCGGCCAGAAGCGACTGCCGAGGCTCCGCATCGCGACCTGTTCGGCCGCCGGAGGGCCACCCGATGACCACGCTGAGCCTGGACCGCAAGGCGCGCGATCCGCGCCTGGATCTCACCCCCGACGAGTTGGCCGACGCCTCGGTCCGCGCCGCGCCACAGGTGGGCCAGAGCGCCGCCGGCGCCGACTTGGGCATGCTGGCCGGCGGGGCCGGCGCCCTGGCGCTGGGCGCGCTGACCTTGATGGCCATGACCGGCCGCCAGCCCCGCAAGGCCGAGGCCATCGCTCAGGCCGAGAGATCGGTCGCCGCTCAGCCGGCGATACAGGGCGCACCCGCCGCCCTCCGAGCCGAGGTCGCGCCGCCCCCGCCGCTCCCGGTCGCGGGAACGCCGGCCAACACCGTCGATCCCAATCAGTCCCGCGCCCAGCCGCTGATCATCGACAACACCGACAGTCTGGCCTCCCCGGGGTCCGCCAAGCCCCTGCCCGCCGCCGAGACCAAGCCCAGCGGCGCGGCCCTGTCGGCCGACGAGCAGTTCTCGCTGCGCGTCGGCGGCGACGGCGGCTCGGCCCGTAGCGAGAGCCTGAGCGATCCGGCCCATACCGTGGTCCAGGGCACGATGATCCCGGCGGTGCTGGAGACGGCGCTGAACTCCGACCTGCCCGGCTATGCCCGCGCTCTTGTCAGTCGCGATGTGAAGGGCTTCGACGGGTCGAACGTGATCATCCCGCGCGGCAGCCGTTTGATCGGCCAGTACAAAAGCGGCCTGGCCTCGGGCCAGAGCCGGGCCTTCGTCGTCTGGACCCGCCTGATCCGGCCCGACGGCGTTTCGATCGCCTTGGGCTCGCCGGTCATGGACGAGAGCGGCCAGACGGGTCTCGCCGGCAAGGTCGACCGTCATTTCCTGCAGCGCTTCGGCGGCGCCATGCTGCTGTCGGTGATCGGCGCCCTGCCCGGCGCCCTGATCGGCGGCGACTCGACAGCCCTGGTGATCAACTCGGGCTCGGACGCCGCTGGCGCGGCCGGCCAGGCCCTGCAGAGCGACGCCCGCATCGCCCCGACGATCCGCGTGCCGCTGGGAACGCCGATCCAGGTGTTCGCGGCGCGCGACCTGGTGTTCGAGGGCCGCTGATGATCGCCGAGACCATCCCCTTCGAAGGCGTCTATCTGCGCAGTTACCTGCGACCCTTTGCGTGCTGGCTGGACCGCGCCGACGTCAGCGAGGTGCTGGTGAACCGCCCCGGTGAGATCTGGGTCGAGACCGCGGGCCAACCGCGCATGCAGCGCTTCGACGCCCCCGAAGTCACCGACGCGCTGATGGGACGCCTGGCCGCCCAGATCGCCCGGGCGGGCCACCAGGCGATCAATCGCCAGAACCCGCTGCTGGCGGCGTCGCTGCCCACGGGCGAGCGGGTGCAGATGGTCGGTCCGCCAGCCGCCCGCCACTGGGCCATGGCCATTCGCCGTCACCTGACCACCGATCTGGCGCTCGACGCCTATGACAAAGGGCCCCTGTTCCCGCCCGCCCCCTCGACCGACCTCGCCGACGAGGCCGCCGAGGCTCGGCGCGATCCGATCGGATTTCTGAAAGCGGCTGTGGCGGCGCGGAAGACCGTGCTGGTCTCCGGCGGCACCTCGTCAGGCAAGACCACCTTCCTCAACAGCCTGCTGAAGACCGTTCCCGCCCATGAGCGGATCGTGCTGGTCGAGGACACGCCCGAGATCGCGGTCCGCCAGCCAAACGCCTTGGGCCTCGTTTCCGTCAAAGGCGAGTTGGGCGAAGCGCGGATCGGCGTCGACGACCTGCTGCAAGCCGCCCTGCGTCTGCGTCCCGACCGGATCATCGTCGGCGAGATCCGCGGCGGCGAGGCTGTCACCTTCCTGCGCGCGATCAACACCGGCCATCCAGGGTCCTTCACCACCGTTCACGCCAACACCCCGGAGGGCGCGCTGGAGCAGATCGCGCTGATGGTCATGCAAGGCGGCCTGGCGCTGCCCCGCGCCGAGATCCTGGCCTATGTGCGATCGGTCGTCGACGTGGTCGTGCAGCTGGGCCGAGTCGGTGGCGAGCGGCGGATCGTCGATCTGAGGCTGCTGCGGACATGACGATGCTCGAGGCTCGCCACGCGCCGTCGCCGCCAACGCCGTCGGGGCGGGCGCGACGTTCCGTCCCGCGCCGGCCTGGAAACGATGTGACCACGCACTCACGCTCATGGTTTACTGTCGGGGCCATGAGTCCGCAGACCGATACGTCTCCCGTCGCCGAAATTCTGCTGGTCGAGGACGACCTGGAGCTCAGGCGCGAAATGACCGCCTATCTCCGCGAGAACGGCCATGTGGTGCACGAGGCCGGCGACGCGCCGGAGGCCAGGCGCATCCTGGCCGAGCGCGCGATCCAGGTGGCCGTGCTGGACGTCAACCTGCCCGGCGAGGACGGCCTATCCCTGTGCCGCACCCTGGCCGGCGGCGACGGTCCCGCCATCCTGATGCTGACGGCGCAAGGCGATCCCATCGACCGGATTCTCGGGCTGGAGCTCGGCGCCGACGACTACGTGGTCAAGCCGATCATGCCACGCGAGTTGCTGGCCCGCGTGAAGGCGCTGCTGCGCCGCCGCCCGGCCGGCGCGGCGACCCGCAAGACCAGCGTCTATCGCTTCGCGGACTTCCGCCTGGATCTGGCAGCCCGCCAGCTGCGGGCCCCCAACGGGGCGATCCTGTTGCTGACCCGCAGCGAGCTGGCCATCCTGGGCGCCCTGCTGGATCGCGCTCGCCAGGTGGTGCCGCGCGAGGACCTGATCGCCCTGCTCCGCTCCGACGAGGCCGACGAGATGGGCCGCGCGG
This sequence comes from uncultured Caulobacter sp., assembly GCA_966211605.1. Lineage (GTDB taxonomy): Bacteria > Pseudomonadota > Alphaproteobacteria > Caulobacterales > Caulobacteraceae > Caulobacter. The sequence continues at coordinate 50,215 of CBIHOB010000008.1, forward strand.
TCGACCTGCACATCAGCCGCCTGCGCCGCAAGATCCAGGACCAGACGGACCGCGAGCTGATCCGCACCTATCGCGGCGTCGGCTACATGCTGGACGCTGGAGTGATCGGCGAATGACCTGGCGCAAGCGTCTCAGCCCGCCTCTATGGGCGCGCATCCTGGCCATCGTCGTCGGGGCTCTGGGCGCCGCCCAGGTGGTGACGCTGGTTCTGACCGTGTTCTTCCCGCCGGCTCCGCCACAGCAGTACAGCCTGTCCGACATCAGTGCGGCCCTGCGCGGCGGCGATACGCCCGAAGATCACGACCGTCCCCTTGTCCTCAGCTTCGAGGACACCGCCCCCAGTCTGCAAAGCCCTGGTTGGGTGGTGTCGCCCCCCGCCACCAGGGACTTGGCCCGGCTGGTCGGTGCGGCTGAGACCGACGTACGCCTGTTGTTCTATGCGCCGCCGCCGCTGGCGGGCGCACCGATGCCGCCGCCGGCTCATGCAGAGGCGACGGACTCGCGCTTGCTGTCGGGCGTCGTACAGGTCGGCCAAGCCGGCCCCGCCGGCGGGCCGGGCGGCCCGATGGGTCCGCCGCCGATGGGGCCCGGCGGACCAGGAGGCTTTCCGGGCGGCATGGCCCAGCCGAATGGCCCGTTCCCGTCGTCCCAACGCCTTCCGCGTTCGCCGACGTCCATGCCCCAATCCACGCCCCAATCCGCACCTCAGCCGCAGCGCATGCCGGGCGGGTTTTCCCGCGCGACCGTGGGGCCACCCGGCGCGTCGCCAAACGCTGGACCGGGAATGGGATCGGCCATGGGGCAGGTCTCGCCCAACCGCGCTCCCGGCCGGCCGGACATCCTGAACGGCGCCGCGCGCGGCCCCATCATCCGCTCGCCCCTGGACGCGGCGGTCTTCGCTCGGCCCCCGACGCGGTTCGTGTTCACGACGACGTCGACCAGCGAAACCCCGGTCCGCGCGCCCGCCAAGACCGAGCCTGCCAGCGCGCCCGTGGTCATCGCCCCAGCGGCCGCGCCGCCTGTCGCCACCCCGGAGCGGATCGAGGCGTCTCGCCCGGCGACGGAGTCCACGCTGACGCGCATACCGCCGACGCGCCCGCTCCAGATCGCCGCCCCGCCGAGCGTCGTAGCCGAGCGCACCCTGCCGCCGCCGAACGTCGCCACCGGCTTCCGCCTGGGCCGGGCGCCCTATGTCGAGGGTGAGTTCGTCGCGGCCATGAAGATGGACGACGGCCGCTGGGCCACCGTTCGCCCGCAGCCCGAGGGCTTCCCCAACAGCTGGCAGCGCCGGGTGCTGCTTTGGTTCGGCCTGTCGATCGCTTTGATTGCTCCGGTCGCGCTCTTCGTGGCCTGGCGCCTGGCCGCACCGCTGAAGGTGTTCGCCGAGTCCGCCGACCGTCTGGGCCGCGAACCCTCGGCGGACCTGCCGCCGCTGTCGGGCCCGGCCGAGATCGGCAAGGCCGCCGACGCTTTCAACCTGATGCAGCGTCGCCTCAAGCGCTATGTCGACGACCGCACCGGCATGATCCGGGCGATCTCGCACGACCTGCGCACGCCCCTGACCCGCATGCGCTTCAAGCTGGAGCGCGCCTCGCCCGCCCTGCGCTCGGCGATCGGCCGCGACATGGACCAGATGGAGGAAATGATCGCCTCGGTTCTGGCCTTCATGCGCGACGAGACCCACGCCGGCGCCCGCCAGATCGTCGACCTGCGCTCGCTGCTGGAAGTTGTCGTCGACGACGCTCCGGGGCCGGCGAAGCTGGAACCCGGCCCGGCCGTGCTGGCCGAGATCGACGTGGTTGGCGTCCAGCGCGTGGTCGAGAACCTGATCGACAACGCCTTGAAATACGGCGACCAGGCGACCGTCAGCCTGGACGTCCGCGACGGCGAGGCCTTCATCGAGGTGGCCGACAGGGGTCCGGGCCTGGCGGCGGACGATCTGGAGCGGGTGTTCCAACCCTTCTATCGCAGCGAGGCGGCCCGGGCGTCCGGAAAGTCCGGGGTGGGTCTTGGCCTGTCGGTCTCGCGCTCGACGATCCGCGCCCATGGCGGCGACCTGCGCCTGCGGCCGGGAGACACCGGACTGGTCGCCGAGCTGCGCCTGCCCCAGGCGCGAGCGGCGGCGGCTCGCGCGGCGGCGGCCTAGGCCCGCTCGACCGGAGCGGTGAACAGATAGCCGGCGTGTCGAACGGTTCGGATCAGCCGGGATCCGCCCTCCGCCCGCGCCAGCTTGCGACGCAGGCGGCTCATCGCGACGTTGATCTGGAAGTCCCGGGCGCGCGCCTCCTCCCCCGTCTCGGCGGGCGCCAGATCGCGGCGCGCCACCACTTCCTGGGCTCTGGCGACCAGGGCCCGCAGCAGCCTGAATTCGGCCGGCGAGAGGTCGACGAGCCGGTCGCGCGGGTCGAACAGCTGGTGGGTCGCGGCGTTCAGCCGCCAGCCTTCGAACCGATAGCTCTCGGACCGATCGAGGGAACCGTGTCGCACCGTCTCCTCGCGGCGGCGTAGCACCGCCCGCAGACGGGCCAGCAGTTCGCGCGCGCGATAGGGTTTGGTCACGTAGTCGTCGGCGCCGATCTCCAGGCCCACCACGATGTCGGCTTCGTCGGCCACCGCGCTCAGCACGATCACGCCCGGCGCCAGGGGACGCTCGCGCAGGCGGCCGCAAACGTTGAGGCCCGGCTCGCCAGGCCGCATCAAGTCCAGCACGACGGCGTCCACCTCCGTCGTGGCCAGGCGCTCGTCCATTTCGCGCGCAGAAGTCGCCACGTCCACCTCGTAGCCGTGCGAGGTCAGGAAGGCTGAGAGCGTCGACAGCGCCTCGCGGTCGGAGTCGAGAAGAAGAATCCTGTGCCGCACGATCGAGACGCCCACTGCTTCCCCGGATCGTTCCGGCTTAGCGCCCGTCGGGGGCGAGAATAGTGACGCTTTGTATTGGACCGGCGCCGATTGGGGCGCGATTGTGGCGGACTAGAGGGCCGTCGCGGCGTCCTCGCACAGCTTAAGCAGCCAGGCGTTCGGCGAATCCGCACCATCCGTCGCCCTCAACACTGCGCCGAACGGCGTGGGCGGTGGCGCGTTCGGGGGCTCGACCATCGCCACCTTGCCGCGCATGGCGGCCAGTTCCGCCAAGCGCCGCGGCAACAGACAAACCATGTCCGAGCGGCTGATCATGCTGATGGCGCTGAACGAGTCCTGCACCGAGAACGGCTGGTAGGGATCATCGCCCAGAGCGTAGCGCTCGCCCCACGAGGTGACGCGGCGCAGACCCAGGTGTCCGGCCGAGGTGCGGTCCGGGTCGTCGTTGCCGCCCATCACGCCCAGACGCGGCAGGCGCGCCAGAGTGTCGTAGTCAAGACCGGCAGCCACCGCCGGGTGGTCCTTGCGCAGCACCCAAACGCCCGTCTCCTCAAAGAGCTGAGTATAGGTGAACCGCCCCGGGATCGACTCGAAGCAGCCGATCACCATGTCCAGGCCGCCGGTGTCCAGGTCCTCGGTCATGCCGGCGTAGAGCGCCCGGAAATGGATCTGGACCTTCGGCGCCGTGGCCAGCACGCGTTCGGCGATCAGCGGGCCCAGCACGTAGGAGATGTAGGTTCCCGCCGCGATATGAAAGACGTGGTGATCGACGGCCGGGTCGAACCGCTGGGCGGTGACCGCCGTTTCCAGGAGCTTCAGCGCGGTGCGGGCGGTGTCGGCGATCTCCAGCGCACGCGGCGTGGGTCGCAGGCCCGTCTGACCCCGGATGAAGAGATCATCGCCGACCATCTCGCGCAGGCGACGCAAGGCATGGCTGACCGCCGATTGTGAAAGGCCCAGGCGCTCTCCGGCGCGTGTCGCGTTCTTCTCTTCCAGCAGGGTGACGAAGACCCGGAAGAGATTGAGGTCAGCGGTTCGGAAATTCACGGCGTTCATGGCTGTCGTGAAGAGATATCATTTCCCTCATGACAGGCGGAGTCCTATTTCGCCGGCCAAGGTTCGCAGCCTGAACGAACCCGAGGATCCCCAAAACCGATCGAGACGTGGAGCAGCGCGTGAGCGACGCTGAAGGTTACGAGGCTATCGCCGACTCGGAGGCCAAGGTGGCCGGCGAACGGCGACCAAGGACCCTGGGCCAGCGGCTGCGCTGGCCGCTGATGATTGGTGTTCCGTTGCTGATCCTGGCGGGCGTGGGCTTCGTCGTCCTGACCGGCGGCAAGTCCGAGACCACCGACAACGCTTACGTCCAGTCCAGCCGCACGGCGATCAGCACCAGCATCGACGGCCGCGTCGTCGAGATCGCCGTGCGCGAAAACCAGCCCGTGAAGAAGGGCCAGGTACTGTTCCGCCTGGATCCGGCCGACTATCAGGTTGCGGTGTCGGAGGCCGAGGCCGCCCTCGCCCAGGCGCGCTTCGACGTCCAGGGCAAGCGCGCGGTCTACGCTCAACGCCTGGCCGACCTGGCCGCGGTCCAGGAGACCGCGTCCTACGCCCAGCGCGAGGCAGCCCGCCAGCGGGATCTGGCCGCCGCCGGCGTCGCCACCAGGGCCCAGGCCGACGAAGCCCGTCACGCCGCCGACCAGGCTCAGCGCCAGATCGCCGTCGTGAAGCAGCAGATCGCCACGGCGCTGGCTGACCTGGGCGGCGGCGGCGACACCCCGACGGAACGCCAGCCCAAGGTGCTGGAAGCCGCCGCCAGGCTGGAGCGGGCCAAGCTGGATCGCTCCTACGCCGCCGTGGTCGCCCCCGCCGACGGAGTCGTGGCCAAGGTCGAGCAACTGCAGGCCGGCGCTCGCGTCACCGCCTCGCAACCGGTGTTCTGGTTGATTTCGGGTCAGCCCTGGGTCGAGGCCAACTTCAAGGAAGACCAGCTGGCCCATATGCGCGTCGGCCAGCCGGCGACGGTCAAGGTCGATGCCTACGACAAGCCGCTGAAGGCCCACGTCGCCAGCTTCAGCCCAGGCACCGGCTCCAGCTTCGCCCTGCTGCCGGCCGAGAACGCGACCGGCAACTGGGTCAAGGTCGTCCAGCGCCTGCCCGTGCGATTGACCCTGGACCAGGCGCCACCGGCCAACCTGTCCGCCGGCCTCAGCGCCAAGGCGACCGTGGACGTCCGGTCGGGCCGCCGCGAATGACGCACGACGGTCACGCCCGCGACGTCGCCAATCGCACGCCCATCACCGTCTCGGTGATGCTGGCGACGATCATGATCTCGCTGGACACCACCATCGCCAACGTCGCCCTGCCCCATATCCAGGGCAGCGTTTCGGCGTCGGCGGACCAGATCACCTGGGTGCTGACCTCCTATATCGTGGCCTCGACGATCATGACGCCGCTGACCGGCTTCCTGACCGAGCGGATGGGCCGCAAGATGGTGCTGATCGTCTCGATCATCGGCTTCACCGCCGCTTCGATGCTGTGCGGCGTGGCCCAGAACCTGGTCGAGATCGTCCTGTTTCGCCTGCTGCAAGGCCTCTTCGGCGCAGCGCTGATCCCCCTGTCGCAGGCGGTGCTTCTGGACATCAACCCGCCTGAGCGCCATGGCCAGGCCATGGCCGTCTGGGGCGCCGGCGCGGTGCTGGGGCCCCTGCTGGGCCCGGGCTTGGGCGGCTGGCTGACCGACAATCTGGACTGGCGCTGGGTGTTCTTCATCAACCTGCCGATCGGCATCCTGGCCTTCTGCGGCGTATTTTTCTTCCTGTCCGAAAAGAAGAGCAGCGAAAAGCGCAAGTTCGACACCCTCGGCTTTCTGGCGCTGGCGATCGCGATCGGCGCCTTCCAGCTCATGTTGGACCGCGGCCCCGGCCAGGACTGGTTCGGCTCCCGCGAGATCTGGACCGAGCTGATCATCGCCGTCATCGCCCTGTGGGTGTTCGGCGTACAGCTGGCCACCGCCGAGAAGCCGTTTGTGGCGCGCGAGCTCTTGGCCGACAGCAACTTCATCACCTGCTGCCTGTTCGGCTTCTTCATCGGCATCCTGCTGTACAGCACACTGGCCTTGCTGCCGCCGCTGATGCAGACGCTGCTGGGCTACCCCGTCGCCTTCACGGGCCTGGTCTCCATGCCCCGAGGCCTGGGCTCTTTCATCGCCATGTTCGCGGTGGGGCAGCTGATGGGCCGGATGAACATCAAGCTGCTGCTGACCATCGGCCTCTCGATCAGCGCGCTCTCGCTCTGGCAGATGAGCCATTACAGCCTGCAAATGGACACCACCCTGCTGGTGACCTCGGGCTTCCTGTCGGGGGTCGGCACCGGCCTGATCTTCGTGCCGCTCAGCACCATCGCCTTCGCCAAGGTGCTCCCCCAGCACCGGGCGGAGGGCGCGGGCCTCTTCACCCTGATCCGCAACATCGGCTCGGCCGCCGGCATCTCGATCATGCAGGCCCTGTTCGTCAGCGGCATCGAGAAGCACCACGCGATTCTGGTCGAGCACGCTCGCCCCGACAACCCTCTGTACCAAGCCTATCAGCCGCACCTGTTCTCCAGCCAGGCCGCCATGGCGGCGTACAATGGGTTGATCAGCCGGCAAGCGGCGATGCTGTCCTATCTCGACGACTTCCGGCTGATGCTGGTGATCACCATCGCCTGCGCGCCGCTCATCCTTCTCATGCGCACCCCAAAATCCGGGGCCAAGGCCGCCAATGTCTCCGACCACTAAGCTGACTCTAAAGTCCTTTGGGGCCCTGCTGGCCGCTTCCAGTCTGTCCGCCTGCGCGACCGTGGGCCCGGACTTCAAGACGCCCGAAGCGCCGACCGCGACATCGACGCTGGGCGCGGGCGAAACCGCCCCAACCGCCGCGCGCCTCGACGCCGCCGCGGCCAACGCGGGCCCGTGGTGGACGGCGCTGAACTCGCCCGAGCTGGACGCGACGATCCGCCAGGCGCTCAAGGACAGCCCCACCCTGGCCGAAGCCGACGCCACCCTGGCCCAGGCCGCATCGGCCCTGGCCCAGGCGCGCGGCGTCGCCGGCCCGCAGGTCACGGGCAACGCCGGGATCTCCCGCGAACGCGCCAACCTGCAAGCCTTCGGCTTCACGGGCTTCGGCGACATCCAGCTGAGCAACCCGACCTTCACCCTGTATTCGGTAGGCGGCGCGGTCAGCTACGACCTCGATCTGTGGGGCGGGACCAGGCGGCGCATCGAAGGCGCGGCGGCGCGGGCCGACGCGCAAGGACGCCGGGCCGAGGCGGCCTATCTGAGCCTGACCGCCAATGTCGCGCTGCAAGCGGCGACCATCGCCACCTTGCGCGCCCAGATCGCCAGCGTCGAGGGGATGATCGCCGACGATCAGGCCAATATCGACCTGATCCACAAGGCCAATGCCCTGGGCGGCTCGACCAGCCTGGCCAAGGTCTCGGCCACGAGCCAGCTGGAGCAGGACCGCGCCCAGCTGCCCGCCCTGCAAGGCGAGCTGGCGGCCGCCCGTCACGCCCTGGCGGTATTGGTCGGCAAGGCCCCGGCCGATTGGGTCGCGCCCGCCTTCGACCTCCAGGCAATGACCCTGAGCGCCCCCGTTCCGGTCGCCCTGCCCTCGCAGCTGATCCGCAAACGTCCCGACATCCTCGCCGCCGAGGCCGAGCTGCACGCGGCCACCGCCGACATCGGCGTGGCGACGGCTGACCTCTATCCGAACCTGAAGCTGAGCGCGTCCCTGACCCAAGGGTCGCTGAAGCCGGGCGATCTCTTCTCGTACGACGCCAGCGGCTGGGACATCGGCGCGGGCTTGACCGCTCCGCTGTTCGACGGCGGCGCGCTGAAGGCCCGTCGTCAGCAGGCGCGCGAAGCCGCCCGCGCGGCCTCGGCCCGTTATCAGCAGACGGTGTTGACGGCGTTCGCCCAGGTGGCGGACGCGCTGTCGGCTCTGTCGGCCGACGAGACGGCGCTCGCCGCCCAAGGCCGCGCGGAGCAGCAGGCGGCCGAGCGGCTGCGCCTGGCCAGGGTCGCCTTCGACAAGGGCGGCGGCACGCTGCTGGAGGTGGTCGACGCCCAGCGCACGCTGAATGCGGCCCGTTCGGCGCGCGCCCGGGTCGAGGGCCAGCGCCTGGTCGACGCCATCCGCCTGTTCGCGGCGACCGGCGCCGATTGGCGGACCGTTTAGCCGGAGACGATCGCTTCGCGCAGGCGTTCGGCGACGTCGCCCAGGGTGATGGCGTTGAGGGAGTCGTTGACTTCCAGGACGCCTTGGCCGTGCTGCTGCGAGAGATTGCCGGTGAAGTCCGTCAGGGCCGTGATGTGCTGGGCCAGGAGGTCGACCGTGTGCAGCTCCTGCATCACAGACAGGCGATGCTCGTCCGGCACGACCTCGAGGATCTTGCCCAGCGCCACGTCCAGATGCCCGCAGGCCACGGCGGCGAACGACATCTCCGCGGAGATCGCCTTCAGCACCGTTTCCACGCTCGCGGGCGCCAACTTATCCGACATCATTACCCCCTGATTCCTTGAGGGAGGTCAGCACGCGTCGCCCCGAAACCGCAAGACCTTGATTTGTGCGGCGAATTATCGCGCCCAGGAACAGACCCAGATCACGTGCAACGCTAGATCGCCGTCCGGCGCAACAGCTCGTCGCGACGCTCGGCCATCTCCAGGCGCGTACGCTCCAGGGCGTCGCGTTCGGCCATGGACAGCAAGGCCTCGACCGTGCGGTTCAGATGCTCGTGGATCACCCGGCGCGCTTCCTTGGGATCGCGTTCGCGCAGGGCGGCGACGACGCGACGGTGGTCTTCGGCGAAACCTTCGGGATCGGCCAGACGGACGCGGCGCAGCTGGTGGCCGCACTCGGCGAACTGACGGCGCAGCGTCCAGATCTCCTCGACCGCCGCGACGATGGCGGCGTTGCGGGTGGCGTGGGCGATCGACAGATGGAAGTCATGCTCCAGCCGCTCGCCCTCCTCGACATTGGCCAGGCTGGCCAGCTCGCGGACGATGCGTTCGAGGGCGGCGATCTGCTCGTCGCTGATGGCGGCGGCGGCCAAGGCGCAGGCTTCGCCCTCGAACAGACGCCGGGCTTCGGTCAGCTCCAGGGCGCTGACCTCGGCCTCGTTGGCGTCGTCCTCGGGCTTGCCACGCGCGGTGACATAGACGCCCGAGCCTTGGCGGGCCTCGACCAGACCCTGGAACTCCAGCGCGATCATAGCGTCGCGGATGGTCGGGCGGCTGACCCCGAAAGAGTCGGCCAGACCCCGCTCGGACGGCAACCGGTCGCCGGGGACGTAGCGTCCCTCGGCGATCGAGGCCGCGATCGATCGCGCGACCTGCTGGTAGAGCTTCTGTGGGTCGGGCGCGCCGCGCATCGAGCCTCGCTGTGGATTCTGCGCGGCTATTCTAGCGTTTGGGCCGACCTTGGGAAGCAGAGCCTAGATTTCGCACCTCGCTGGCGGCCAGCAGGAAAGCGCCCACGCCGTACAATTGGGTGTCGTCGCGCCCCACCTCGTCCGGCGCCGCGCCCACGCGCTGCACCCAGCCCAGGCGGCCGTCGGGCTCGACGGCTGCATCCAGCGCCTTCCAGCCCTTGTCGATCGCCGGACCGTACTTGGCGCGAGGCAGCAAGCCATGGTTCACGCCCCAGGCCAGGCCGTAGACGAAGAAGCCAGTGCCGCTGGTCTCCGGCGTCTTCTGCGGCTCCAGCAGCGACACGGGCCAATAGCCCTCCTCCCCCTGCAGTGTCACGATCCTGGCGGCCATCTGCCTGAAGACCGCCTCGTACTTGGGGCGGCTGGGATGGTTGGCCGGCAGATCCTGCAGGATCCGCGCGAGACCGGCGAACGCCCAACCATTGCCGCGCCCCCAGAAGATCTTGTGACCGTTGTCGCTGCGGCGCGTGATGAAGCGGCTATCGCGATAATAGAGGTGATCGACCTTGTCGTAGAGATAATCGTGGGTCGCCCAGAACTCGCTGTCGGCGTGGTTCAGATAGCGCTTGTCGCCGGTGATCTTGCTCAGCGAGACCCAGGCCGGCGGAGCCATGAAGATGGCGTCGCTCCAGCACCATCGGACCTGGCAGTAGGGATCGCCCTTGGCCGGCTTCAGCGAGAAGTCCAGTGACACCCTGGACGGATCGGCCAGCACCGCGTCGAAGCGCGCGCGGATCGGGGCCAGCTTGGCCTGGTCGTGCGTGCGGTTCGCCGCCCAGACCCAGACTGCCCCGGTGGCGTCGGAGTCCGCATGGCGCGGACGATCGTCGAAGCCCCAGGCTTCCGCCTCGCCATGCTTGAGGATGGCGTTGGCGAGGTACGGGTCCCGGGTCGCGTCGGCGAAGGTGTAGAGGCCGATGTAGAAGGCCGCCTGGATCCAGTCACGCGGGGCCTCGGTGTCCTTCCGGAACTGGGAGACCGGCACATAGTCGAAATTGTCCATGTGCGACAACTGCCAGGCGGCGACCTTGCGGCCGACGGCGTCGATAGCGGAAGCCGGCGTACTGACGATAGCGGACCGAGGCGAGGCCGCGGCGGCGACAGCGGGCCCGGTCAGTACGGCCACGGCGACCGCCGCCCGCAGCAAGCTCTTGAACGTCATCTGGAACACTCCCCGGTCATTTTGCTCGGCCCCAGCGAGAGCCGTCGGCGCATCAAGGCGGCCGCTTAACTGACATTACCAATTTGAATTCACCAACGTAAAGGACCAAGCCGTTGGCCATGTCGATCGGGCTCCCCGGCCTATGGACGCGCTTCCATTTCCCATCGACCAGGCCAAATTGGGCAGATATAACGACGCTACTTGACAACTGGCCTGACCATGAGCCATCCGTTGGGCATACCAATTGCCATCGGCATAGAACCGATCGGCCTTAGCGCGGGGAAGCCAAGACCATGACCACCCTTCGATGCCTGCTGCTGGCCTCTACGGCTGTCGCCATGCTCGCCGTTTCGTCCGGTGCGGCTTCGGCTCAGACGCCGACCAGCGACTCCGCGCAACTCGAGGAGATCATCGTCACCTCCACCAAGCGGGCCGAGCGCCTGCAGGACGTGCCGGTTTCGGTGACGGCCGTCACGGCCGACGTGCTGGAGCGCAACAATGTTCGCGAGCTGGGCGACCTGGTGAAGCTGTCGCCGGGCCTGGTGATCAACTACGGCAGCCAGCCGGGCAATTTCAGCATCAACATGCGCGGCATCGGCACCTTCTCGAACGGCATCGCCGTCGAGTCGGATGTGGCCGTCGTCATCGACGACGTGCCGGTCGGCTTCCAGGCCGCCGCCTTCAAGGACCTGATCGACGTCGAACGGGTCGAGGTGTTGCGCGGTCCGCAAAGCACCCTGTTCGGCAAGAGCGCCATCGCCGGCGTGCTGAACATCGCCACCGCCGCCCCAACCAAGGAATTCTCCGGCAAGGCCATGGTCCTGGTCACCGACGACGGCGAGAAGCGCGCGGGCTTCACCGTCTCAGGCCCGATCAAGGACGACCTCTTGATGCGCCTGACGGTCGCCAAGAGCGACTATGACGGCAACCTCAAGAACCTGACCACCGGCAAGAACGTCAACGGCAGCGCGGGCTTCACCGCCACCGCCAAGCTGGTGTGGACGCCGACCGAGAACCTGACCCTGAGCCTGGCCCCGCGCTACAACCACAATGTATCGAGCTGCTGCGCCAGCGCGATCACCGAGTTGACGCCGGGCCTATTCTATCAGGGCGCGCCGGCCTTCCCCGCCACCCTGACCCTGCGGGGGATCACCTTCGACAAGAACAACCATTTCGTCCGCGCCGACGACCGCATCGGCGGCGGCAATTCGGACGTCTTCGGCACGACCGCCCGCATCGACTACGACTTCGGCGACGGATCGGTCTTGAAGGGCCACACCCTGTCGTCGATCACCTCGCACGACCGCTGGAAGATGATCGACTTCCAGGACATCGACGGCACCGACCAGCCCTTCCTGCTGGGCTTCCCGGTCGCAAGCCCCTCGGGGATCAACAGCGGCGCGCATATCGACGGCTACTTCCACGCCGACAGCTGGACGCAGGAGTTCCGCCTGACTTCGCCCGGCGACACGCGACTGCGCTACGTGGCCGGCCTCTGGTACGCCAAGAACGACCTGGATCGTTATCTGAACCGCGGCCCGGTGCTGCAGCTGGCCCGGTATCTGGCGGAAAGCACCAACGAGAATTACTCGGCCTTCGCCAACGCCACCTGGGACATCACCGACAAGCTCAGCCTGACCGGCGGCGGCCGCCTGAACCGGCAGAAGATCAGCTATCACTTCGACAAGACGATCTTCGCCAGCACCGCGCCCGGCGCGGCGACCACGCACCAGATCTTCGGCAAGTCCGACGAGGACGACGCCTTCACCGGCAAGATCGGCGCGCAGTACAAGGTCACTCCGGACATCATGACGTTCGCGACCTTCTCGACGGGCTACAAGGGCCAGGCCTACGACCTGGTCAGCACCTTCGACGCGCGGATCGCCGCCCAGATGCCGGTGCCGCCCGAAACGGCCAAGAACTACGAGCTCGGCTTCAAGAGCAGCCTGCTGAACCGACGCGTCTACTTCAACGCCACCGTGTTCCGCGCCGACTACAAGGGTTTCCAGACCTCGGTCACCTCTTTCCTGCCCGACGGCACCTTCCTGACCTTCCTGAACAGTGTCGGCCAGCTGCGCACGCAGGGCGTCGAGCTGGACGCCGTGGCGCGGATCACCAGCAACTTCCGCCTGAACGGCGCCTTCGCCTATACCGACGCCACGGTCGTCGACTTCAAGAACGGCCCCTGCAACAACAGCCAGCCGGCCACCGCAGACCTGCCGCTGCAGCCAGCCGGCTATGTCGGCAGGCCGGGCGAGTGCTACCGCACCCCGACCACCAACGGCCGCGTCCAGAACCTTGCCGGCAAGCGCCTGAACAATACGCCGAAGTTCAAGTTCAACATCGGCGGGCAGTACGACATCGCGTTGCCCGGCCTGCCCTTCAAGGGCTTCGTCGGTGCGACCTATCGCTGGCAAGACGACGTCAACTTCTCGCTCAGCCAGGATCCGCGCACGATCCAGAAGGCCTACGGCATCGTCGACCTGAAGGTCGGGATCACCGACCGCGAGGGCCGCTACACGGTCTCGGCCTTCGCAAACAACCTGCTCGACAAACGCTACGCCCAAGGCCTGGGCAACGGCACGTCCGGCTACAGCAATCCGGCCATCCCGACCGCGCAAGGCCGCACCTGGTTTCCCGGCCGCGACGCCTTCCGTTACTTCGGCGCGCGCCTGGACGTGAATTTCTAAAGCCCTCTCCCCAACCCCTCCTGCGCGGCCGGGCCCTGACGGGGTCCGGCCTCCTTTTCTGGGGAGACGTCGGGTGCGCTACTTCGCGGCGCTGGCCGCGCGGATGGCGATTTCCTCGCGCTTGGCCGCCAGGCTCTCGCGGGTGCGCTCGATGGCCTCCAGCTCGGCGGTCAGCAGCAGGTTCTCGATCAGCCCGCCCAGGTGAGCCTGCATGGCGGCGCGCGCGGCCTTGGGATCGCGCGTGCGCAGAGCCTCGATGATCTCCTGGTGCTCATCCTTCAGAGGCCGCTTGCGCACGTGCCGGGCCTTTTCCAGCATCTGCATGCACAGGCGCGAGCGATAGCGCAGGTCCCAGGTGTTCTCGACGATCCGCGCCACGGCGACGTTGCGGGTGGCGGCGGCGATCGAGATGTGGAACTGGCGGTCGGCCAATTCGGACTGCTCCTTGGTCGACTCCTCGCTGTTCATCTCGGTGACCAGGGTCTCGAGATAGGTCAGCTCCTCGTCGGTGATCAGGGTGGCGGCCAGGGCGGCGGCCTCGCCCTCGAACAGGCGGCGAGCCTCGGCCTGCTCGAACGCGCCGATGTCCAGGTCCTTCACGGGCGGCGGCGGCTGGTCGAGACGGACATAGACGCCCGAGCCCTGCTTGGCCTCCAGCAGGCCGCGCATCTCCAGGGCGATGACCGCGCGGCGCACGGTCGGCCGGCTGACGCCGAACTCATCGGCCAGGTCGCGCTCGGACGGCAGGCGCTGCCCCGGCTGGAAGGTTCCATTGGCGACCGATGCGCTGATCGAGGCCGCTACCTGCTGGTAGAGCCGGGTGGAATCCGTGGACGGAGTGCCCGAAGGGGTCGACATCTGGAACGGCCGTAGACGCGCGCCAGGACCGGCGCGTCGCACAGGACTAGCGCCGGTTCGGCCGCCTCACAAGCGTCCGCGCGCAAGTGGCCTTACCATGAGCGGCGGGCGACCGGAGGGGAAGGACTCCGGCCGCCATCGTCGTCCGCTCCGGGAGGAGGTTGGCGCAAGATACGCAGCGCCTGGGTCGACGAGCGCCCGGCCGGACGGACAAAGCCACGCCCGGTCGTGCTTCGGCACCTTATCGGAACCCGCGAGGCGCGCAATGAAAATGGCCTTACCAATTTGATGAAATTTGTACGACCACTCTGGAAGCGCTCTCACCTCAAGCCGCTTGGCGCAGTCCCCACGGGTGGGCTGGATAGAACTGGCTCATCATCCGGCCGACATAGTCGACCAGGCGCGGATAGCGCTCGGCCTCGCGCCTCAGCGGCGAGTCGAAGAAGGGTGTCATGATCGCCGCCAGGACGGCGAAGGCCGTGGCGTCGACGCCGACCGGATGGCTGTCGCGCATCAAATAGGCCTTGTCCTCGAGCAGCTCGTCCAGGGCGCGCAACGACAACGTCCCCAGCCAGACCACCTCCTCGCGCAGATGCCGTCCGACGCCCACCGCGCGGACATTGGTCGCCACCGCTTCCAGCAGACCCTTGCGCAGGTCCTCGCGGACATGTTCGGGCGCCTGGTCGAACCAGCGGCCCGGCCCCTTGGCGAAATTGGCCGGCTCCAGGAAGCGGAAATAGCTGGACACCCAGCCGAGTTGGTTCTCGATCATCCGCTCGATCGCCCAGGCCTGGGCCCGCTCCTTGCCCGTGAGGCCGATGTCCAGGTCGACATCGTACTTCTGCTCGATGTGGGCGCGGATGAAGGTGGAATCGCCGATGGCCTGGGCGGCGTCCTCGATCCAGGGCAGCTGACCCTTGGGCGCAGTCTCGCGGCTGCCCTTCGTCTTCTTGTAGTTGAGGTTGGCCATCATCAGCTGGACCTCGGTCTTGGTCACATAGGGGCTGATCTCGGGCAGCCCGAACCCGGCTCCGGCGGCGAACAGCGTGATCATCGTCCCTCTCCGATCTCGAATGTCGTGGTGACGACTTGCTACCGCCAGGCTACTGCCAGCATGCTGTCAGTAGCGATCACCGATATTCGAAGCCATGAGACGCGCCGAACGCCTTTTCCAGATCATCCAGATCCTGCGCCGCAGCCGCGCGCCGGTGACCGCCGACGCCATCGCCGCTGAGTTGGAGACCTCCAAGCGCAGCGTCTATCGCGACATCGCCGCCCTGGTCGGCCAGCGTGCGCCCATCCGCGGCGAGGCCGGGATCGGCTATGTGCTTGAGGCCGGCTTCGACATGCCGCCCCTGATGCTGACACCCGACGAGATCGAGGCGGCGGTGCTGGGCGCGCAGTGGGTGGCCGGACGCGGTGACCCTGTGCTGGCCAAGGCCGCCAACGACCTGATCAGCAAGATCGCCGCCGCCGTGCCCGATCGCCTGCGCCCCTATGTGCTGGAACCGGCCATCGGCGCGTCTCCCGCCTGGAAGCCCGAGACCGACCGCATCGACGTCGCCCAGGTCCGCGCCTGGATCCATGCCGGCCGCAAGATCCGCCTGGACTACAGCGACGGCGCCGGCGCGGTCAGCGCCCGGGTGATCTGGCCGGTCACGGTCGGCTATCGCGAGACCATCCGGATGATCATCGCCTGGTGCGAGCTGCGCGAGGCGTTCCGCACCTTCCGCACAGACCGGGTGGTCGGCGCGGAGTTCCTGGAGGAACGCCACGGCAAACGGCCGGCGGTGCTGCGGGCCGAGTGGGTCAAATTCCGCGACGCCGAGATCGCCGCCTGGAAGCTGCGCGAAAAGGCCGACTGCGGCGCGGCCTAGTTAGCGCGTGGCGGGCGCCGAAACCGGCTTCCACTTTCAGCTGCCACGCTTGCCTCAGAGGCCGTGCCGCTTGGCGAAGGCCACGAACAGGCTCGGCCAGGCCGACACCGGCTTGTCGGCCGTGAAGCGCAGGCCGAAGCCGTGGCCGCCTTCCTCGAAGACGTGCATCTCGGTTGGCGCGGCCTTGGCCTTCAGCGCCGTGAACATGGCGATGGTGTTCTCGACCGGCACGGTCTTGTCGTCGACGGCGTGCAACAGGAACACCGGCGACAGTCCCTCCCGGACCTGCTTCTCGGGCGACAGCTCCAAGGCGCGCTCGGGCGAGGCGTCCCGGGTCAACAGCTGCTTTCGCGAGCCGGCGTGGGCGATGGCGGGGTCGGTGCTGATCACCGGATAGACCAGGGCCGACAGGTTCGGCTTGGCCGGCAACTGGTCGGCGGCGTCGGTCGGCGCGTAGGTCGGAGCGTCGAAGCGGACGGTGAGATTGGCCGCCAGGTGGCCGCCGGCCGAGAAACCCATGATCGCCACGCGGTCGGGCGAAAAGCCCATCTCCTTGGCCTTCGACCGGATGACGCGGACGCCACGTTGGGCGTCCTGCAGCGGCGCGTCACCGCCTGCCGCCCAGCCGTCGCCCGGCATGCGGTAGAAGAGCACGAAGCAGGTGTAGCCGCTCTCGTTCAGCCGTCGGGCTGTCTCGAAGCCTTCCTTGTCCAGCACCACACGCTCGTAGCCGCCGCCCGGGATCAGCATCACGGCCGCGCCGTTGGCCTTTCTGGGGCGGAAGACCACCAGGGTCGGCTTGCGGGTATGGGTCTGGGCCCGATCGCGCGGACCTCCGGGCATGGTGCGATCGATGACGGTCTCGACAGCCGTGACCCCCTCCCCGCCCGGCGCGCCGTTAGGCCACAGGGTGATGACTTCGGTCGGATCGGCCAGAACCTTGGCAGCTTTTTCCATGGTCGCCGCCTCCGCCTTTCGCGTCGCCAGGGATCCCATGACGCCGGTGACGAAAGCCGCAAGGGCGCCGCGACGGTTCAACATGGGATCGAAGCCTTCTGTCGGGGTTGTTGTGGGCGCGACCCTAAAGCGGCTTCGGCTGATTTGGAAACCGGTTTCCTAACTTCCGAAGAAGCGCAGGTGGTGCAGCACGATCCCGCTTGTCGTCGCCACGTTCAGCGAGTCGAATCCGTTGGCCATCGGGATGCCGATGGCTCTTGCCCGCGCCATCACCTCGGACGTCAGGCCTGGTCCTTCTGCGCCGAGCAGGACGGCCGTGCGGGACGCGGGGTTCAGGCGGGCCAGGGTCTCGGTCGCCGACGGACTGAGCGCCAGGCCCTCGAAGCCGGTCGCGGCCAGAAGGTCGGCGATGTCCTCGCCCCGCTCCAACCGCGCGGTGGGGACCGACAGCACCGCCCCGACCGAGACGCGGATCGCCTTGCGGTACAACGGATCGCAGCAGTCGGCGTCCAGGATCACCGCATCGGCGCCGAAGGCGGCGGCGTTGCGATAGACGCCGCCGATATTGTCATGATTGGCGATGCCGCACAGCACCAGCACGACGGCCTTGGCCGGCAGATCCGCCAGCAGGTCGCGCGCGACGATCGGATCGGGCTTGCGCCCCATCGCCAGCACGCCGCGATGCAGATGAAAGCCGGCGATGGCGTCCAGCACGTCCTGTTCGGCGAAGTGGACAGGCGTCTCTTCCGGCAGACCTTCGAACACCTCGGCCAACTTATCCCGGCGCCTAGGGTCGATCAGCAGCGACACCACGCGTTCCGGCGCATCGCGGACAAAGGCCCGCAGCACCGTTTCGCCCTCGGCGATGAACAGGCCCTTGCGTCCGACCAGATCGCGCTCCTTGATCGCCCGGAACGGCGCGACGGCGGAATCGTCGGGATCGGTGACGACACGGAACTGGGGCAACGGGAACTCCCGGGAGTGATAGCCGAAAGCGGATTTCGATTTCGGCGGTCATCCCACGACTGGCAAAAGAGCGGCTAGCGCACCCCTCGTATCGGCAGGATCGCCAGACCGCCAGCCAGGGCCAGGCCCGCGGCCATCAGGAAGAAGACGTGGAAGTTCTCGTGGGAGGGCCCCAGGCTCCACACCGCCAGGGCCGGGGCCAGCGCTTGCGGCAGGGTGTTGGCCAGGTTGATCACGCCCAGATCCTTGCCGGCGTGGCGCTGCGACGGCAGCACCTGGGTGACCAGGGCGATGTCGACCGCGGAGAAGCAGCCCGCGCCACAGCCGAACACCACATAGGCCGCCACCAGCACCGGCCAGCTGGGCGATAGCGAGAAGACAATCATCGAGCACGCCAGCACGACGGCCGCGCCGAAGGCGAACAGCTTCCGCCGCCGCAGTCGGTCGGACAGCATGCCGCCCAGCATGGCCAGGGCCACGTTGGAGATCGTCGAGACGGTCGTCAGGAACGCCAGTCCCTCTTCGGCGCGACGTCCGGGGAACAGCCTGGGATAGTCCAGCACGTCCTGCAGGAAATAGAGCATGTAGCACTGCACCAGGCTCAGGGCGACCAGCACCATGAACCGGCCCAGCCAGGCCAGGGCGAAGTCGGGATGCGCGCGCGGACTGACCCACAAGCCCGAGACGAACGCTTTCAGATTGAATGGCGGCAGGTCGGCCTTGGCCAGCGGCGGGTCGCGGAGGCGCAGGACAAACGGGGCCAGGCCCAGCAGCAGCGCCGCCGAGATCGTCGCGTAACGTTGCCACTCGACCACCAGCAGGCCGCCGATCACCACCGCGCCGACCGCCGTGCCGATCGGATTGCCCAGGCTGAGGAACGCGGCGACCATGCCTTTCTGGTTGTCCGGCACCCGATCGGGCATCACCGCCACCAGGGCTGAGAAGCACAGGTTGAAGGTCAGCTGGAACAGGATCACGCCGCCGATTAGGGCCAGGGGCGTCTTGGCGTGCATGATGGCCAGATAGGCCAGGGACGCGCCGATCGCGCCCACGACCATCCACGGCCGCCGGCGACCGAAACGCGAGGTCGTGCGATCGCTGATCGCGCCCGCCAGCAGGTTGGCGATGCTGGCCACCAGGGCGCCCCAGAACGCCACCTGGCTGAGAACGACCGCCTTGGACGCGTGGTCGATCGACGCCGCCTTCAGAGGCAACAGGACCTGCAGCAGCGGTTGAAACGAAACGAAGGCCCCAATCTGGGCGAGCGTGTAGGCGGCGATGAAATTCGCGCGCACCGGCTCCCTGGGCCGGCCTCCGTCGTCAGGCCGCATCTCACCTCCCCTCCGCGATCTTCGCGCCGCGTGGCCGTCACACTGACCGCCAGTCCCTTGCGACACAAGGGGTGGCGTAAGGTTAAGCAGGGAGTTTCCTTCCGGAAGCGACTGGCTTTAGTCTGAGGAAATGGGCGTGAGTCAAAACAGGGTCGGGACGGACTGATGGCATCGGTGACGATCTACGACGTCGCCGCGAAGGCGGGCGTCTCCATCAAGACCGTGTCGCGGGTGATGAACAAGGAGCCGAATGTCCGGCCCGCCATGCGCGACCGCGTGCTCGAGGCGGCCGGGGAGCTTGGCTACAGCCCCAATCTCTCCGCGCGCAGCCTGGCCGGATCGCGCTCGTTCGTGGTCGCCGTGTTCGTCGACGCCGCCCTGACCATCGACCACTGGCAGAGCGAGCGCGGCGCCGACTATCTGTCGCGCATCCAGCTGGGCGCCACCCTGGTGTGCCGCGAGGCCGGTTATCACCTGCTGATCGAGCTGATCGACAACGACGGCCCCAAGGTTCGCCAGGACGTGGCCGGCTTCCTGGCCGCGCTGAAGCCGGACGGCGTGATCCTGACCCCGCCCTCCTCCGACAATCCCGGAGTTCTGGAGACCTTGGACAAGGCGGGCACGCCCTATGTCCGCGTCGGGCCGGAAAAGGCCGAAGGCCTGGGCCCCCGCGTGCACATGGACGACGTCGCCGCCGCTCGCGAAATGACCCAGCACCTGGCCAGCCTGGGCCACAAGCGCATCGGCTTCATCGTCGGCGAGCCTCGCTACGGCGCCAGCCAGGCGCGTCGCGAAGGCTATCTGGAGGCCATGAAAGCGCGCGGCCTGACCGTCGACGACGGCTGGGTGCGCCAGGGCGACTTCACGTTCCAGTCGGGCCTGGAGCAGGCCAAGGCCCTGCTGGCCCTGCCCGATCGGCCGACGGCGATCTTCGCCTCGAACGACGACATGGCCCTGGGCTGCATCGCGGCGATCGCCGAGGCGGGGCTGATGATCCCCGGAGATATCTCGGTGGCGGGCTTCGACGACAGCCCCAGCGCGCGCTTCAGCCGTCCGCAGCTGACCACGGTGCGCCAGCCGGTGGCGGAAATGTCTTCGGCGGCGGCCAAGCTGCTGATCGCCCGCGCCAAGAGCAGCGAGCCGCCCGAACGGCCGGTCGACATGCTCCTGCCGTTCGAACTGATCCACCGCGCCTCGACGGCGCCGCCGCCGAAGTAGCGTTCCTTATCGCCCCGGACGGGCGAAGGCCGCGACGCGGGCGCGAGCGGCGTGAACAGGATTTTCGGCCGGCGCTTCGCGATAGCTCGACGGGTAGCCTGGAGCGGCCTTCTGACGCCCGCCCACGCGGAAGGCGGCGACCCGGTTCGAGAGGTCCGCGGCCTCGACGCGCAGGGCGTGGGTGGCCTCGGTCGATTGCGAGACCATGGCGGCGTTGCGCTGGGTCACCTGGTCCAGCTGATTCACGGCCGAATTCACCTGCCCCAGGGCGGTGGCCTGTTCGCTGGCCGAGGCGGCGATGGCGTTCACCAGCGCGTCTATGCCCCCGACCTTCTCGTGGATGCCGCGCAGAGCTTCGCCCGTCTGGCCGACCAATTCGACGCCCTCGCCGACCTGGCGGCTGGACTCGGTGATCAACGACTTGATCTCGCGGGCCGCGTCGGCCGAGCGCTGGGCCAGGGCCCGGACCTCCTGCGCCACGACCGCGAAGCCCTTGCCCGCGTCGCCGGCTCGAGCGGCCTCGACGCCCGCGTTCAGGGCCAGGAGGTTGGTCTGGAAGGCGATCTCATCGATCATGCCCAGGATCTGGTTCACCTGCTGCGATTGCGCCTCGATCTTGGTCATGGCCTCGGCGGCGCGGGTCACGATCTCACCCGACCGCTCGGCCTCGGCCGAGGCTTCGCCGACGCGGGACGAGACTTCGCGCGCCCCTTGGGCCGTCTTGGTGACGGCGCTGGTCAGCTCCTCGACGGCTGCGGCCGTCTGTTCCAGCGTGGCGGCCTGCTGCTCGGTGCGCTGCGACAGGTCCTCGGCGCTGCGAGCGATCTCGTCGGCGCTGGTGCGGATATCGCCGGCCGAGTGCTCGACCGCGCGCATCGCGTCGGCCAGGGCGCCGGCGGCCTGTTCGAAGTCGAGCTTGAGGCTTTGGAATTCCGGCGCCAGATCGCCCTCGACCCGAGCCGACAGATCGCCGGCGGCCAGGCGCGACAGAGCATCGCCGATCGCTTTCACGGCCTCGGCCTGGCGACGGTCCGCGGCTTCGCGCTCGGCTTCAAGGGCCTCGCGCTCCTCCTCGAGCAGACTCAGGTAGGTGGAGATGGCCAGCTCCATGTCGAGGAACACGGCCTTGGTCAGGGCGGACAGGCCGTCGGCCAGCTCGGCGTCGGACTTGGCGGCGCTGAACAACCCCTTGGCGCGCTTGGCTATCACGGCCCGGATCAGCTCCTCGGCCACCAGGGCGTAGCCGCCGATGTACCACTGCGGCGCCAGGTCGGCGTCGACATGGGCGCGGCCGATCCGTTCCACGTCGCGGACATAGGTGTCGCCATAGTCGGCTTGGGCGATCCGGCGCCAATGGGCGGCCTGGGCGCGCTCGGCGCTGGTCATGTGCGCATCGTCACGGAACTTCCCGCGCGTTTCGGGAAACAGGCGGACCTGGCTGTAGAACTTGCCCAGCGCCGCCGAGATCTCGGCGTCGATCACCGGCTTGATCGCCCGCAGCGCCGCCCGCGACCGCTCGTCGAACCGCATGAAGGCCATGCGCTGGTCCAGCTTGGCGTGCGCGTTCATGCGTTCGGTACTCCGACTCGACGGTAAGGATGCGTTGACCATGTTCGTGACCGGAACTCGTTAACCAAGATTGAAGTCCGGCGCGATGCGCCGCGAGGACGCACCGTCCGTGCGACCTTCGGGAACGGCCCTCCATTTTCGGGCGTTCGGCCACGCTCTCGCCCAGAATAGAACCAAGCTGCGCCTTGGCGCGTTTTGGACTTGTCAGGTCCACGGCGGGGCTTGGATATAACCGGGAAAGAACCCCCAAGGACTTCATGGCGCTTCCGGCGGACTTCACCTTGACCGAGCAGGACGGTCGCACGGCGGCGGTCCTCTCCGGGGACTGGACCGCACGGGGCCTGTTCGACGCGGGTCTGCGGCTCAGCGACGCGCTGGCCAAGGCGCGCGATCTGGAGCTGGACCTCACGGGCGTGAACCGCTGCGACACCGCCGGCGCCTACGCCATCCTGCGGGCCGCCGGCGATCGCCTGGAGACCGAACGGGTCAAGGCGCGACGCGAAATCCTTCGGCTGCTGGAGCTGGTCGCAGCCGCCATCCAGGTCGAACCCGAACCTACGGTGCGGGTCGGCGGCTTCCGGGCCCTGCTGGAGCGGATCGGGCGCGGGGTGTTCGGACTGTTCGGCGACGCCTACAGCACCATGGTGTTCCTGGGCCACTTGCTGGTCGCCTTAGGCCGCAGCATCGCCGACCCGCGCCGCATCCGCTGGGCGCCGACCGTGGCCCTGTGCGAACGCGCGGGCCTGGACGCCATGCCGATCGTGGCGACCACGACCTTTTTCATCGGCGCGGTGGTTGCCCTCCTGGGCGCCAACATGCTGACCGACTTCGGCGCCCAGGTGTATTCGGTCGAGCTGATCGGCATCTCGGTGATGCGCGAGTTCAACATCCTGATCACCGCCATCCTGCTGGCCGGCCGCTCCGCCTCCAGCTTCGCGGCCGAAATCGGCTCGATGAAGATGAACCAGGAGATCGACGCCATGCAGGTCATGGGCGTGGACCCCTATGAAGCCCTCGTTCTGCCCCGCTTCGCCGCCCTGCTCTTCACGATCCCGCTGCTGACCTTCGTGGCGACCATCGCGGGCTTGGCTGGCGGCATACTGGTGGTCTGGATCGTGCTGGACCTGTCGCCGACCTTCTTCCTGCAGCGCATTATCGACTATGTCGGCGCCACCCACTTCTGGATCGGCCTGTCCAAGGCGCCGGTGATGGCCGCCGTGGTCGCCGCGATCGGCTGCCGCCAGGGCATGGAGGTCGGCAACGACGTCGAGTCCCTGGGCCGGCGCGTCACGGCGGCGGTGGTGCACGCGATCTTCGCCATCATCCTGATCGATGCGGTCTTCGCCCTCGTCTACATGGAGCTGGACATATGACCGGCCCCGCCACCGCCGCGGCGACGCCCGATGTCGAACGCGACTCCGAGAGCTTTCCGATCCAGGTGCAGGGCCTGGTTTCGTGCTTCGGCGACAATGTCGTGCATGACGGCCTGGACCTGAAGGTCGAGCGCGGCGAGGTGCTGGGCGTCGTCGGCGGCTCCGGCACCGGCAAGTCGGTGCTGCTGAACACCATCATCGGTCTCAAGGCGCCCGATGGCGGCACGGTCCGACTGTTCGGCGGCGACATGCGCCTGGCCTCGCGTCGACGGTGGTCGTCGGTCGAGCGACGCTGGGGCGTCCTCTTCCAGCAGGGCGCCCTGTTCTCGAACCTTACCGTTCGCGAGAACGTCGCCGCGCCGCTGTACGAGCACACCCGCCTGCCCAAGCGCGAGGTCGAGGAGCTGGCCGAGCTGAAGATCGCCATGGTCGGCCTGCCCGCCCGCGCGGCCACGCTGAAGCCGGCCGAGCTGTCGGGCGGCATGCGCAAGCGCGCCGGCCTGGCCCGCGCCCTGGCCATGGACCCCGAGCTGCTGTTCCTGGACGAGCCCACGGCGGGCCTGGACCCGATCGCCGCCG
This sequence comes from uncultured Caulobacter sp., assembly GCA_966211605.1. Classification (GTDB taxonomy): domain Bacteria; phylum Pseudomonadota; class Alphaproteobacteria; order Caulobacterales; family Caulobacteraceae; genus Caulobacter. The sequence continues at coordinate 74,125 of CBIHOB010000008.1, forward strand.
AAGCTTTCGACGCCCTGATCAAGGATCTGTCGGACAGCCTGGACCTGACCGTTTTCATGATCACCCACGATCTGGACAGCCTCTACGCCATCACCGATCGCGTCGCCGTCCTGGCCGACAAGAAGGTCGTGGCCGTGGCGCCCGTGCGCGAGCTCGAGCGTTCGGAGCATCCCTGGATCAAACAGTACTTCCTGGGCCCGCGAGGGCGCGCCGCCGCCGCCGAGGATCCGGCCGAGTCGAGGACCGACGACTGATGGAAAGAAACGCCAACTACGCCCTGGTCGGCGCCATAACCCTGGCCCTGTTCATGGGCTTCATCATCTTCGCCGTCTGGCTGGCCAAGATCAGCTTCACGCGCGACTACGACCTTTACGACATCCTGTTCATCGGTCCGGTGCGCGGTCTGTCGGAAGGCGGCGAGGTGCACTTCAACGGCATCAAGGTGGGCGAGGTCACCCGGATCGAGCTGGACAAGAGCGACCCCAACCGCGTGATCGCCCGCGTACGCGTCACCTCGGACGTTCCGATCAAGATCGACAGCTACGCCACGCTGGAGCCGCAGGGCATCACCGGCGTCAACTACGTCCAGATCACCGCCGGCTCGCCGAACAAGGAGCTGCTGAAGGACACCGTCAAGAACGGCAAGGTGCCGGTGCTGCGCAGCCAGCGCAGCACCCTCTCCGACCTGCTGGAGGGCGGAGGCACCGTGCTGACCCGCACCATCGAGGCGCTGGACCGGGTCAACCGCGTGCTGTCCGACAAGAACATCAAGACCTTCAGCGCCTCGCTCAGCGACGTCCAGGCCGTCACCGCCGAGCTGCGCGAGCGCAAGGAGATCATCGCCGACGCCCAGAAGGCGCTGCAGAGTATCGACCAGACCGCCCAGTCGATCACCGAGCTCAGCAAGAGCGCCAATGGCCTGGTCGACGGCGACGCCAAACGCACGCTGAAGGAACTGGGCGACGCCGCCGCCGAGCTGAAGGGCGCGGCCAAGGACGCCCGCAGCATGGTGGGCAAGCTGGAAGGTCCGACCAGCGACTTCGCCAGCACCGGCCTGCCGCAGCTGTCATCAGCCATCGTCACCCTGCAGTCGGCCGCCGAGTCCCTGGACCGCCTGGTCGCCGACGTCGAACAGAACCCTCGAGGCTTGGTCGGCAAGGCGCCCGCCAAGGAAGTGGAGGTCAAGCCGTGAGCCCGATGATCCGCACCGCCGCCAAGGCCCTGACCGTCACGGCGCTGGCGCTGTCCCTCTCGGGCTGCATCAGCCTCTTCCCCAAGGCCAAGCCGGCCAGCCTCTATCGTTTCGGCGAGAGCGACGTCAGCGTGCCCAAGGGGCCGCCCGGCGCGATGTTCGGGGTGCTGAAGGCCCCATCGGCCTTCACGCGCGCCGCCGCCGGCGACCGCATCCTGACCAGCAGCAACGGAGAGGTCGCCTATATCGCCGACGCCCGCTGGGTTTCGCCGGCCTTCGTGCTGTTCGAGGAAGCCGTCGCCCGCGCCTTCCAGAACGATCCGGGTCGCGCCCGCCTGATCGGCCGGGGCGAGGTGGCCAAGGCCGACCTGGTGCTGCGCCTGGAGGTGCGGACCTTCGAGGCCGACTATGTCAACGGGCCCAAGGCCGCGCCGGAGGTGGTGGTGCGGGTGCGCGGCGTGCTGAACCGCAACAGCGACCGCGCCCTGGTCGGCGACCAGGTGTTCGAGGCCCGGGTGAAGGCCGCCGACAATCGCGTCTCCGCCATCGTGCCCGCCTTCGACCAGGCTACCGCCAAGGTGCTGGGCGACGTCGTCGCCTGGACCAACGCCGCCGGCCCGGGGCTGAAGAACTAGAAGCGCCCGCTTAGAGCGCCTCCAGGGGCTCGGTCACCGGTCCATAGCCGGCATTCTCCGGGATCCGCAGGACCTGGCCATCGACCCAGGGTTCAACAGTGACGAGCTGGCGAGCCCTGGCCCTCGCCACGGCGTCGGCCGGGTCGGCGCTTTCGGCCAGCAGCTGCAGGTTCATGCGCGTCGGGAAGATCACCTTGCGCTCGCCCGAGGCCGCCAGGTGCAGCGCCCTGTCCGGCGCGATCCATTCGGCGTCGACCGCCTCGTGACCGTCGCAGATCGCCTGCTGGGCCAGCGGCGCATGAGCGACGTAGAACCAAGTGTCGAAGCGCTTGGGCATCAGCCTGGGCGTGATCCAGCGGGCGAAGACGGTCAGGGCCGAAAGATCCAGCTGAAGGCCCAGGTCTTCGACCACGTCGATGAAGGCGACCTTGTCCTCGGCCACCGCCGCCCGGACGTCCTTGGCCGCCTCGCCGGCATAGAAGGCGCCATTCTTGTCTCGGGCCAGCAGCACGCCGGCCTCCTCATAGGCCTCGCGGATGGCGGCGATGCGCAGGGGCGCGCCGTCCCCCATGGCTTTCGAGTCGACCGCATCGAAGCCGATCGCCAAGTCGCGCCAGCGCGGATCGCTATCGCCCTGGTGGCTTTTGCCGCCCGGGAACACCAGGGCCCCAGCCGCGAAATCGATCTGATGGTGGCGCTTGACCATCAGCACCTCGAAAGGCGCGTCTCGAAGCAGCAGTACGGTGGCGGCGGGTCGGATCGCGCCCGGCATCGAGTCAGACATGATTGAAAGTCTGGCGCCGTCGCGTGCGATTGCCCAGATTTCTTTCGAACGAGCGTTCGACCTGGCGTCCGCCTCAGGCGGACTGGGCGCGGCGCTTGTTGCTGCTGCGGTCCATGCGCTCCAGCAGGTACTCGCTGTCCTCGCGCGACACCGCGTGCGACGAGGTCAGGAAGCGCTGGATCATGTGCTCCTGGAAGCGCTCCCGATCGTGCGCGCCGCCGTCGAACTCCAAGCCGTGGAAGGCGTCCACACCCGCGCGGAAGGCCGGGAACAGGCGCGGCGGCAATCCGCCCCGCTCACAGATCGCCTTCAGGCCCAGCGGCCCGGCGTCGTGGATCATCAGCCACGTGCGATGGTGAGGGACACCCGCCAGTTCGGCGACGGCCCATTCGAAGAAAGTCATGTGGCCATGGGCCAGGGCCCGCAGCAGCAACGAGGGCGACAGCCGGCCGACCCGCTGCAGATGGGCGACGAAGGCCTTGGGGTCGGCCGCGCGACCGGCCTGGTCGACCAGATCGATCGTGGCCCGCTCCTTGGCGCCGATGATCAGCTCCAGGGTCCGCTCGGCCGACAGGGCGTGGTTGGCCAAGATGTGGTCGCGCAGCTGCTCGCCGACCATCTCGATCAGGCGCTCGGTCACCGCCATCGGCAAGGCCGCGCGGTAGGCGACGGCCTGCAGCACCTGCTCGGACTTGGAGAAGCGATCCAGCGCCTTGTGCAGCGCCACTTCGGAGAAGCGGGCGTTATCGTTGGCGCAGGCGGTGGCGACGACGTCCTCGCCCCCCTGCTCGACCAGCATGGAGGTGATCTTGGCCGACAGCTTCGGGCGCTTGGCCACGGCCATCTGGCGCACCGGGCCGCCGACGCGGACGATCTCGGCCAGGTCGGTGTCGGTGAAGACGGGCGAGAAGCTGATGATCGGCAGGCAGACGCTCTCGACGTCGCGCGCCAGCCGATTGGCCACATCGGTCGGCAAGGCCATCGAGTTCTTGAGCGTGACCGCCATGGCCCGACGCACCAGCTCGGCGGCGTCGGCGGCCATCACCCGCAGGATATCGTGGGCGATCTGGCGTTCTTCGTCGCTGAGCGTGGCGCGGTCGATGTTCCGACACAGCTTGTGGGCCGCCAGGGCGCGCTCGTCGGGCGTCGCGCCCTTCACGAGCATGCGGATGTCGGATTCGGTCAGTGCAGCGCGTGTCGTAGCCATGGTTCGCCCGCCCGAGATATGCGTGGAGTCGCATCGTCGACGGTTAGGCTTAATGATTGTTTGCGCCACGAAGCTGTGGATTAACGATACCGCGTAACTCGGCGCAAACCACGCTCGACTAATGTGCGCGCTCAACCGAAAGGAGCGCGACCTTGCTCGCCGAGCGCCGCCCGCAAGCCGACACGACGGACGGCGCCCAACTGGCCAAGGCCCTGGACGCCCAGGCCGCGCTTTTGCCTTACGCGCTTGGGGTTTTCGCGATCAGCCTGCCCCTGTTCGTGTGGATCGGCTCCTTCGCCGTCAATCGCCTCTGGATGAGCGCCAGCTTCGCGATCTTCGCGATCAACTGGGGTGCCTTCTACGCGGTGGTGAACTGGCTGCGCGACGAAGCGTCGCAAGATCTTAACCGTCGCGCCCGCGTGCAGGTGCTGAGCGGGGCGCTGTGGGCGCTGAGCGTGGTGCAGATCACGATCTTCGCCCAGGGCGCGGGCCCGGCGCGCGAGACCCTGTTGATGATGGCGACGGCCGGGGCGGTGCTCTGCGTCTTCTTCTCGGCGTCCTACCTGCCGGCCCTGCTGATCGTCGGCCCCTTGGCGGTGGCTGGCCCCGTGATCGCCCAGTTTTCGCATCCCGAAGGCCGAGAGGCCGGCATGCTGGCCTGGGGCGCCTCGGCCTTGGCCCTGACCCTGGGCATGATCCTCAACCGCATGTTCCGGCGCCAGCACGGCCTGGCGGTCGCGCACGAGCAGTTGGTCGAGGAACGCCTGCGCGTGCTGGAAGAAGCCGAGCGCACGGCCCGCAGCAAGTCCGATATCGTCGCGACGCTGAGCCACGAGATCCGCAATGGCCTGACCGGCGTGACCCACGTGCTGGCCGCCGCCGCCGGTCGCGGTGGTCGCGCCGCGCCCTCGCGCGAGCAGCTGAACGCCGCCCTCGACGCGGCCCAGGACCTGATCTCGGTGCTGAACGCCACGCTCGACAGCGAGACCGCGGAGTCGGGCCGCCTGAACGTCGAGACCCAGCCGTTCGATCCGGTTCGACTGGTCCAGGACCTCGTCCTGCTGGACAAGCCGCACGCGGCGACCAAGGGGCTGGAGCTGACCGTCCACGTCGACCCGCTGCTACGTGGTCGCGACAAGGGCGCAGTCATCGCCGACGCCCTGCGCACCCGCCAGATCATCGCCAACCTGCTGGGCAATGCGGTCAAGTACACCGTGCGCGGCCGCATCGAGGTGCGCCTGGAACTGCGCGACAACCAGGTGGCCGTCGAGGTCGCCGACACGGGTCCAGGCCTGTCGACCGAGGAGATGGAGCAGGCCTTCGAACCCTTCCGTCGCGTCGAGCGCACCGGCGCGGGCGTCAACGGCGCGGGCCTTGGGCTATCGCTGTCGCGTCAGCTGGCCCGACTGATGGGCGGCGCGCTGGAGGCCCGCAGCGCCGTCGGCGTCGGCAGCTGCTTCACGCTGACCCTGCCCTTCGACGCCGCCGCCGACTGCGAGTTCGTGGAGGAAATGGACGCGGTCGCCATCGACGCGCCCGGCGCGCCGCGCAGCCTGCGGGTGCTGATCGCCGAGGACGACGCCCTGAACGCGGCCATGCTGCGCGCCATCCTGGAGCAGCTGGGCCACCAGGTGGTCCACGCCCAGAACGGCCGCCGCGCCGCCGACCTGGCCAAGATCGCCGAGTTCGACCTCCTGATGCTGGACCACCGCATGCCCGTGCTGGATGGGCCCGGCGCCGCCGCCGCGTTGCGCGAGGCCGCCGGCCCCAACCGCGCCACGCCGATCGTGGCGGTGATCGATGGCGACGGGGAAGAAGCTTCCGAATTCCTGGACGCCGGCGCCGACATCATCCTGCGCAAGCCGGTCAGCGTGGCCGCCGTGGCGCGCGCCCTGGCCGACGCCGCCGCCTTGAATCGCGGCGACGCCAAGTCCGAAGCCGCCTGAACGCAACGTTCCCGGTTTGACAAGCCGGACCCGGGGTGGAGAATGGCGCGCATGTTCTCGCGCCCGACCTTCCGGCGTTTTCGCCACCACGGCGGTAGCCTGCTCGCAGGCTCCTAGCCCCGGACCGTCCGCGCGCCTGGGCCGCGGAGCGTTCGGGGCGAAACACACATCCTCCCGCATCCGGCGGTCGGCAACAGAGCGCCGCCGCGCCTGAACATCCTTTGCCTGGAGCTTCCCATGCTCGCGCAAGCGGACGCCGTCGCGCGTCCACATCTCATCATGGCCGAGACCGAAGTCGAACGCCTGTCCACGTTGGCCCTGCAGATGGAGCCGACCGCGCCGCTGGCGGCCGACATGCTGCTGCGCGAGATCGAGCGCGCCGAGGTTCGCCCCGACGCGGACATGCCCGATCATGTGGTGCGCATGCGCTCGACCGTGCGGTTCGAGGACGACGCCCACGGGGCGGCCCGTTCAGTTCTGCTAGTCTACCCCAAGGAAGCCGACATTGCGGCCGGCAAGATCTCGGTGCTGTCCCTCGTCGGGGCGGGCCTGATCGGCCTGTCGGTCGGCCAGAGCATCCAATGGCCCGACCGCGACGGCCACGAACGGCTGTTGCGAATCCTCAAGGTCGAGCCGCCCGGACGCCTCGTCTTCTGAGCGAAAGGCTTGCCGCTGGGTAAGCCTTTTCAATCCCCGCTCCTGTCCCGCACACTCCCGCCAACGAAAAGAGACGGGAGGATGCGATGCTGGAGGGACTGCGCGTCATCGAATTGGCGACCTACATCGCCGCCCCCGGCGCGGCCGGGATCATGGCCGACTGGGGCGCCGAGGTGATCAAGGTCGAGTCGCCCGAGGGCGACCCGATGCGGCGGTTCTTCGACACCATCGGTTCGGACCAGGACGCCAATCCCATCTTCGAGCTGGACAACCGCGGCAAGCGGGCGGTGGTCCTCGATATCCGCAGCGATCTGGGCCGCGAGGCGCTGAAAGCGCTGGCGGCGACGGCGGACATCTTCCTGACCAATGTCCGTCCCGCCGCCCTGGCCCGCGCCGGCCTCGACTACGAAACGCTGAAAGCGGTCAATCCACGGCTGATCTATTGCAGCCTGACGGGCTATGGCCTGACCGGTCCCGACCGCGACAAGCCCGGCATGGACGTGGCGGCCTTCTGGTCCAGGGCTGGGGTCGGGTCGATCACCGCGCCGAAGGGAACCGAGCCCTTTCCGATCCGCACCGGCATGGGCGACCATGTCACCTCGCTGGCGACCGTCTCGGCCATCCTGGCGGCGGTCCACGAGCGTACGATCACCGGTGTCGGGCGGCTGGTCGAGACCTCGCTGCTGCGCGCCGGCGTCTATGCGATCGGCTCGGACATGGCCATCCAGCTGCGCTTCGGGAAACTGGCGTCCACACGCGGTCGGCGCGAAGCCGTGCAGCCGCTGGCCAACTTCTACAAGACCGCCGACGGCCGCTGGATCTGTCTCCTGCCGCGCCAGGGCGGCGTGGATTGGCCGCGTATCGCCGCCGCGGCCGGCCGGCCCGACCTGGTCGATGATCCGCGCTTTTCCTCCGCCAAGACGCGCCGCGAGAACGGCCAGGCGCTGGTCGACATTCTCGATGAAGCGTTCGGCGCCATGACCTATGTCGAGGCCGAGGCGGCCCTGGACGCCGGCGACATCACCTGGGCGCCCTATCAGACGCCGCGCGAACTGGCCGAAGACGCCCAGGCCGAGGCGGCCGGCTGCTTCGTCGATACGCCCGACGGCAAGGGCGGATCCTTCAAGGCCCCCGCGGCGCCCGCTCGCTTTCCCGGATCCGAAGATGGCCCGCGCGGTCCCGCGCCCAAGCTGGGCGAGGATACCGCGGCGGTGTTCAGGGCGTTGGGATGGGCGGAGGACCAGATCGCGGCGCTGACGAGCGCTATCGCTTGATCTTGTCGTTGGCGTCGGCCAGCACGCGCAGCATCTCGGCCGAGAACATCGAGCTGGCCAGGCGCTGGCCGCCGCCCATGCTGGCGTCGGGACCGCCGAACGGGCTGCCCGCGTCCTGCGAGCCCCGCAGGATCAGGTCGACCATCGCCTCCTGCTGGCGGATGCGCTCCAGGCGGCGGCCGCTGGCGTATTGCATGAAGCCCTGGTCGCTTTGGACGACCGGCGCCGAGGGGCCCGGATCGATGCGCGCCGCGCCGCCCGTCTTGGTCAGGTTGGCGTAGACCTCGCCCACGGTGGCGGCGCGGCCGTCCTTGTAGAAGATCGATTTGTTGGCCTGGGCGGCGTCGGGGAACATGGCCGCCGCGTTCGCGCCAGGCGAGGCGGTGGCCGCCTCGATCAGGCGCGCCGAGCCGGACGGACCCAGGAAGTGGGCGGCGTAAAGCTCGCCGGCCGTGGGCGAGCGCCCCACCCGGCCGCGCAGGTACGAAGCGTGGTCCGAGGCCAGCTCGCCGGCCATCAGCGACGCCGCGTGCGGATCGGTCTTCAGGCCCAGCACCGCCTTGCGAGCCTCGTCGCCCTCGACCCGATAGCGGCCGTCGGAACCCTGGGTGATCAGGTCAGCATAGCGAGCATAGCCGTACTTCGCGCCGTGCTTCTTCAGCGTCGAAAGCCAGGTCTGGTCGACGAACTGGAACAGGCCCGAGGCCGACGAGGTCCGGGCCTTGGCGGCGGGGTTGAAGCCGCTCTCGCGCTTGGCCGTACCCATCAGGAACGTGAAGTCGACCCCCGTCGCGCTGGACGCGCGCTGGATCGCCGACTCGACGACATTGCGGATGGAACTGACAGCGGGCATGGGCCTCAGAAGTCGGCGATCATGGTTAATTCGCAATTAACCACGCCCATTCTCCGACGTCCGGAGACGAGATGCCGCACCCGATCTTACAGATGTAAGAAAAATCGACGAGCGGATTACGAATGTCAATTTACACGAGGGATCATCCATGCTGACCTGAACTCACAGATGTAATTTCACCTAGGAGGTCGACATGGCCCTGGCTCTCAACCCCGCCGGCTCCGGCATTCCCGGTCTGGACGCCCCGCCGCGCAAGCCCTCGAAGGCGCTGCTGATCGGCCTGGGCGTGTCGGGCGCGCTGCATCTCGGGCTGATCGGCTATCTGGCCTATCAGAAGTACGTCGCGCCGCTGCCGGACGCCGAGCCGGATCAGGTCTTCAGGCTGGAGCCTCCCTATGTCGCTCCGAAGCCGCCGGTCCCTCCCCCGCCAACGGACAAGCCGCCGCCGCAAGCCGCTGCGCCGAAGCTGCACATCCCGTTGCAGACGCCGTTCGAGGCGCCGCCGCCCCTGATCGCCGACCCGATCGTCGAGACCCCACCGTCCACGGGTCCGTTCACGACCCTGACGCCGACGCCTCCCGCGCCCCCGACTAGCCCCTCGCCACAGCCCAAGGTGATTACGCGCGCGAACTGGCTGAAGCTGCCTTCGGCCGACGACATGGCCCGCTATTATCCGGACAGCGCCCAGCGGCGGGGCCTGTCGGGCTCGGCGACCTTGAATTGCGTGGTGGCGCTCAATGGCGCGGTCCGTGACTGCACGGTGCTGTCGGAGACCCCGGTCGACGAGGGCTTCGGCGACGCCGCCCTCAAGGTCTCTCGCTTCTTCAAGATGAAGCCGCAGATGGAGAATGGCGAGGCGGTCGACGGGGCGACCGTGCGTATCCCGATCCGGTTCAACGCGGGCGCCTGACAGCCCCTTTCGCAGGAGCCCTCCTCCGGCGTTGAAACGGTGGCCGGGTCGTTTCGCCTCGACCCGGCCATTTTCTGTCTGACGCCTAGTAGCTCTTGGGCAGGCCCAGTACGCGCTCGGCGATGAAGTTCAGGATCATTTCGCGGCTGACCGGCGCGATGCGGGCGATCATCGCCTCGCGGAAGTAACGCTCGACGTCGTACTCCTTGGCGTAGCCCATGCCGCCATGCGCCAGGACAGCGTTCTCGCAGGCATGGAAGCCGGCCTCGGCGCCCAGGTACTTGGCGGCGTTGGCCTCGGCGCCGCACTCCTTGCCGGCGTCGTAGAGGGCCGCGGCCTTGAAAGCCAGCAGGTTAGCGGCCTCCAGCTCGGCCCACGACTTGGCCAGCGGATGGGCCACCCCCTGGTTCTGGCCGATGGGACGGCCGAACACGATCCGCTCGTTGGCGTAGGTCGCGGCCTTGGTGAGAGCCGCCCGGCCCAGGCCGATGGCCTCGACCGCGAACAGCACCCGCTCGGGATTGAGGCCGTGCAGCAGATACTGGAAGCCCTTGCCCTCCTCGCCGACCAGATCCTCGGCCGGGACGAACAGGTCCTCGATGAAGAGCATGTTACACTCGACGGCCTTGCGGCCCATCTTCGGGATGGGCTTGGCCTCGATCTTTTCGCGGTCGGTGTAGAACAGCGACAGGCCCTGGGTAGGCTTTGCGCACTGGTCCTTGGGCGTGGTGCGGGCGATGATCAGGATCTTGTTGGCGCGCTGGGCGCCGGTGGTCCAGATCTTCCGGCCGTTCAGGCGATAGCCGCCGTCGACCTTCTCGGCGCGAGTCTCGAGGCTGGAGGTGTCGAGGCCCGAATTCGGCTCGGTCACGGCGAAGCACATCTTGTCCTCGCCCGAGATGATCCGGGGCAGCAGACGTTCGCGCTGCGCGTCCGAGCCGAACTTCACCAGCGGCATCGGGCCGAAGATATTGAGGTGGATGGCCGAAGCGCCCGAGAAACCGGCGCCGGACTGGGCCACGGTTTGCATCATCATGGCCGCCTCGGTCAGGCCCAGCCCCGCACCGCCAACGCTTTCAGGCATCGCCACGCCCAACCAACCGCCCTCCGCTATGGCCGAGACGAATTCTTCGGGGAAGTTTCCGGTCTCGTCCGTGCGGCGCCAGTACTCATCGTCGAAGGCGGCGCATACCTTGGCCACGCCGTCGCGAATGGCTTCCTGTTCCTCGGTCAACCAGAATCCGGACATCCGGCCCTACTCCCCTGCGTGCGCTTCTCTTAGGTCCCATTGCCTGGGATTTGGGGCTCCTCGAAGCGGCGCGCGTCCATGGCGGCGGCGTCGGGGCCCGGGTTATCGCCATTCAGATACGCCGCGACCATCCGGGCCACAAGCGGCGCGAGCAGCCAGCCGTTGCGCCGCGCGCCCACGGCCAACAAGACGCCGGGCGCCCTGCTCCAGCCGACCAGCGGCAGGCCGTCGGGCGTCGTGACCCGCACCCCCACCTCGACCCGGGCCTTGTCGAGGTCCAACTCCGGCCGCAGAGCCCAGGCCGCCGCGCGCAGGATCTGGGTCGCCGAAGCATCGGGCTCCAGATCGTCGCGGCCGGCCTCCATGGTGGCCCCGATCGCCAAGGTCTCGCCAGGGGCCAGATAGACGCCCTCGCCGCGCACCACCGCGGCGTCCCCACTCGGCGTCGTCCGCAGGATCTGGCCCTTGATCGGGGCCAGGACAACGGTCTCGGGGGCCAGATGGCCGTCGCGCGCACCCGGACCAGTGGCGACCACCAGGACGTCGAAGGCCTCCGTGCGACCATCGGCGAGCCGCAGAGCCCCAGGCGTGAAGCCTGCGACCGCAACCGTCTCGAACCCGGCCCCCGCCGCCCGCGCGGCGTCGCACATGGCCGCCAACGCCTGACGGGCGTCGATACGCCAGTCCTCGGGAATGCTCTGGCCCGCCGGCAGGCCCAGATCGCGCAGGTGCTGGCCCACCCGTTCGCGCCAGGCGTCGGAGCCTTCGAGTCGGACGCCGGCGCGGGAAATCTCGAGGCCCAGCTCGGCGGCGAAGGCCGGCCACAAGTCACGGGCGCGGCGCATCAGGGCCAGGTGATCGCGCGAGGCCGAATCGAACAACGCCTCGCTGACGGGCGCCAGCATGCCCGCCGCCACGCCCGAGGCGTTGTCGCCCGGCGCCGCCGGATCGAAGACGGTGACCTTGAAACCCGCGCGCGACAGGAACAGCGCCGTCGCTGATCCCAAGGCCCCGGCTCCCGCCACGGCGATACGCGCGCCTGAAAGAACTGTCATGGCGCGCAAACACCCGCCGCCGGCCCTGACGTCAACCCCTCAGCGGCTTCAAGTACGCGCGCGGTTCATCGTTAACGATCAAATCAGAAGCGCGACACTTTGGCGCGAAGACCCGTTCCGTGCATGCCCGGACGTGACGACGCAGCCAAGCTCGGTCTATATCCGTTAACGCAGGTATGAGGCCGCGAGGCGGCGTTGGAGGGATTTCAGGCGGATGAACGATCGACCCGCAGCCGAACCGGCCCACCCCGTTGATCTGTATGTGGGCGCCCGGCTGAGAATTCGCCGCAAGATGATGGGCCTGTCCCAGACCCAGGTCGCCGACGCACTCGGCATCACCTTCCAGCAGATCCAGAAGTACGAGCGCGGCGCCAACCGCATCAGCGCCAGCAAGCTGTACGACGCCGCCAAGCTGCTGCAGGCCCCGGTGTCCTACTTCTTCGAAGGTCTCGAGGACACCGACGGCGGCATCGACGACGGTTTCGCCCAGCGGATGACCGAGTTCGTCTCGACTCCGGAAGGCCTGGAGCTGGCCAGTCTGTTCCCGCGCCTGGCCGACCGCCGCCTGCGCCGCCGGGTCGTCGACCTGGTCCGCGCTATGGTGGACGACGAAGCGCCGTAAGGTCGATATCATCAAGCGACGGCAAGAAGAAAGCCCGCGTCCACTCTGGTGGGGCGGGCTTTTCCTTGACCGCGACCCGCGAAGCGACTCGGCTCGACGCTCCGAGCGCGAAGTAAATCCTTACTTTGGCGCCGCCGCGCGCCTAGCGAACGAACGTTCATCCGCGCCAGTCGTCCAATTCGCAGGCAGGCGAGCGCGTCCCGCTTCCGGCGCATCGGCTCGCGTCCGCGCCGACGGAAAAAATCGCCATTATCCCCGCGGGCGGTCTCGTGACCGCGACGAGGGGATTCCACATGGTTTCGATGAAGCGATTGGCGGCGGGGGCCGCCCTTGGCGCTATGGCGCTGGCGATGGGAAGCGCGGCCTACGCGCAGGAGACCACCGCCTCCTTGCATGGGCAGGTGAACAACAATGGCGTGGCCGTGCCGAACGCCAGCGTCACGGTTCTGCATACGCCGTCGGGCACGCGCAGCGCCACCATGACCGGGGCCAGCGGCGCGTTCGACGCGCGCGGCCTGCGGGTGGGTGGTCCGTACACGGTGACGGTGACGACGCCGGACGGCGGGTCCAAGACCTTCAACGACCTGTATCTCAGCCTGGGCAAGACCACCGATCTGGACGTCGAACTGGCCGACAGCGCCGAGGTCGAGGCGGTGGTGGTCTCGGCCGCCAGCCGCGCCAACAACGATCAGGGCCCCAAGACCGTCCTGAACCGTGACGACCTGAACTCGGTGGTCGCCGTGACCCGCGACCCGCGCGACTTCGCCCGTCGCGACATCCTGGTGGCCCAGGACCTGTCGGGCGGTCGCGCCGGCACCAACGGCGGCGGCATCTCGATCGCCGGCTCGAACCCGCGCTTCAATCGCCTGGCGGTCGACGGCGTGTCGGCCCAGGACAACTTCGGCCTGGCCCAGGGCGGCATGAGCACCGCGCGCGGTCCGGTCACCCTGGACGCCGTCGAGCAGTTCGCCGTCGCCGCCGTGCCCACGGACGTCGAGAACGGCGACTTCGTCGGCGGGGCCCTGAACCTGGTGCTGCGCTCGGGCGGCAACAGCTTCCACGGCGTCGGCTTCGTCAACTACCTGAACGAGGGCATGGTCGGCCGTCACTACAGCGACACCCGGGTGCCGCAGACCATCAGCCAGAAGAACTACGGCGGGTTCCTGTCGGGTCCGATCATCAAGGACAAGCTGTTCTTCGCGGTCAGCTACGAGACCTACAAGACCCTGGACACCACCCAGTTCGGCGCCCCCGGCTCAGGCGCGGTCAACACCTTCTCGAACGGCCTGACCCAGGCGACGATCGACTCGATCGTCAACACCTACAACAACAACTACGCCAGCGATTACAGCCTGGGCGGCATCCCGCTGACCGCCCCGGTCACCGACAAGAAGTACTCGGCCAAGATCGACTGGAACATCAGCGACAAGCATCGCGCCAGCCTGACCTACCGCTACGCCGAGAGCAGCTCGTTCCAGCGCACCGACCTTGGCGCCGGCGTCGCCTCGCTGTTCTCGCACTGGTATCAGCAGGCCAACAGCGACGAGGCCACGACGCTGGAGATCCACTCCAACTGGACCGACAACCTCTCGACCACGCTGAAGGCCACCTACCGCGACTACCGCAACGGCCAGAACCCGCCGGGCGGACAGAACTTCTCGGACGTGCGCATCTGCGCCGCCCCGACCTCGGACACCACCCTGACCAGCTGCGCGGCCGGCTTCTCGCAGGTCTATTTCGGCCCCGACCAGTTCCGCCACGCCAACGCCCTGGACGAGCAGGAGACCCGCTACCAGGCCGTGGCCGAATACAGCTGGCGCGAAAACCGTTTCAAGGTCGGCGCCCAGGCCCGCAAGGCCGACGTGTTCGACGTGTTCGTGCCCAATTCTCGCGGCCAGTACTATTTCGACTCGATCGCCGACTATCAGGCGGGCCGAGCCAGCCAGCTGATCTACGCCAATTCGGTGACCGGCAACCCCAACGCCGCGGCCTTCGACAGCACCTACTGGACCTATTCGGGCTTCGCCCAGGACACCCTGGACATCACCGACAACCTGCAGGTCTCGGCGGGCGTGCGCTTCGACTGGTACGATGAGCCGGACCGCCCGATCCTCAATCCGAACTTCACCAGCCGGAACGGCTTCACCAACCAGAAGACCATCGACGGGCTGCATGTCCTGATGCCGCGCGTCTCCGCCGACTGGAAGGCCACCGACAACCTGCGCTTCACGGGCGGGTTCGGTCTGTTCGCGGGCGGTTCGCCCGACGTGCTGACCGGCATCTCGTTCTACAATACCGGCTACGCCACCAGCCAGGTGACCATCCAGCGCAACAGCAACGGGAGCTTCACCGAGACCGGCGGCACGCCCGGCTTCACCCAGGCCATCGGCTCGGCGGCGCTGGACGGCCTGAACACCGATCCAAAGTTCGGCCTGGCCGTGCCCACCATCGTCCAACAGCTGCAGCAAGGAACCCTGACCGGCTCGCCGACCATCCCGCCGCTCAGCGAGGTGATCGCCCTGTCGCCCAGCTTCGAGATGCCGGGCCAATGGAAGCTGTATCTGTCGGGCGAGTGGCGGGGGTCGGGCAAGTGGACCGAGGGCTGGACCGCCACGGTCAACTACATCGCCACCCAGGCCAAGAACGAGATCACCTATTACGACAGCCGCGCCCAGCCGCTGGTGATCAACGGCGTGCAGCAGTTCCTGCCGGATGGCCGGATCCGCTACGACGGCCTGGCCGCCACCACGCCGGGCAAGGCCTCGACCAACCTCGGCTCGAACCGCGACGTCATCGTCACCAACGCCGACAAGGGCGACAGCTGGACCGCCTCCGCCCAGATCTCCAAGCGGTTCGACTGGGGCGGCGACTTCTCGCTGGGCTATGCCCGCCAGAACATGAACGACATCAACGCCGGCCTGTTCTTCGGCACCACGGCGGGATCGCTGTACGGCGGCGTCGCCGCCGGCATGGACCCGAACCGCGACTACCTGGGCCGCTCGGTCTACGAGATCAAGAACCGCTACAAGGCCGAGTTCAGCTACCGGAAGAAGTTCTTCGGCGACAACGAGACCCGCGTGACGCTCTTCGCCGAGCGCCAGGACGGCCGTCCGTTCGGCTTCTACATGCAGGACCGCCAGTCGGGCCGCAGCCCGGTGTTCGGCGTCAACCGCACGGCCCAGATGCTGTACGTTCCGGATCTCAGCGGCAACGGCGGGGCCAGCGGCCTGGACTACGGCCTGGTGTCCTTCGCCACCCCCAACGACCTGGCGCTGTTCCGGAAGTACGTCACCCAGTTCAACCTGCCGACCGGCCTGATCCAGAAGAACTCCAACACCAACGCGCCGGTGAACCGCCTGGACGCCCAGTTCAGCCAGGAGCTGCCGACCCTGATCAACGGCCACAAGCTGAAGGTCCAGGTCGATGTCCGCAACCTGCTGAACCTGATCAACCGCGACTGGGGCCTGGTGTCGGAATACAATGACATCAACACCCTGGCCCGGGTGGACTGCCTGACCGAGACCGGGGCTGTGGCGACATCCAGCCAGTCGGCCTGCCTGCGCTACCGCTATTCCAGCGTTCCGACCTCGGTGACCAAGACCCGCAACACGGGCCTGTCGCTGTGGTACATGCAGGTCTCGCTGCGCTACGAGTTCTAGGCGCGGCGACAGTCGTGAGATCCAGGCCCATGGCGTCGTCGCCATGGGCCTTTCTTCATGCCCGGAACTCTCGTCCAGGCCCTCCGTTGATCCGGCGACGGAGCGGTGACGAAGGGCTGCCTATGCCGCGCGACACGATCGATCTTTCGCCGGCGGCGTCCGGCCTTGTCTATGTCAATGACGACGACCCGGGCCTGCGCCGCGTCAAGGCGGGCGACGGCTTCGACGTCCATGATCCGAACGGGCGCCGCGTCACGGACGCCGCGACCTTGGAGCGCATTCGCCTGCTGGCCATCCCGCCGGCCTGGACCGACGTCTGGATCTGCCCCTCGCCGCGCGGCCACATCCAGGCGACCGGCCGCGACCAGAAGGGCCGCAAGCAGTACCGCTATCACGAGGCCTGGCGACGCGACCGCGACGGGCTGAAATTCGGCCGCATGATCGCCTTTGGCCGCGCCCTGCCCAAGCTGCGGGCTCGGGTGGAGGCCGACCTGGCTCGCCGAGGCCTGCCGCGCGACAAGGTCATCGCCGCCGTCGTTCGGCTGATGGAGCTGACGCTGATCCGCGTCGGCAACGAGGAGTATGCGCAAGCCAACAAGAGCTTCGGCCTCACCACGCTGCGCGATCGCCACGCCAAGCTGTCCAGCGTGGGCGGCACGTTCCAGTTCAAGGGCAAGAGCGGCAAGGTCCACGTGACCGGCTTTCGCGACAAGCGCCTGGCCCGCATCGTCAAGGCCTGCCAGGACGTGCCTGGACAACGGCTCTTCCAGTACATCGACGACGACGGCCAGCGGCGTTCGGTCGAGAGCGCCGACGTCAATGCCTACATTCGCGCCACGATCGGCGAGGACTTCTCGGCCAAGGACTTCCGCACCTGGGCCGGCACCCTGGCCGCCGCCCGCGCCCTGTGCCTGGTCCCCAAGGCCGCCAGCGCCACCGAGGCCAGGCGCAACGTCAACACCTGCGTGAAGGCGGTTGCAGGCCTGCTGGGCAACACCGCCGCCGTGTGCCGGGGCTCGTACATCCACCCCCTGGTGCTGGAGGCCTACCAGCAAGGCGTGCTGCCCCTGAAGCCCGGCCGGTCGGAGCGGGCCTTCGAACTGGCGGTCATCCGCTTCCTGGAAGCGGCCCAAGCCTCATGCGCCGAAGCCTAGCGGAACGCCCGATCGCCGAGCGCCGTTGACTCGGCTCGAACGGAGAAACGCCCATGGCCGCTGGCCGTCCCACCTGGCAGGGCCACTTGCGCCTGTCGCTCGTGACCTGCCCCGTCGCGATGTACACCGCCACCGACTCGCGCGGCGACGTGCACTTCAACATGCTGCACAAGAAGACGCACAACCGGATCCGGATGATCCCGACCGATCCGGACCTCGGGCCCATCGAGCGCTCGGAGATCGTCAAGGGCTACGAGTACGAGAAGGGCGAGTACATCGTCGTCACCCAGGACGAGATCGACAGCGTCCGCCTAGAGAGCACTCGAACCATCGACATCGAGCGCTTCGTGCCCGCCGCCGAGATCGACCGGCTGTACTGGGACAATCCATACTTCCTGGTCCCCGACG
This sequence comes from uncultured Caulobacter sp., assembly GCA_966211605.1. Lineage (GTDB taxonomy): Bacteria > Pseudomonadota > Alphaproteobacteria > Caulobacterales > Caulobacteraceae > Caulobacter. The sequence continues at coordinate 91,730 of CBIHOB010000008.1, forward strand.
GCAAGTTGGCCGCCGAGGCCTACGGCGTGATCCGCGAGGCCATGACCAAGGAGGGTCAGGTCGCCCTGGGCCGCGTGGTCATGCATCAGCGCGAGCGCCTGCTGGCCATCGAGCCGCGCGAGAACGGCATGGTCGCCTGGTCCCTGCGCAGCCGCCGCGAGGTCCGCGACGCGGCGACCTATTTCGACGCCATCCCCGACAGGAAACCCGACGCGGCGATGATCCAGATCGCCCAGAAGATCATCGAGCAGAAGGAAGGCCCCTTCGATCCCGAGCAGTTCAACGATCGCTACGAGGACGCCCTGCGCGCCCTGATCAAGGAAAAGCAGAAGGGCAAGGGCCGCAAGGTCACCGCGCCGGACGAGCCCGAGGATACGAACGTCGTCGACCTGATGGAGGCCCTGCGCAATAGCCTGGGCAAGGCCCCCGCCAAGGCCAAGCCGGCCCCGAAGAAGGCGCCCGCCAAGACCGCCCACAAGGCGCCGGCGCGGAAGAAGGCGAGCTAGACTAGCGGGCCTTGCTCGCCCCCAGCTTCCTGATCGCCGCCGCCAGATCCCGCTCGCTCTCGGCATAGGCGTCCCAGGCGTCGAGATCCTTGATCAACCCTGGCGCGGTCCGGAGGTTGAAGCGCTTGGGATCCAGACCCTTGCGCACCTGGGTCCAGGCCACGGGCCAGGAGACCGGCGCGCCCGGCCTCCCGCGGGGCGACAGCGGCGCGACCGCCGTGCTCATGCGGTCGTTGCGCAGGTAGTCGAGGAAGATCTTCCCGCCCCGCTCCTTCTTGGCCATGTTCAGCAGGTATTGGTCGGGGCTGTCGGCGGCCATGCGGGCGCAGACCTCGCGGGCGAAGGCCTTGGCCGTGTCCCAATCGACCTTGGTGGGCTTGAGCGGCGTGACGACGTGCAGGCCCTTGCCGCCGGTCGTCTTGCAGAACGGCGTCAGGCCCAGCGCCTCAAGCCGGTCGCGGATCTCGCGCGCCCCCTCGACCACCGCGTCGAAGGAAACGTCCGGCGCCGGATCCAGGTCGAAGACCAGCCGGCCCGGCACGTCCTGCTGGCCGGGCCTGCAGTTCCAGGGGTGCAGCTCGGTCGCGCCCCATTGGGCGGCGGCCACCAGACTCTCGGGCGTGTTGAAAACGAGATATGGCTTGCGATCGCCGCTGACGACCATCTCGTCGATCAGCGCCGAGACGCCCTTGCCCGAATGGCGCTGGAAGAACGTCTCGCCGCCGATGCCGTCGGGCATTCGGATCACCGAGCAGGGGCGGCCCTTGATATGCTCCAGCATCCAGGGTCCCACCGCCTCGAAATACGCGGCGAGATCCAGCTTGGTCCCCGGCGTCCCGTCCCCGGCGTCGGGCCACAGCGGCTTGTCGGGGTTGGAAATGGCTACACCCAGCACCGCGGTCTTGCCGCTGGTCCGGACCGGCTTGGCGGCGGCAGGCTTCGGCTGGACCAACTCGACGTCCTCGACCGGCGCGGGCGTCTCGGCCGCGACCGCCTTGGCCGGCTTGTCCTCGCGCAGACCCTTGAACGACGCCTGGCGCACCGAGCCGTCTCCCGTAAATCCGGCGAACTCTATCTCGGCGACCAGCTCCGGTTCCACCCAATGGATGTTGGCCCCGCCGCGCGGCGCCCCCTTGCCGTCGAACGGCGAGGTCCTGCGCGCCAGGCGCTTCAAGGCCGGCAGCAGCTTGGCGACCTTGTCGCGGCCGAAGCCCGTGCCTACCCGGCCGACATGCGCCAGCTGGCCCTCGTCGTTGTAGATGCCGACGATCAGCGAGCGGAAGGCGTCACCCGTCGTCGTCCAGCCGCCAATCACCACCTCGTGGCCCGCGCGGCACTTGGCCTTGGTCCAGGTTCCCGGCTTGCCCGAACGGTACGGCGCGCCCAGCTTCTTGGAGACCACGCCCTCCAGCGACATCCTGCAGGCTGATTGCAACACCGCGTCGCCGCCGCTGGTGAAGTGCTCGACATAGCGGATGCGTTCGCTATCCGGCAGCAGCGCCTTCAGTCGCGCCTTGCGTTCCGACAGCGGCCGCTCGGTCAGGTCCTCGCCGCCTTCGTGCAAAAGGTCGAAGACGAAGAAGATCAGGTCTTGCGTCTTCTCCTCCGACAGGGCCGCCTGCAGGCCCGAGAAGGTCGGCGAGCCGTGCTCGTCCAGAGCCACGACCTCGCCGTCGATCAAGGCGTCGGGGAAGTCCTTGGCCTCGTCGATCAGTTCCGGGAACCGCTTGCTCCAGTCCAGGCCGGCCCGGGTGCGCAGGACCGCCTTGCCGTCCTCGACGCGCAGCTGCATGCGATAGCCGTCGAACTTGATCTCGTGGACCCAGTCGCCGCCGCCCGGCGGGCGGTCGACCAGCTTGCACAGCTGCGGCGGCACGAAGTCGGGCATGGCCGTCTTCTTCGCGGCCTTTGTCCTGGGCGCCGCCTTGCTCTTCGTTTCCCGGCCTTTCGGGGCGCCGGTCTCCTCGGCCGCCTTTTCGGCGCTGGCCTCGGGCGAACGGTCGCTGTTCCAGACGGCGTCGGACGCCGCCGCCTTCTTGGTCATGAACGGCGTCGGCGCCTTGCCCTTGCCGGCCGCGATCTGCTCCATCGTGCGGCCCGAGGCGATCGAGAACGCGGTGTCCTTCAGGAAGTCGAGATCGCCCTCGATCGCGAACTCGTCGCGATGCTTGATCAGCAGCCAGTTCTCGCGCTTCCCGCCGCCAAATTTATCGTTGTTGATCCGGACCAGGACATAGCCGCCCTTCATCCGCTCGCCGGCGAAGACCAGCTTGATCTCGCCCTTCTTCAGACCTTTCTCCAGGTCGAAGCCCGGCTCCGGCGCCCACCAGCCGCGATCCCACAGCATCACCGTGCCGCCGCCATACTGGCCCTGCGGGATCGTGCCTTCGAAGTCGCCATAGGCCAGCGGATGGTCCTCGACATGGACGGCCAGGCGCTTGTCGTGCGGATCGCGCGAGGGGCCCTTGGTCACCGCCCACGACAGGAAGACGCCGTCGTGCTCCAGCCGTAGGTCGTAGTGCAGCCGGGTGGCGTCGTGCTTCTGGATGACGAAGCGCGCCCGCTCGGACGCGGCGACCCCGACCTCGCCCGAGGGTTCCGCCGTCTTCTGGAAATCGCGCTTGGCCTGATAGGCCGCGAGCTTGCGCGCCGCCATCCGCGTCCGCCCCTATTCGCCGTCGAAGACTTCGGGACGCTCGTCGTCGACGTCGCGGCCATCGCCCGGATCGGCGTCTTCCTCCAGGGCGATGATCTCGTCGTCGTCCAGATCCTCGCCGATCAGCGCGTCGTCATCGTCGGCGTCGCCCTCGGCCTGGGTGACGTCCAGTACGTCGGGCAGTTCCTCGAAGGTGCGCAGCTCGCCGTCCTTGCCGACGACGTCCTCGTCCAGCGCCTCGGCGCCGTCCTGCTCGTCCCATCCATTGTCGACGTCGGTCATCGCGATCCTCCTTGCAGGGTTCGAAGGAGGAATGACTGGCGCGCGGCGACGTTCCGGCCTTGGAGATTTGAGCGGCCGCGCGCGCCTTCGCCGCTTCGCGCGGCCAGCCGCTGAAGTCTTGGAAAGGGATGCGGAGCGCCGGACGACGTCCGGTGTGTTGGGTAGTGAGTACCGTTTCGACGAAGCCCGAACGCTCCGCGCGATCGTTATCCGCCAGCGTCCCGGCAGGTGGCCCTGTTCAGGCCTTACCGGGACCCGGGCTTCTGAGTTTCCCCAGGGCCCGACGGTCGAAGAGGACGGGCTCAAGAGCCAGACACGCCCCTTGGCCTTCGACCACGCCGACGGCGGGCGGGCCTGGCCAGCAACCAGGTCCCCGGACCGTCCGAGTATGCCCTCGAACCTGTCCCCGCTCGACCGCCCCCCGCCGCCGCAATGGTCGCTGGCCATGCGCCCTTTCCCCGCGACGAGGTGGAGAGACTGTACGGCAGGTTTTCAGGCAAGCGCGTGAACGCTCGTCCAATCCCCTTCTGCCCTTGCGGGAGAAGGTGGCCGGGTGAAGGGTCGCATCGCGCCAAACGCCCATGCCACAGCCACTCCGACAAGCCTATCGCGCCCTCGTTCGGCGCTGAGCTCATCCCTCTCTCCCGCAAGGGAAAGGGATGAGCGCTCGTGCCTGGACGGGCGTTCACCTGCGCCGGCGGCGCGATTCCCGCTCAGAATCACCCTCCCCGGGAGTCATCAGATGGTCAACTTATAAGACCATCATTAAGCCTTTTGCCCCAAACTTGGCCGTTCCGGAGGCGGTGATTCCGGAAAAATCCCCGTCCCACGGGCGTTTTGCCCCCATGAATCGGCGTTTTGACCTTTCCCGACGGGTGACAAACGCAAAACGCCTCGGCAGGCTCGCATTTCCCCTGATTCACAGGACATGAGCTTAGAGATGACGAACGTTTCCGACCTGGT
>CBIHOB010000009.1:0-93900 GCA_966211605.1 uncultured Caulobacter sp.
CGCAGAACGCGTCGGCGAGGCCATGCGGGGGGCGGGCAGAGGGCTCTAGGTCGCCGCCGACCGGGAGGCGCGTCAGGCGATCTCTCGGCTTGGCTGCGGTCCGTTTCGGCTTCGCAGCGATATGGTCGCAAAAAAGGCATTAAATTGGTATTGTAAAGATCAAGGGAGGGAGGGGCGCTGAAGCGCGCTAAGTCGCTAGAAAAACACGAGAAATATGTCCTCTGCCAAACGCGGGTCGGTTTAGCCCGAATCCGCGACTGCCCAAGGATAGGACGTCTCATAAAGTTCATAGAAATAAGCACTTTAGAGTTTTGCGCCGGCGCGTGTCGACGCTCTAACGTCTCTCCGTTGCAGTCCGGAGAGGTACTTGAATGGTCTGCTTCATGCTTGCCGGCGAGACGTTGCAGCGTCCTCGCGTCAAACGGCTCAAAATATGGGGGATAACAGTATGATCTATAAGAAGAATCCGGCTTCCGCCATGCGTGGTCGCCATAAGGCCTTCGCCTTGTCGCTCCTCGCCGGAGCCTGTTTCACTGACGCCGCCCTGGCCCAGACCGCTCCGGCGGCCGAGCCTGAGTCGGTCGACGAGGTGGTGGTCACCGCCTTCCGCAAGAGCCTGGCGACGGCCCTGGAAACCAAGCGCAAGGACGTGCGCGTCTCGGACGGCATCTCGTCCGAGGACATCGGCAAGTTCCCGTCGGAAAACATCGCCGAAGCCATCCAGCGCATTCCGGGCGTGCAGATCTCGAATATCAACGGCCGCGGCTCGACGATCAGCATCCGAGGCCTGGGTCCGCAGTACGCCTTGACCACGGTCAACGGCCAGGCGTTCAAGAGCTCGAACTTCACCGACGGTTTCCGCTACGACGTCATCCAGACCGAGCTGGCCTCGGGCATCCAGGTCTACAAGTCGCCGACCGCCGACATGGACGCCGGCGGCCTGGCTGGTACGGTCAACATCGACACCGTCCATCCGTTCGACGTGAAGGGCCGCCAGATCATCATCGCCGGCAAGGCCCAGAAGCAGGACCTGATCGGCGGCGACCCGACCGGCAAGTACGGCCTGACCTATGTCGACCACTTCTTCGACGGCAAGCTGGGCGTCTTCCTGGGCGGCGGTTATCAGGAGCTGAAGGACCGCGGCGACTATCTGTGGATGGATCGCTGGACCGTCAACAATGGCACCTACACGCCGGCCCGCCTGCGCTATCGCCGCATCGACCGCGAGACCAAGCGCTCGATGATCAACGGCGCGATCCAGTTCAAGCCGACCAGCGACCTGCAGATCGACGCGATCGCCACCTACGCCAAGGACAAGACCACCCAGGACATCCACCAGCAGGTGTTCCTGTTCACGACGCCGTCGGCCTCGAACGTCGTGCCGATCACGGTGACCAACGGCACCGCGACCAAGGTGCAGGTGAACAACTTCCGCCTCGAGAATAACCATCAGTTCGAGAACCGTCCGCAGTCGACCGGCGCGTTCACGACCAACATCCACTACACCGGCATCGAGAACTGGGACTTCAAGGCGATCGCGCATTATTCGCGCGGCAGCGCCATGCACAATGAAGAGGCCGCGATCCTGGGGATCAATATCCCCAGCGCCACGGTCGACATCAGCAATCCGAAGAACGTCGTCTTCACGACGTCGACGGCGCTGACCGACACGGCGCAGTACAATCCGGCGACGCTGATCCGGAATACCTATCCGAACGGCGCCTATCGCTCGATCGACTCCTATGAGGACGCCGGCCAGTTCGACGCCAAGCGCTACACGGACTTCGGGATCCTGGAATCGGTGCAGGTCGGCGCCAAGATCCGCAAGGAGGTGCTGAAGCGCTATGTCGTCCGCAAGGACGGCCAGAACGCCATCCCTGCGTCGTACTCGCCGACCATGGCCGCGACGGGCATCCCGATCACCAACTTCCTGGACGGCGACATGACCCTGCCGGCCGCTTGGGTGTCGCCGAACCTCGACGCCTACCGCGCCGCGCTGAAGGCCCAGGGCGTCTCGGTCTACGAGGCGTTCGACCCGGCCGGCAGCTTCCGCGTCGAGCGCGAGCTGACCTCGTTCTACGCCATGGCCAACCTGAAGGGCGAGGTGCTGTCCAAGACCTTCCGGGGCAATCTGGGCGTCCGCAGTGAAAGCACCGACCAGACCGTCAAGGGCTATGTCGGCGGCGCGGCCAACCCGCAGAACACCGAGGTGAAGCTGGTCGCGGGCCGCTATACGACCAAGAAGTCCTACGACAACATCCTGCCGTCGGCGAACTTCAGCGTCGACCTGACCGACAACCTGCTGCTGCGCGTCGCCGCCGCCAAGGTGCTGGTGCGTCCGATCATCGACTCCAACAACCAGCTGGCCACCACCGTCACCACCACGACGGACACCACCGGCCACAAGGTCAACACGATCTCGATCGGCCAGGGCGACCTGAACCCGATGACGGCCAACCAGCTGGATGTGAGCCTGGAGTGGTACTACGGCCAGGGTAACGGCCTGTCGGCGGGCTTCTTCTCGAAGAAGGTCAAGAACGGCGTCTTCACCCAGCTGGTCTGCCCGACCTCCTACGAGGGCACGGCGCTGAGCAAGGACGCCAGCGGCGTCTGCGTCTCGGGCGCGGGCGACACCTACTCGATCACCCAGAGCTTCAACGACAACCGCACGGTCGACATCCACGGCTACGAGCTGAACTGGCAACAGTCGCTCGACGCCTGGCTGCCGATCGATGGCTTCGGCCTGATCGCCAACTACACCCACGTGAACCCGGCGACCTCGACGACCGGCTTCCGTCTGGCGAACCTGTCGGAGCACACGGCCAACGGCACGGTGTACTGGGAAAACCAGACCTTCAGCGCCCGCCTGTCGGCCAACTATCGCAGCGCCTACGACCAGACCTCGGTGGAGAGCTTCTTCTCCGGGCCGCTGGGCCACACGGTCGCGTCGCGGACCCAGTTCGACCTGAACCTGGGCTACAACTTCAACGAACACCTCAGCTTCGCCTTCGCGGCGATGAACATCAACAACGCGCAGGAGAAGGCCTACCTGGGCAACTCCAGCCGCTGGCAGATGTCGTCGGCCACGGGGCCCAGCTACTACCTCTCGTTCCAATACAAGATGTAGCGCGTTCGGCGCGGCGTTCATTCCTCCCCGAACGCCGCGTCCTTCCCGAGCCCTGTCCGTCGGACGGACAGGGCTTTCCCCCTGGCGTCCGCCGCTCCATTCTCCTGGGCGGCGGACGTCCTTTTCGTAAGAGTCTCAGGGTCCTAGGGTCTAGAAGCGCGATGAAGGCAGATCTGAACCGACGTCAGGCGCTGGTCGCCGCCATGGCCGCCGCCGCGGCGCCCTCGGCCTTCGCCGCCAACCCTGTCGGCGGGACCGCCGCCGCCAAGGCCAGCCTGGAGCGCCTGTTCGGCAAGCGCCTGGCCGGCGCGTCCCTGACCCTCAAGCCCGGCGGCGCGCGGCCCTGGTATTCGGTGAGCGGCAAGGCCGGCAAGGTCTCGATCGCCGGCGACAGCCCCGTGGCCCTGGTGCGCGGCGCCTATGCCTATCTGCGTCAGGCCGGCCTGGCCCATGTCAGCTGGGAGGGCGACCGGGTCGCCCAGGGCGGGGCCTTGCCCGCCGTCGCCACCGGCAAGGTCGAGACCGCGTTCCGGCATCGCGCCTATCTCAACACCTGCACCTATGGCTACACGACCCCCTGGTGGGGCTGGACGCGCTGGTCGCGGGAGATCGACTGGATGGCGGCGCACGGCGTCGACATGCCGCTGGCCATGGAGGGCCAGGAATATGTCTGGCGGGCTCTGTGGCGCGAGTTCGGTCTCAGCGAGGCCGAACTGGCCGAGTACTTCTCGGGCCCGGCCTTCACGCCCTGGCACCGCATGGGCAACATCGAGGGCTATCGCGCCCCGCTGCCGACGAACTGGATCGACAAGAAGAAGGGCCTGCAGGTTCAGATCCTGGGCCGCATGCGGTCGCTGGGCATGACCCCGATCCTGCCGGCCTTCGGCGGCTACGTGCCCAAGGCCTTCGCCCGGAAGAATCCCAAGGCCCGCATCTACCGCATGCGGCCTTGGGAGGGCTTCCACGAGACCTACTGGCTGGATCCGGCCGATCCGCTGTTCGCCAGGATCGCCGGACGGTTCCTGGCGCTGTACACGGAGACCTACGGCGCGGGGACCTACTACCTGGCGGATTCGTTCAACGAGATGCTGCCGCCGATCAACGCCGACGGGGCCGACGCCCGCGACGCGGCCTATGGCGACGGCGCGGCCAACACGGCGGCGACCAAGACCAAGATCGAGGTCGATCCGGCCCTGAAGGCCCTGCGCCTGGCCGCCTACGGCAAGGCGATCTACGACTCGATCCGCCAGGCGCGGCCGGACGCTGTTTGGGTGATGCAGGGCTGGCTGTTCGGGGCCGACAGCCACTTCTGGGATCCGGCGGCGGTTTCGGCCTATCTGAGCCAAGTCCCCGACGACAGGCTGATGATCCTGGACATCGGCAACGACCGCTATCCGGCCGTCTGGAAGAACGCCAAGGCCTTCGGCGGCAAGCCGTGGATCTATGGCTACGTCCATAACTACGGCGGCAGCAATCCGGTCTATGGCGACCTCGACTACTACCGCCAGGACATTCCGAGCATCGCGGCCAATCCCGACAAGGGCAAGCTGGCCGGGTTCGGCATATTCCCCGAGGGGCTGCACAGCAACTCGATCGTCTATGAGGCCGTCTATGATCTGGCCTGGGGCGCGGGTCAGGAAAGCACGGCCGCGTGGCTGTCGACCTACGCCCGCTCGCGCTACGGCAAGACGACGCCGCAGCTGGACGCGGCCATGGGCCTGCTGGTCCAGGGCGCCTATTCGACCCGCTACTGGTCGCCACGCTGGTGGAAGAGCAAGGCCGGGGCCTATCTCTTCTTCAAGCGTCCGACCGCGACGATCGGCGAGTTCCCGCCGCATCCCGGCGACCGCGCCAAGCTGGACGCCGCCGTCCGCGCCCTGGCCGTCCAGGCGCCGGACTATGTGAACCAGCCGCTGTTCGTGCTGGACCTGGTCGACGCCGTCCGCCACCTGGCCAGCCTGAGGATCGACGACCAGCTCCAGGTCGCCGTGGCGGCCTATCGCCAGGGCGACATTGGCGGCGGCGACCGCGCCCGGGCCCGCATCGAGACGTTGGCGCTGCAGATTGACGCCCTGCTGGGCGTGCAGCCCGAGACGCTGGCCACCTGGATCGACGACGCCAAGGCCTATGGCGATACGCCGGCCGATGCGGCGGCCTATGTCGCCAACGCCAAGGCCCAGGTCACGGTGTGGGGCGGGGAGGGCAACCTCAACGACTACGCCTCAAAGGCTTGGCAGGGTCTGTACCGCGACTTCTACCTGCCGCGCTGGTCGCGGTTCCTGGACGCGCTGAAGTCGGCCGGAACGGGCGCCTTCGACGAGGCCGCCGTCACCAAGGACGGCATCGCCTGGGAACGGGCCTGGGTCGCCGCCGACAAGGTCTATCGTCGCCAGCCGCCGGCCGATCCCATCGCCGGGGTCAGGCAGCTGATCGCGCAACTGGACCAGGCCGGATAGAAAACCAAAAAAGGGGGGAATGACATGACCAAACCCGCGCGCTTCCTGTCCCTGGACGTGTTCCGAGGACTCACCGTCTGCCTGATGATCGTCGTCAATACGATGGGGCCGGGCGCCAAGGCCTATACCCAGCTGGTGCATGCGCCGTGGTTCGGATTCACGGCCGCCGACGCGGTGTTCCCGTCATTCCTGTTCGCGGTCGGCTGCTCGATGGCCTTCGCCTTCTCGCGGCCGATCCCGAACGGCGAGTTCCTGGCCAAGGTGCTCAAGCGCACGGCGCTGATCTTCCTGCTGGGCTTCCTGATGTACTGGTTCCCGTTCGTCCACAAGGTCGACGGGCACTGGGCGCTGAGCCCGTTCTCGGACACCCGCGTGATGGGCGTGCTGCAGCGGATCGCGCTATGCTACATGCTGGCCGCCTTCGCCGTGCGCTGGCTGTCGCCGCGCCTGATCGTGGCGCTGTCGGTCGTGCTGCTGCTCGGCTACTGGGCGATCCTGATGGCGTTCGGCGAGCCGGGCGCGCAGCTGTCCAAGCTGGGCAACGCCGGCACGCATCTGGACCTGTTCCTGATCGGCCAGAACCACCTCTACCGCAAGGACGGCGGCTTCGATCCCGAGGGCTTGCTGGGCGCCCTGCCATCGACCGTCAACGTCCTGGCCGGCTATCTGGCTGCGCGCTTCCTCAAGGAAAACCCCGATAGCCGCAAGGCCATGATCCGCATGGCCCTGGCCGGTGTCGTGCTGATCGCCGCCGCCCTGGCCTGGAACCCGCTGTTCCCCATCGCCAAGAAGCTGTGGACCGGCAGCTTCGTGCTGCTGACAGTCGGTATCGACCTGGTGCTCCTGGCCGGCCTGACGGCGCTGCTTGAGGGCAAGTCCCCCAATCCGGCCACGCGCTTCTTCCAGGTGTTCGGCCTCAATCCGCTGGTGATCTACCTGTTCTCCGAGCTGTTCGTCGTGGTGCTGAATATGATCCCGGCCGGACCGGATATGGGCGTCTATGGCTGGATCGGGATCCACGTTTTCCAGGCCATGGCCCCGGGCGCGCTGGGCTCGCTGCTGTGCGCGATCGCGTACATGCTGGTCTGCTGGCTCCTGGGCTATGTGATGGATCGCCGTGGAATCGTGGTGAAGCTCTGAGCATGCGTCTGTCCCTCCGTCTCGCCGCCCTTGCCGCCGCCCTGTTGTCGGCCACGCCGGCGCTCGCCGCGCCGACGGGGGACCGCCTGGAGAAGGTGGTCATCCTCAGCCGTCACGGCGTACGCGCCGCCATGTCGACGCCCGAGCGGCTGGGCGAGGCCTCAGCTCGTCCGTGGCCGCGCTTCGATGTCCCGCCAGGCCACCTGACCGCGCGCGGCGGGCGGATGATCACCCTGATGGGCGACTACTACCGTCAGCTCTACACATCCGAAGGCCTGCTGAAGGCCGGCGACTGCGGCGCGGTCTACTACTGGGCCAACGTCACCCAGCGGACGATCGCCACCGCCGGCGCCTACGCCAAGGGGATCACGCCGGGCTGCGCCAACGCCGTCAATACGGTGGGCGAGGGCAAGGACGACCCGATGTTCGAGCCCGTGAAGGCTGGCGTCGTCTCGCCCGACAAGGCCTTGGCCAAGGCCGCCGTGGCCGGCCGGGCCGGCGGCGACCTGGCGGCCTGGAGCGCCAGTCATCGCCAGGAAGTCGAGCAACTGGACGCCTTCCTGATGCAGTGCGCCAAGGGCCCGTGTCCGCCGGCCGCCGGCAAGCGCCGCGCGCTGGACGCCAAGCCGGGCTTCGCCGATGGCGAGGACCTGGTCAGCCTGTCAGGCCCGGAGGCTTTTGCTTCCGGCGTCACCGAGAGCCTGCTGATGGCCTGGGCCGACGGCGGCGACTTCGCCGGCCTGGGCTGGAAGGGCGTCGACGAAGACACCCTGACGCGCACCTTTTTCCTGCATCAGGCCGAGTTCGACCTGCGCCTGCGCACGCCTTATGTCGCCCAGGCGTTGGGCGGAACCATCACCGGCCGGATCCTGGACACCTTGGACGCCGGCGCCGCGCCGGTCGGGCCGGCGGACGCCAAGCTGGTGGTGATCGCCGGCCATGACGGCACCCTGGCCGTGGTCGGCGGGCTGATGCGGCTGGAGTGGACCCTGCCGGGCTATCAGCCCAACCAGATCCAGCCGGGCGGGGCTCTGGTCTTCGAGCGCTGGCTGCGCGCCGACGGCGTGCGCGTCATCCGCGCGCGGTTCACGGGCCAGAGCCTTGGTCAGCTGCGGGCCGCTACGCCCCTGACCCTGGCCGCGCCGCCGCTGTCGGCGCCGGTGTTCATCCCTGGCTGCAGCACCGCGACCCCGGCCTTCGACTGCCCGGTGACGCGCCTGCGCGAGGCGATCGCCGCACGCTGACGCTCAAAACGAGGTCAGGGCGCTTTGGTCTGCTCCGGGAGGACGGACGGCCGTTGCGCCCAAGCTTCGGCCGGTCCAGCCTGCCGTCCATGAGCAAAGCGTACCTCTTCCTCGCCGCCGCCCTCGTGGCGCTTCCCAACCTGGCCGCAGCCCAAGCCGCCAAGAACACGGCGCCCAAGATCAGTCCCGCCGCTCGCGCCGTCCACGACGGGGCGATCGTGCTGGACACCCACTTCGACACGCCGGCGCTGTTTTCGCGGCCAGGCTGGGACATCGCCGACCGCCACGCGGTGACCATGGACGGCAGCCAGGTCGACCTGCCGCGCATGGGCGACGGCGGCGTCGATGGCGGCTTCTTCGCGATCTATACGCCGCAAGGACCGCGGACCAAGGCCGGCGACGACGCCGCGCGCGCCGCCGCCCTGGTGCGGGCGGTCGAGATCCACGAGATGCTGGTCAAGCATCACGACAAGATCGAGCTGGCCCTGACGGCCGACGACGCCGCGCGCATCGTCGGCAAGGGCAAGCGCTTCGCCTATCTCAGCATGGAGAACGCCTATCCGCTGGCCGGCGACCCCGGCATGCTGGACGCCTTCTACGCTCTGGGCGTGCGGATGGTCGGTTTCGCCCACTTCAAGAACAACGACTTCGCCGACAGCGCCACCGACAAGTCCGAGTGGGGCGGTCTCAGCCTGAAGGGCAAGGCGCTGCTGGAAGAGATGAACCGGCTGGGCGTCGTGCCCGATCCCAGCCACTCGTCGGATGCGGTGCTGGATCAGGTGCTGGAGCTGTCGAAGACGCCGGTTGTCCTGTCGCACAGCGGGGTGAGGGCGGTGTTCGACCATCCGCGCAATGTTCCCGACGACCTGCTCAAGAAGCTCGCGGCCAAGGGCGGCGTCATTCAGATCAACGCCTTCTCATCGTACATGATCCCGCCGCCGGCCCCCAATCCGGAGCGAGAAAAGGCTCTGGCGGCCCTGAGCGCCAAGTACGGCCCGCGCGACAAGCTGACCGAGGCCAAGGTCGCGGCCATGGTCGCCGAGCGGCGGGCGATCCTGGCCAAGTATCCGGTCCCACGCGCCAATCTCGAGGACCTGATGGCGCACCTGCTGTACGCCCTGAAACTGGTCGGCCCCGACCACGTGGGGCTGAGCGGCGATTTCGACGGCGGCGGCGGTGTCGATGGCTACGACAGCGTCGCCGACCTGCCGATCGTCACCGAGCGGCTGCTGAAGGCCGGCTACACCCGCGAGGACATCGCCAAGATCTGGGGCGGCAACGTCCTGCGGGTGCTGCGGGAGACGGAGGCCTACGCCGCCAAGGCCAAGGCTGGCGGTTGAGGCGGGGCCTTACTCCGCCGCGACGGCCAGGTCGTGCGCGGCGGACAGCGCCTGGTCGAGGTCGGCCAGGATGTCGTCGATGTGTTCCAGCCCGACCGACAGGCGCACATAGCCGTCGGAGACGCCGGTCGCCAACTGGTCCTCGGCGCTCAGCTGCGAGTGGGTTGTCGAGGCCGGATGGATCGCCAGGCTGCGCGCGTCGCCGATATTGGCCACGTGGTAGAACAGCTTGAGACTATCGATGAACCGCCGTCCGGCGTCGCGGCCGCCGGCCAGTTCGAAGCCCACCAGCCCGCCATAGCCGCCGGCCAGGTAGCGATCGGCCCGCTCGCGGCGCAGGCCCTCCTGGGCCGAAGGGTGGATGACCTTCACCACCTCGGGCCGGCTGGCCAGGAAGTCGGCCACGGCCTGGGCGTTCTGCGAATGGCGGCCGATGCGCAGCGGCAGGGTCTCCAGCCCTTGCAGGATCTGAAAGGCGTTGAAGGGCGACAGCGCCGCGCCCAGGTCTCGCAGCAGCACGGTTCGGGCGCGCAGGATGTAGGCGATCGGGCCCAGCGGCTTGGCGGCCTGGGCCCAGACCGCGCCGTGATAGCTGGGGTCCGGGGTGTTCAGCAGCGGCTGGCGCTCGGGATGGGCTTCCCAGTCGAAATTGCCGCCGTCGATGATGACGCCGCCGATCGAGGTGCCGTGGCCGCCGATGTACTTGGTCGTCGAATAGACGACGATCGCCGCGCCGTGCTCCAGCGGCCGCGCCAGCAGGGGAGCGGCGGTGTTGTCGACGATCAGCGGCACGCCCAGCTCGCGGCCGATGGCGGCGACCTCGGCGATCGGGAACACGGTCAGCTTCGGATTGGGCAGGGTTTCGGCATAGTAGGCGCGGGTTCGCGCGTCGGTGGCGCGAGCGAAGGCTTCCGGATCCTCGGGGTTCACAAAGCGGACTTCGATCCCCTGATCGCGCAGGGTGTTGGCGAACAGGTTCCAGGTGCCGCCGTAGAGGTCGGTCGAGCTGACGATGTTGTCGCCGGCCCGCGCCAGGTTCTGCAGGGCGAAGGCCGAGGCCGCCTGGCCCGAGGCCACCGCGAGCGCCGCCGCGCCGCCCTCCAGCGCGGCCAGGCGCTGCTCCAGGATGTCGATCGTGGGGTTGCCGATGCGGGTATAGATGTTGCCCAGCTGGCGCAGGGCGAACAGGTCCGAGGCGTGCTCGGTGCTTTGGAACTGATATGATGTCGTCTGATAGATCGGCGGCGCGACCGCCCCGGTGCTGGGATCGGCGCGCCAACCGGCGTGCAGCGCCAGGGTCTCGGGATGAAGCCTGCGATCGGACATCGACGTCTCCTTGATCTCTTGGAAGGCGTTTTCAGGAGAAGCCTAGACCCGGCCGCATCCCTTCGGCGCCCCGGATAATCTCGCTACGAGGGCAGGAAATCTCATGCCAGGGTTGTGGCTGGCGTCTGTCGGGAAGATGCCGCGCCGCGCCGCGCCCATGCACGACGTGGCTTTCTAGGGACGCGCAATTCAACGGCGGCGCGTCATCACGCGTCCACAAACGGTTGCGGTTGATCTCAAGTTGTCGCAGCATGTGGCGACAAGTCCCATATTTCGGAACTTGATGGCGTTTTGAATGATACCGGTGTCAATCCGGAGCGGGAGGTCAGTACAGTGCGCGACCAGGACAGAGCCGCGAGGCGATCTCGCCGGTGGGCCGGCTTGGCGCTCGCGCTGCTGACGGGCTTCTCGCCAGGTTCGACCTGGGCGGACACCGCGCCTTCGGCGGTCGGAGGACCGACGCCCAACCTCGCCGACAATATCGAGCGCCCGATCCGCTATCATCCCGAGGGCGGCGACTTCGTCATCGAGAACGGCGGCGAGACCTTCAATCGGCCGCTCTATGGCGGCGACACTGCTTTCCGCGTCGACGGCGGTGATCGGCCCGAGTTCGCTCTCTATCTGCCGGGGCGCGGCGGCAATCTGCGGCTGGGCGTCAACGGCCCGAGCGGCGCTCGCTGGCTGCACGAGGCGCGTTCGATCGTCACTCGCTATCGACCGGGCGAGCTGATCTACGAGATCCGCGACCCGCTGCTGGGGCAGGGGACGCTGCGTGTCGAAGCCGTGGCCTACGCCGAGACCGAGGGGTTGTCGCTGCGCGTCGACGGCGTCGGTCTGCCGCCAGGACTGGAGCTGGTGTGGGCGTTCGGCGGCGTCAACGGCCAGCGCGGTGTCCGCGATGGCGACATCGGCACCGAAAAGGTCCCGATCTCCGAGTGGTTCCAGTTCAAGCCGGCCTTCGCCGAGACCAACCGGGTGACGCTCAACACAGACGGTTTCCAGGTGCAAGCGCCGCAGGCGACCATCGTCGGGGCGGCCAGCGGGCCGGCGCGCTTCTCGCGCGGCGACGCCGGCGCGTGGAGCGACCTTTCCAGGCTTCTGGCCGCCAGCGCGGCCGAGCAGGGAAGCGTCGCCATCGGGCGCGCGGACATTGTCGCGGGAGCGCCGCTGTTCGTGTCCCTGCAACGTATCGACCCTGGCGTCGCCGGGGATCTGGCCGACTACAAGGCCGTGCGCGCGGCCCGACCCGAGGACGAGCCCGTAGCCGCAAGCCGTCCGCCGGCGTTCGCCAGGAGCGCCCTGGCGGCCCGGTTCGAAGAGGCTCGCACCCACTTTCAAGCCTTGCGTGAGCGGGTGCGGGTCGAGACGCCGGACCCCTATGTCAACGCCGCCATGGCCGCCCTGAACGTCGGGGCCGAAGCCACCTGGGACGGGCCGCAGCAGGCGGTGATGCACGGCGCCGTGGCCTGGCGCACCAAGCTGCTGGGATGGCGGGGGCCTTATTGGCTGGACGCCCTGGGCCGCGCCGATCGCGCCGACCGACATTTCCGGGACTGGGCCAAGAGCCAGAACATTTCGCCGATCCCGGCCGCCATTCCGCCGGCCGACGAGGACGCCAATCTGGCGCGCGCCGAGACGGCGCTGCACTCGAACGGCGACCTGTCGAATTCCCACTACGACATGAACACCGTCTATATCGACGCGCTGTTCCGGCATCTGGCGTGGACCGGCGATCGCAAGCTGGCCCGCGACCTGTGGCCGACGATCGCCCGGCACCTGGCCTGGGAGCGTCGGCTGTTCCGGCGGGAATACGGCCCTCGGCGGCTGCCGCTCTACGAGGCCTATGCGGCGATCTGGGCGAGTGACCACTTGGCCTATAACGGCGGCGGCGCGACCCATGCCTCGGCCTACCAAGCCTACCACAACCAGATGGCGGCCAAGGTCGCGCGGCTGATCGGCGAGGATTCGACGCCCTACGACCGCGAAGCCGGAGCAATCCGGGCGGCGATGCGTGAGCTGCTGTGGATGCCGGACGCCGGCGCCTTCGGCGAGTACCGGGACCTGATGGGCGAACAGGAGCTGCATCCGGCCTTCGGCCTGTGGACCTACTACCACGCCATCGATTCCGAGGTCGTCTCACCGATGGACGCCTGGCGGATGTCGGACGCGCTGAAGCGGCTGCCGCGCGTGCCCATCAAAGGTCCGGGCGTGCCCGACGATGCTTCCTACGGCCTGTACGCCACCACCGACTGGCTGCCCTACGCCTGGTCGATCAACAACGTGGCGACGCAGGAAAACCTGCACACAGCCCTGGCCCTGTGGCAGGCCGGCCGACCCGACCAGGCTTTCGCCCTGGCCAAGAGCGGTCTGCTGGCAAGCATGTTCATGGGTATTTCGCCCGGCAATATGGGCACCCTGGCCTGGCCGGACGTCTATCGCCGCGAGTCGCAGCGGGACTTCGCCGACAGCGCCGGCGTGACGGCGCGGACGATGGTCGAGGGGCTGTTCGGCCTGCGGCCCGACGCCCTGGCGGGAACGATGACGATCCGACCGGGCTTTCCGGCCAGTTGGGACCACGCATCGATCGCCCATCCGGCTTTCGCCTATGGCTTCCGCCGCGTCGGAGACGAGGATCGCTGGCGCCTGAAGCCTGGCGACCAGCGCTTCCGGACCGTGGTGCTGCGCTTGCCCGCGCCTCGCGAAGGCGTCGCCGGTGTCGAGATCGGCGGCGTCAAGGCGACTTGGCGCTCGGCGCCCGATGCGGTCGGCGGTCCGGCGATCGAGATCGATGCGCCCGGCGATCGGGCGGTCGAGGTCGTGGTGCGCTGGCGCGGCAAGGCCGTGGCGCCGCCGTCAGCCGGACCTGTGAAGACCTTCAGGCGCGTCGCCCGACATGGCTTGGTCTGGCTGGAGCCGGTCATCGGGGCGGCGGCCGAACAAGCCGCGCCGCCCGTCGCGCCCTCCGTCGCATCGGTCGCCGTGAAGGGGCGGATGGATCCCGTCGACCTTGCGTTCAACGACCGCGTCACGGCGATCTTCGCCAAGGGCAAGTACCGTTCGCCTCGGCCGCGCGGTCCCTCGCTGGGTCTGCCCGCTCAAGGGCTTGGCGGCTGGGCCGGCCACGTCAACCAGATGGTCCGGATCGATGACGCGGGCCTGCGTCGGGTGTCGGCCGAGCAGGGCGGGCGGATCGCCATCCCGGGGGGCGTGATGTTCCGCACGCCGAGCGCGCCCGATGCGCCGAACATCGTCTTCACCTCGCTGTGGGACAACTATCCGAAGGTCGCCGTCACGCCCTTGGCTGGGAAGGCGGCTCGCCTGCACCTGCTGATGGCCGGTTCGACCAACCCTATGCAGAGCCGCTTCGACAATGGCGAGGTGGTGGTCGCCTATCAGGACGGGACCACGACGCGCCTGCCGCTGCGCAATCCCGAGACCTGGTGGCCGATCGAGCAGGACTACTTCCTCGACGATTACCAGTTCCGCGTGGATGCGCCGCCGCCCATGCGGGTGAACCTGGCTACTGGCGAGGTCCGCGTGCTGGATCCTCAGGGCTTCAAAGGGCAGGGGCGAGAGGTTCCCGGCGGGGCGGCCACGGTGCTTTCGCTGTCGCTGGATCCGCGCAAGCCCCTGCGATCGCTGACGGTTCGGACCACGGCGAACGAGGTCGTGATCGGCTTGATGGCCGCTACCTTGGAGCGAACGCCCTAGTTGTGAAATTGGATATGCCAATTGCGGAGTTGGGAATGGTCGTACGGCGGCGAGCCTGAGGGGCGAGAGCGACGGTCCTCCGAGAAGGATCTGTCATCATATTGAATAATAAGAAGTTTGCTGATGCTTGGCGCGACGCTAAGCGAAACGGTTTGGCCGTGGCTTGAAGTGGATGGCGCGGTTTTCCGGAATTGGATTATGCGCATCCATGAAATTCCGTTCATTAGTGGTTGACTCGATCGCCTGGAGCGAGTTCCATATATGGAATTATATATCCATAATGTGGGATGTCGGGCGTGGCTCCCGGCTTCTGCCTAGTGGCGCGCGGCCATGTCTGGCGACGTGCGCGAAGCGCGGCGTTGCGAAGACGCTCCGCGAATAGAACGGATGGGGTAGGACGTGACGAAGAATAAGGGCTCGATCGGCGTCGACGCGGGCGTATTCGCTGGCGAAACGCAGCGGGCCAGCGGAATCCGCCGGGCCGCATTGTTGGGTCTCGTCGCGCTGACGGCGCCAGCCTTCGTCCACGCGGCGGTGATCGGCAAGAACCAGCCCGCCCGCTCCCTCACTGTCGAGCGTCTTCCGGAGCTGCCGGCGTCGCAGCGCGCGGCCTGGGCGGCCTATATCAAGCGCTCGCAGGCCCAGATGCAGAAGGACAAGGCGACCCTGGCCGCCGAGCTCACGCCGGGCCAGGCCCCGCCGCCCCCGCCCGAAGCGGGCAGCGGCCACATGCCGCTCGACAAGGAGCCGGCCTGGTACGCGAGCGCCGAGGCCCGCGCGATCGCCGACACCATCGTCAGCTTCCAGACGCCCGCCGGCGGTTGGAGCAAGAACCAGGACCGCACCAAGCCGCCGCGCCTGAAGGGCCAGCGCTACGCCAACAACGCCGAGCACATGGCGCTGGACGACAGCTTCGACGCGCCGGTCGACCGGTTCTGGACCTTCGTCGGCACCCTGGACAACGGCGCGACCACCACCGAGATGCGGTTCCTGGCCAAGGTCCAGCAGCAGCTGCCGGGCAAGGACGGCGACGTCTATCGCGCCAGCATCCTCAAGGGTGTCCGCTACCTGCTCGCGGCCCAGTATCCGAACGGCGGCTGGCCGCAGATCTATCCGATCGAAGGCGGCTTCCACGACGCGGTGACGTTCAACGACAACGCCGTGGCCGAGGCGGCGATGATCCTGGAGGACGTCGCCGAGGCCAAGCCGGAGTTCGCCTTCGCCCCGGCGGCCCTGCGCAAGGAGGCCGGCGCGGCCTCGGCGCGCGCCATCCGGCCGATCCTGGACGCTCAGGTCGTGGTCGACGGCAAGAAGACCGTCTGGCCGCAGCAGGTCGACCCGCTGACGCTCAAGCCCAGCTCGGCTCGCGACTACGAAATGCGATCGCTGGCCAGCGCGGAGAGCACCGACATCCTGCTGTTCCTGATGCGCCAGCCCAAGCCGACCGCGGAGGTGAAGCACGCGGTCCATGCCGGCGTGGCCTGGCTCAAGGCGCACGCCATCTACGACAAGGCCTTCACCAAGGTCAGCGACGAGGAGGGCCGCAAGCTGGTCGACAAGCCCGGCGCGGGCCCGATCTGGTCGCGCAACTACGACCTGCGCACCGGCCAGCCGATCTTCGGCGACTGGGGCAAGACCATCCATGACGACGTGAATGAAATCTCCAAGGGACGGCGCAACGGATACTCCTGGTATTCGAACGGCCCGCAAAAGGCTTTGGATGCCTATGCACAGTGGGCGCCGGCCAATCCGTGAAAGAGCGATGAGATACGCGGGCGGTGAATAAGCAACACAACAAGCCGCCCGCGCCAGCAAGTCCGCCAACAAGCGCGGACAGCTGAAGAGACAAAAAACTAGGGCTGGAAATATCGGGGTAGGGAACATGAAAATCTTGAAGAACACAGACGCCATCGCGTTGAAGCTGATGGTCGGCGCATCGGCCGTGGCGTTGGCCGTGGGGGCCGCGAGCGCCGTCCGCGCTCAGAGCGTGGCCGCCAACGAGTCGGCGACGGCTCAGGTCGACGAGATCGTCGTGGTCGGCGCGCGCAAGGCCGAGCAGTCGGCGATCCAACGCAAGAAGCGGGCGGCCACCAACCAGGACTCGATCGTCGCCGACGACGTCGGCAATTTCCCCGACAAGAACGTCGGCGAGGCCGTGGCCCGCATCGCCGGCGTCGCACTGGATGTCGCCGACGACGGCCAGCAGGGCGGCTTCACCATCCGAGGTCAGGGCGCGGACCTGGTGCGGGTCGAGGTGGACGGCATGTCGATGCTGTCGACCAGCGACCAGGGCGGTCGCGCGGTGACCAGCCTGGGCGACATGTCGTCGGACCTGATCAAGAGCGTCGACGTCGTGAAGGGCCAGACCGCCGACATGACGCCGGGCGGCGTCGGCGGCACGGTGCGGATCGAGCAGCGCAGCGGCCTGGATTTCTCCAAGCCTATGGTCAAGCTCAACGTCCAGTACCAGAACAATTCGCTCGAAAGTAAGTGGTCGCCGCGCATCAACGCCTTCGCCACCCGCAAGTTCTTCGACGATCGTCTCGGGATCCTGGTGAACTTCACCTATGACGATGCGCGCACGGTCACCGACACCGCGCGGGTTTCGGACAAGCAGGCCGGCTATCTGCCGCTGGGCGACCACGACAACTCGGCCTCGAAGACCTTCACCACGCCGTACGATCCGATCGCCGCGGCGGTCACCAGCAAGGCCGGCTGCGCCAGCCTGCCCGCGCCGGTGGGAACCGCGACCGACTCCCGTCTGAACTGCTTCGCGCAGTTCGAGGACATGGTCCCGTCGCTGGTGCGTTTCAGCCGCGGCATTCGCGAGGACAAGCGCTATTCGGCCCAGTTCCGCGCCGACTTCCGCGTCACCGACGACCTCACGGTCTTCGCGTCGTACAATCCCAATCTGAACTACCAGAACTCCGACGCCTTCAATCTGAGCGTCGCCAGCCCGACGGGCACGACCAACGCCGCGGGCGTTCTGACCACCAACATGCGAAACGTCACGGTCAATCCGAACCACTATGTGACGCAATACGACCTGATCCGCGGCGCCGGCTCGACCACCCTCAACTGGACCTCGCAGGACCGCTACATCGAGCGCCGTGACCAGCAGCACTACCTGCAGACCGGCGCCGATTTCATCAAGGGCAACTGGATCGTCAAGGCTCGCGTCCAGTACGGCCTGGCCAAGGGCAAGCGCGAGGACGAGGCTTTCAGCTTCGTCGCCTCGATCCCGCAGGCGACGTTCAAGATGGTGCCGGAGAACGGCCTGTGGACGATGTTCGCGCCGTCCACGGTCGACCTGACCAGCCCCGCCGCCTACTACCCCGTCCTGGGCGCCAACGGCCTGAGCGCCACCTCGCAGCTGGAATATACGCCCTTTGCCGACAAGAGCACGGAGCTGAACTACCAGGTCGACGTCACGCGCGAGTTCGACCACCTGGGTCCGATCAAGGACATCAAGTTCGGCGTCCAGCGTCGTAACCACGACAACTGGACCTGGCGGGAAGACAGCTTCGACATCGCGCCCGGCGTAACCATGTACCGCGCGCGCAGCCTGGATCTTCTGCAGTACTGCGCGCCGTCGGCGGCGCCGGCGTCCGCGCCCTGCCAGTTCGGCACGGCCAACCGTCCCAGCACGACGGTCAAGGACCAGCAATACCGCGTCTACACCCTGACCCAGGACCAGTATCAGTCGCTGATCAAGAACAGCCTGCAAGACATTCCGGGCGGCCAGTTCTTCGGCGGCATGCCGGGGCGCGGCGACCTGCTCGACACCTGGTCGGCCTACAACTTCCAGACCTTCTTCAACGAGTTGGGCCAATACGCCGACCTCAGCCGCCACAACCCGGACTGCCTCTACAGCTGCCTGGCCTCGGATGGTAAGGTCTACAAGCGTCCGTCGTACTCGACCAATGAGAAGACCGCATCGGCCTACGCCATGATGGACTTCGAGACGCGCCTGGGCTGGATGCCGCTGATGGGCAATGTCGGCGTGCGCTACCAGAAGGTCGAGGTCTCGGCCCAGCCGTCGGTCGTCGTCAATCAGCTGACCATCGATCCCGCGATCCTGGCCGCCCTCAACAGCGGCCAGACCGTCGACCCGAACAAGGTGATCACCAGCACCTTCGTATCGCGCACGGTGAAGGACATCCATCGGGAGACCAACGACTTCCTGCCCAGCCTCAATCTGGCCCTCTGGCCGATCGAGGACCAGTTCGTGGTCCGCTACTCGATCGCCAAGCAGCGCGCGCGCCCCAGCATGCTGCAGCTGACCGGCAAGGAAGCGGCGACCTGCAGCAAGATGGACGAGGCGACCCGGGCGGCCGTCGAGAAGCTGATCGCCCAGTACCCGGCCCAGTTCAACGATCCGTCCGTGGACAATGAGGACTCCGGCGCCCTGATCCGTGGCGACGCGGCCAACAACTGCACCGGCCGCATCGGCAATCCGGAGCTGAAGGGCTATGCCGCCACGACCCAGAACCTGTCGGCGGAATGGTACCCGAACCGCGACACCCAGCTGAGCGTGGGTCTCTTCGCGATCGACGTGAAGTCGGGCTATCCCGACACTGTGAACGTCAACGACTACAAGATCGACGGCGACGTCTACAGCGTCGGCACCTACGAGGACGGCCCTGGCGGCCTGAAGCAGAAGGGGTTCGAGGTCGCCGGCCGGACGGCCTTCACCTTCCTGCCCTGGCGCCTGCGCTACACCGGCGCCGGCTTCAACTACGCCCGCACGAAGTCGAACGAGACCAACACCGACATCGACCTGATCACCGGCAAGGCCCTGCCGCCAGCCAAGCAGTCCGACTACACCTATAACCTGAACTTCTGGTACGACGACGGGCGCCTGAACGCGCGGATCGCCTACCAGCGCCGCGACATGTACTACGACCGCACCGAGGCGGCGGGCCTCAACCGCGTGCCGACGATCAGCGGCGGCTCGGTGACGTCCTACTACAAGATGGTCTCGCCGATCTTCAAGATCGGCACCAAGTCGCTGGACGCGCGCGCTTCGTACAAGCTGACCAAGAGCATCCAGCTGTTCGCCGAGGGCAAGAACCTGCTCGACGACAAGATCTCGCGCTTCACGCCGGAAGCGTACCGCAACATCGGCGGCGGCACGCCCTACGTGTTGGACACCACCTATATGGGCCGCCGCTACTATGTCGGCCTGATCGCGACCTTCTAGGCTGAAAAGAGGGGTCCGGCCTGACGCGGGGCCGGACCGTGGAGTATCGAGCGATCATGCGGGCAGCCAGCGCATCACGCCGCGGATTTCTGCTCGGCGCCAGCGCGCTGGGCCTGCTGAGCGGCTTGCCCGCCGGGGCGGCGGATTGGGCGGACCTGGCGCATCTGTCCGCCGGTTTCGCCCGTCCGCCCGCCGACGCCCGACCGTTGGCGCGCTGGTGGTGGTTCGGCGGCGCCGTCGAGGCCGACGAGATCGTCCGCGAGATCAGGGCCATGAAGGCCGGCGGCTTCGGCGGGTTCGAGATCCAGCCCGTCTATCCGCTGTCGCTGGACGATCCCAAGCTGGGGATCCGCAACAAGCCCTACCTGTCGCAGGACTTCCTCGACATGATTTCGGTCGCGGCGCGGACGGGGCGCGAGCAGGGACTGCGGGCCGACCTGACCCTGGGCTCGGGCTGGCCCTTCGGCGGGCCGCACATCGACGCCGAGCTGGCCGCCTCGCGGGTGATCAGGCAGGACCTGCCGGCGCCGGCCGGGAGCGAAGCGATCGACCTGCCGGCGCTGCAGTCGGGGCAGCGCTACGTCGCCGCCTTCATCGGCGGCTCGCCGGCCGATGCTCAGGCGGTCGAGATCCGCGGATCTCGCGCCGTCTTCGCCAAGGCTTCCGCCGACCGGACGCTCTATCTGATCCTGCAGGCCCGCACCCGCCAGCAGGTGAAGCGGCCCACCGTGGGCTCCGAGGGCTTCGTCCTCGATCACCTGAACGCGCGGGCCGTGCGCAAGCACCTCGACGCCGTCGGCGAGCCGCTGCTGGCGGCGTTCGGCGACGACCGACCGTATGCGATCTTCAGTGACAGTCTGGAGGTCTACGGCGCCAACTGGACCGATGACCTGCTGGAGCAGTTCAAGGTCCGGCGCGGTTACGACCTGACCCCGCATTTGCTGAGCCTGTTCGTGGACACCGAGCGCTCGGCCGGCGTCCGCTACGACTGGAGCCTGACCCTGTCGGAGCTGGTCAACGAGCGTTACCTGTCCCAGGTCAGCGCCTGGGCCAAGAGCCGCCAGACCCTGTTCCGCTCGCAGACCTACGGGATCCCCGCCGTGACCCTCTCGTCCAACCGCCTGGTCGATCTGGCGGAAGGCGAAGGGGCCGATTGGCGGCTGGCGACCTCGACGCGTTGGGCCAGCTCGGCCAACCATCTGTACGGACAGGCCGTGACCTCGGCCGAGAGCTTCACCTGGCTGCACAAGGGCGCGTTCCGGGCCACGCCCCTCGACATCAAGGCCGAGGCCGACGTGCTGCTGCTGCAGGGCGTGAACCAGTTCATCGTCCATGGCTGGCCCTATTCACCGCCCAAGGTTCGCGAACCCGGTTGGGCGCTATACGCGGCGGCGGTGTTCAACGACCACAATCCGTGGTGGCCCGTGATGAGCGACGTGAATCTGTATCTCCAGCGTCTCAGCCACCTGTTGCGTCAGGGCGAGAACGTCGCCGGCGTGGCGCTGTACGTGCCGACCGAGGACATCATGTCGGGATTCAGGCCGGGAAGGGACGTCTCGATCAACGACGAGCTGCGCAAGACCTTCCCGGCCGCCATCCTCGAGGGGTTGATCGACGGCGGCTACAATTTCGACCTGATCGACGGCGACGCCATCCTGCGCCGAGGGGTGCGCTACGACGTGCTGGTCCTGCCGCACATCGAGCGGATCGCGCCCGAGGTCCATGAGCGTATCCGCGTCTTCGCCGAGGCCGGCGGCGTGGTCATTGCGGTTGGCGCGCCGCCGTCAAAGGCGCCGGGCCTGGAGGACGCCGAGGCCCGGAGCCAACGCGTGGCCGCTCTATCGAAGGTGGTATTTGGCGGTGACTCCAAGCGCGCGGTCACCACCGACGAGGCGGGGTTGAGCCGGACCTTGAACAGCCTGCTGCCGCCCGACCTGGGGGGAGCGCCCAAGGGCGTGCGGTTCGTCCATCGTCGTCTGGCCGGCGGAGACCTCTATTTCGTCGCCAACACCACCAATGCGCCGGTCGCCGCGCGTCTGGCGTTCGGCGCGTCGACGCCGCAGGGACAGGCTTGGGACCCGGTCACCGGAGCAGTCGACGGCTTTGCGCCGGGCGATGAGGTCCGTCTCGCGCCGTTCGAGTCCAGGGTCTTCGTCTTCGGTCAAGGATTGCCGCCGTCGTCCGCCCAGGGGAAGGCCGGCGGCGATCGCGTCTTGCCCCTCGCCCAAGGCTGGCGCCTGAAGGTTGGCGACAAGAGGCGCGAGGCGCCGTTGCGGGGGTTCGGCTCGTGGACCGACGATCCGCCGCTGCGCCACTATTCCGGCCTGGGAGCTTATCGCCGCGACGTGGAAGTGACGGTGTCGGATTTGGCTTCACCCACAGTGTTTCTCGACCTGGGCCCAGGGGCGCCGGGCGTGGCGAACGAACGAAAAGGGCCGGGCTACTACGCCCAGTACGATGCGCCGATGCGCGATGCGGCCGAGGTGTTCGTCAACGGACAGCGCGCGGGGGCGATCTGGTGCGCGCCGTTCCGGCTGGATCTGAAGCCCTATTTGAGGCCGGGCCGCAATCGACTGGAAATCCGGGTGTACAACACGGCGGTCAACACGCTGGCAGGCCGTCCGCCAGCCGACTACACGACGCTGCGCGCCGTCTACGGCGATCGTTTCCAGCCGCAGAACATGGACGACCTGGCGCCGCTGCCGTCCGGTCTGCTGACCGCGCCGACGCTGCGGTTCGTGGGGTAAGGGTCAGATATAGGTGCGCAGGAACTCGGTCAGGGCCAGGATGGCCAGGCTTTGGCCATAGGGCATCGAGGTCAGCGGGATGTCCTTGTAGAACTGCATCGTGTGGCCCATGGCCGTGCCGAAGCTGACCTGTTTCAGCTCGCCGGCCTCGTCGATGTTGGCCAGAATAGCTTGCGCCGCCTTGAGGCCGACCGCCTCGAAGCGGCGCGGCAGGTAGCCTTTCCGCACCGCCTTCAGGATGCCGTAGGCGAAACCCGCCGTGGCCGAGGCCTCCAGATAGCTGGTCGGGTCGACGAGCAGCGTATGCCATAGGCCGCTGTCGTCCTGGCGGCGGGCCAGCGTCTCGACCTGGGCGGCCAGGGTGTCGACCAGGAAGGCGCGCAGCGCGTCGCCGGGCGGCAGGTCCAGCATCTCGATGAACTCGGGGATGGCGATCGTCACCCAACAGTTCCCGCGCGCCCAGAGCGCGCCCGCGAAGTGGTGGCGGCCGTCGAACGTCCAGCCGTGATACCAGAGGCCCGTCTGGCGATCGGCCAGGTACTTGATATGGACCAGGAACTGGCGCTTGGCCTCTTCGACATAGTGCGGGCGGTCCAGCAGCAGGCCAATCTTGGCCAGCGGCAGCACCGACATCACCAGCGTGTCGTCCCACAGCTGCTGATCGTTCTCGGTGTCGTAGGTGATGTGCTGGAAGCCGCCTTCGTCCGTCTTGGGCAGGCCGTCGTCGGCCATCAGCCACTCGGCCCAGGCCTCCAGGTAGGGGCGATAGGTCTGGTCGCCGGTCTGCTCGTACAGATAGGCCAGCGCCAGGAACGGCGACATCGTGTTGATGTTCTTGGTCGGCGTGCCGGCGGCGAAGCGGTCTGCGTACCACTGGACCATCACCTGGCGGGCGTGCTGGTCGCCGGTCTGCTCATGCAGCCGCCACAGGCCGAACAGCCCCACGCCATGCGTCCATTCCCAGTCATTCCAGCCCTTGGTGTCGATGACCCGGCCGTCGTCCAGGCGCATAAGGAACTCGCCGTTCTCATCCCTGATGTTGACCAGGTTGTCGACCAGCTTGGCGATCGCCTCGACGACCTCGCGGCGCGGTGTCTGGTGGCGCAGGGCGGCCATGCGGGGTCCTCGCTACGGATGCTTACGGAGAACGGGGTTGGCGCCCCACAACTGGTCGTAACGCCAGCCCGACAGGTCCTCGACAATCCGGGCGCGGCCGGGGTCGGACGGCGCGCGTTCGCCGGCGCGGAACCGCTCGATCTCCTCCAGCAGCACCGCGTGGGTCGTCGGGGTGAGCTTGAACCGCGTCGAGACCAGCACGCCGATGATCAGCAAGGCGATCGTGCCGATCCCCAGGACGGCCACGATCGCATGAACGGCCTGCGGGCTCTGCACGGCGGCCTTGGGGACGAAGCCGGAGGCCTGCATGACCTGGCCGACCAGCATCACGGCCAGCGCCTGGCTCATCTTGCGTACGAAAGTCATGACTCCCGCAAAAGCGCCTTCGCGGCGGCGGCCGGTGACGATCTCGTCGACGTCGGCCATGTAGTTGTACGTCGCCCAGGGAATGTAGTTCAGCGCGCCGCGCCCAAGGCCCGCTAGCACGACAGGCGCCCAGAAGAGGGCCGAGGTCGCGCCGAAGCCGGCCGCGTACATGCCCAGGAACAGCAGGACGCCCAAGCCGAAGCTGGCGGCGGCGGCGCGGTAGGCGGCGGCGGGTGACAGGCGCAGGGCGAAGTTGATCGCCGCCAGCACCGCGACCAGCTGCACCAGATAGGTCAGACCGACCAGCTGGGAGACGATCGCCGTGGATCCCGCCAGGGCGAAGATCACGAAGTAGGTGAAGGCGGCGTTGTAGATGTCCTGGCTGATATAGCCGCCCAGATACATGCCCAGGTGCAGGCGGAAGGCGCGAATGCGCAGGGTGGAGAACAGGCTGCGATAGAGCGCGGCGAAGGCGGCGGCCAGGGTTGGACGGTCTTGGCCCTCCTCGTCCAGGCCGGCTGGGCGTTGACGCTCCCAGCTGAAGGCGTAGAGCAGGCCGGCCGCGGCCATGAAAAGCCCCGCGAAGATGACGCCCATGTAGAGATAGGTGTCCGGCGAATCCGGCCCCAGCCTGGCGACCAGCCAGCCGGGCAGAAACGCCGCGCCGGCCGCCGACAGCTGTCCGCAGACGATGCGCGCCCCGGCCAGCTTGGCCTTGGTCCGGTAGTCTGTCGCCATCTCCGAGGCCAGGGTCTCGTACGGGATGATCTCCATCGCGTAGACCATCTCGAACAGGACATAGGTGGCCAAATAGTACCAGAAGCTCTGGCCCGAGACCCACATCAAGGCGAACGAAGGCAGCAGCGGGATCGCCGCCAGGATGAAGAAGCGCCTGCGTCCGAAGCGGCGGGCCAGGGCGGTGCGGCCCAGGCTGTCGGAGAGGTGGCCGATCAGGGGGCTGGTGATGGCGTCCAGCACGCGGGCGATGCCGAAGATCAGCGTGGCTTGCGCCGCCGAGAGGCCGCAGAAACTGGTGTAGAAGATCAGCACCCAGGTGCCGACGATGGCCATCGAGCCGCCGCCCAGGATGTCGTTCGAGCCGTAGGCGACCAGATTGTACCAGCGCACGCGCCGGGGCGTCGCCAGGTCGGCGCTTGGGACGGTGGCGCTGGGCTCGGCCATTCTGTTCTGACTCCCTATGCCCAACCGTTATGCCAACGGCCATTTACCTGCAACGCGATTTCCACAATTGAAAATGAGGAAAAATACGTTCTATCTCACGGCAAGCCGGAAGCCTGCGTGCGCGTTCTGGCGCGACCCGGCCGAAAAGCGTCGGGCGCAGGGAGAAGAACCATGCACCGACGCGCCTTCCTTGCCGGAACGACCGCGACAGCGGCCTTCGCCGCGGCCGTGCCCGCCGCCGCCGCCGCGCCGCGATCGCGCGCGCGAGACGCCGCGACCCTGGCCCTGGTGACCACGGCGGCGGACCAGCAGGCCGCCGCGGTCCTGTCGAGAGGCGCGCTCGCGGGCGTGGGGTCGTATTCCCGGGCCACGCTGCGCCGGATGCGCCGTCTGGTCGCGCCGTTCATCTGGCCGGACTCGAAGTTCTTCCACGACGAGAGCCTGGTCGCGCCGATCGAGGCGCTGCTGGCCAGGGTCGAGGACGACCAACTGGACGACGGCACCTTCCGCTCCGGAGGAAACCTGCACTCGCCGCCCGACACCGCCTTCCTGATCGAGGACATGTCGGTGATGGCCGCGGGACTGGGCGAGGACCGGCATCCCATGAGCCCCGCCATCGCCGCGCGGCTGGTGGCGATGATGCGCAAGGCGGGGCCCACGCTGGTCGCGGGCGGGATCCATACGCCCAATCATCGCTGGGAACTATCGGCGGCTCTGGCCAAGATCGATCGGGTCGACCCCAAGCCGGCCTACCGCGCCCGCATTGATCAATGGCTGGCCGAGGGCGTCGACATCGACGCGGACGGCTTCTATTCCGAGCGCAGTTCGGTCTATGCGTCCGAGGTCAGCAACCCATCGCTGCTGGCGCTGGCGCATCTGCCGGGTCTGGCCGGCCTGCGAGACCCCGTCCGCCGGAACCTGGAGACCACCATCGCCCTGGCCGAACCGTTCGGCGGCGAGGTCGAGACCGCGCAGTCGCGCCGGCAGGACCAGGACCAGCGGCGTCAGACCCTGCACGCCTACTATCTGCAGTATCGCGAACTGGCGCTGCTGGATGGCGACAGCCGGTTCGCCGGCGTGGTCCGCTGGATCGAGCGCCATGACAGCAGTCGCCTGGCCGACACGCTGGCCGATTTCATCAACGAACCCGGCCTGGCGCGGCCGCTGCCCGCGGAGGGCCAGCCCTTCGCCGACCTCGCGCGGCGCTTCAAGATGGTCGGGCTGGTGCGCGAACGGCGCGGCCCGATCAGCGCCAGCCTGTACGCCGGCAGCGACTGGTACGCCGACGGCAAGCCCTCAGCCTTCTTCAACACCATCGGCTCGGGCCTGGCCACCAATCCGACGCTGATGCGCCTGTGGAAGGACGGTCTCGTGCTCGACGCGGTGCGGTTGATCCCCGACTTTTTCAACATGGGCCACTTCCGTCCGTCTGCGATCGCGCTGGAGCCCGACGGCTCGACCCGGCTGAGTGGCGAACTGGCCGCGCCGTACTATCTGCCGATGCCGCCCGAGCGACGCCGGCCCGGCGGCGACTATGCGCTCAGCCCTTCAGTGGACGGGCGCTTCAACAGCGCCTTGGATTTCAGCCATCGCCCCGCCGACTTCCTTCGCCTGGGCGTGCGGATCGTGGCTCGGCCCGAACCGGACGGCTACCGCCTGCTGTTCGAGACTTCGGGAGAGGAAGGCGTCGACATGACTCTTGAGCTCACGCTGCGCGATGGCGGCGTCTTGCAAGGCGCGCGAGAGCTGGGCGACGGCGGCTTCCACCTCGCGGACGGCCAGGCCAGCTACCAGCTGGGCGACCAGCGTCTCCTGATCGGACCCGGCGGTGGCGACGGCCCGGTGAAGGTCGGCTCCGGCGAGAACTACAGCTGGGCGGGCGGGCGCTTGCAGCTGCCGGGCAAGCGGCTCTACATCACCTGGCGCACGCCATCGCGCTACGAGCTGCGGCTGGCCTTCGCCTGAAGCAAGGCCTCAAGCCAGAGCCGGCATCGCCTTCAGCAGCTTGTCCAGGGTCACCGGATAGTCGCGCACCCGCACGCCCGTGGCGTTGTAGACCGCATTGGCCACGGCCGCGCCGACGCCGCAGATGCCCAACTCGCCGACACCCTTGGCTT
Organism: uncultured Caulobacter sp.; assembly: GCA_966211605.1. Lineage (GTDB taxonomy): Bacteria > Pseudomonadota > Alphaproteobacteria > Caulobacterales > Caulobacteraceae > Caulobacter. The sequence continues at coordinate 27,076 of CBIHOB010000009.1, forward strand.
TCATGGGCGAGGACATCGGGTCGGTCTCGTCCAGGAAGATCACCTCCTGGTGCGGGATGTCGGCGTGGACGGGCACCTCGTAGCCGGCCAGATCGTGGTTGACGAAGAAGCCCAAGCGCTTGTCGACCACCAGTTCCTCCATCAGCGCCGCGCCGGCCCCCATGGTCATGGCCCCGATAACCTGGCTGCGGGCCGACTTCGGATTGAGGATCCGTCCCGCGGCGCAGACGGCCAGCATGCGGCGAATGCGGATTTCGCAGGTGGCGGCGTCGACGCCGACCTCGACGAAATGGCCGCCGAAGGTCGACTGCTGATGGGTCTTGGTCAGGTCGCCATAGTCCATGACGTCCTCAGCGGACAGCGCGCCGTCGGCGGCCGCCTGGGCCAGCGGCAGGCTCTGGTTGCCGACCTTGACCCGGCCGTCCGAGAATTCGGCGGTTGCGGGATCCAGGCCGAGCTTGGTCGCCACGATCTGGCGCAGCTTCACACAGGCGGCATAGACCCCGGCCGTCGAGCTGTTGCCGCCCCACTGGCCGCCCGAGCCGGCCGAGACCGGGAAGGCTGAGTCGCCCAGCTTCACGGTGACCTTGTGCAGGGGCGCGCCCATCATTTCGGCGGCGGTCTGAGCGATGATCGTATAGCTGCCGGTGCCGATGTCGGTCATGTCGGTCTCGACGACGATCTGGCCGGTGGGCTCCAGCCGCACGCGAGCCGCCGACTTCATGACGAGGTTGTTGCGGAACGCCGCCGCCACGCCCATGCCGACCAGCCAGCGACCATCGCGCACCTGCGCGGGACGCGGGTTGCGCCGCGCCCAGCCGAACTTGTCCGCGCCCGTGCGCAGGCATTGGACCAACTGGCGCTGTGAGAAGGGGCGGCCAGGCTTCTCAGGATCGACCTGGGTGTCGTTGATGACGCGCAGATCGATGGGATCCATTTCCAGCTTCTCGGCCAGTTCGTCGATCGCCACCTCCAGCGCCATCAGGCCCGGCGCTTCGCCGGGGGCGCGCATGGCGTTGCCTTCGGGCAGGTCCAGCGTCGCCAGCTTCATCTTCATCATGCGGTTGGCGCCGGCATAGAGCAGGCGGGTCTGCTGGGTCGCCGTCTCGGGCCCGCCGCCGGGCAGGTCGCCCGACCAGCTCTCGTGGCCGATGGCGGTGATCTTGCCGTCCCGGGTCGCGCCGATGCGGATTCGCTGGATCGTCGCCGGCCGATGGGTGGTGTTGTTCATGATCAGCGGGCGGGGCAGGGCGACCTTGACCGGACGCCTGGCGGCGCGGGCGCCTAGCGCGGCCAGGATCGCATCGGCCCGGACGAACAGCTTCCCGCCGAACCCGCCGCCGACATAGGGCGACACCAGGCGGACATTGTCCTTGGGAACGCCCAGCGTCTTGGCCACGTCGCCGCGCCCCCAGGCGACCATCTGGTTCGATGTCCAGACCGTCAGCTTGTCGCCTTTCCACGCCGCAATGGTCGCGTGCGGCTCCATCATGGCGTGGGACTGGTCCGGCGTGACGTAGGTTTCGTCCAGCTGGACCGGCGCTTCGGCGAAGGCCTTGTCGAAGTCGCCGACGGCGGTGTCGGGATTGTCCTTGCCGGCGGGCGGGGCGGCGTCCTTTTCCGACGCGAGGTCGAAACGGCCCTGGGTGCGTTCGTAGTCGACCCGGATCAGGGCCGCGGCGGCGCGGGCCTGTTCGAAGGTCTCGGCGACGACCACGGCGACGGCCTGATGGTAGTGCTGGATCTCCGGCCCGCCCAGCAGGTTGGCGGTGTTGAAGTCGCCCTTGGTCAGCTTGCCGGCGGTCTGGGCCGTGACGATGGCCAGAACGCCCGGCGCGGCTTTGGCGCGGCCGAGGTCCATGGCCTTGATACGGCCCTTGGCGATCGCCGCCCCCAGCACGTAGCCGTAGGCGACGCCCTCCAGGGAGTCATGCCGTTCGTAGGCGTAGGGCGCCGCGCCGGTGGTCTTCAACGGTCCGTCGATGCGGTCCGTGGGCTTGCCCACCACCTTCAGCTGGTCGATCGGATTGGTTGTGGCGGGGGTGTCGAACTTCATTGGATCAGCTCCGCGCCTGCGCCAACGCCGCGTCCAGCGTGCGCTCGGCCAGGGTCAGCTTGAAGGCGTTCTGGTCCGTGGTCTTGGCGCCAGCCAGCAGGCCTTCGGCGACGGCCTTGGCGCCGCGCGGCATGGCGCTTTCGGCGGCTTCGACGCGCCAAGGCTTGTGGGCGACGCCGCCCAGCGCCACGCGGCCCGATCCGTCCCTCTGGATGACCGTGGCCACCGAGACGAGGGCGAAGGCGTAGGACGCCCGGTCGCGAACCTTATGATAGGCGTGCAGGCCGCCGATCGGCTTGGGCAAGGTCACGGCGGTGATCAGCTCGCCGGGCGAAAGGGCCGTCTCGATGTGCGGCGTGTCGCCGGGCAGGCGATGGAAATCGGCCATCGGAATGGCGCGGGTGGCGCCATCGGGGCGGACGGTCTCGACCTTGGCGTCCAGCACCCTCATGGCCACAGCCATGTCGCTTGGATGGGTGGCGATGCAGGCCTCGCTGGCGCCCAGCACTGCGTGCGCGCGCGTGAAGCCGCCGATGGCCGAGCAGCCGGCGCCGGGACTGCGCTTATTGCAGGGCATGTTGGTGTCGTAGAAGTACGGGCACCGCGTCCGCTGCAGCAGGTTGCCGGCGGTGGTGGCCTTGTTGCGCAGCTGGCCCGAGGCGCCCGCCAGCAAGGCTCGGGACAGGACCGCGTAGTTCTTGCGGACTCGCTTGTCGGCGGCCAGATCGGTATTGCGCACAAGCGCGCCGATGCGCAGGCCGCCGTCCTGGGTCGGTTCGATGCCGTCCAGCTTCAGGGCATTGACGTCGATCAGCCGGCGCGGCGTCTCGATCTCCAGCTTCATCAGGTCCAGCAGGTTGGTGCCGCCGGCGATGAAGCGCGCAGTCGGATCCTTGGCGACGGCCGCGGCGGCTTCGGCCGGGGTGCGGGCGCGTTCGTAGGTGAAGGCTTTCATGCCCGGTCTCCCTTGGCCAGGCCCCCCGCGACGTGGGCGATCGCCTCGACGATGTTGGAATAGGCGCCGCAACGACAGATGTTGCCGCTCATCCGCTCGCGCAGCTCGGCCTCGGTCAGCCTAGGATCGTCCGTCAGGTCGGCGGTGACGTGGCTGGGCACGCCGGCCTTGATCTCGTCCAGCACCGCCTTGGCCGAGCAGATCTGGCCGGGCGTGCAGTAGCCGCACTGGTAGCCGTCGTACTTGACGAAGGCGGCCTGCAGCGGGTGCAGCTTGTCGGGCGTTCCCAGCCCCTCGATCGTGGTGACTTCGTCGCCGTCGTGCATGACGGCCAGGGTCAGGCACGAATTGATCCGCCGCCCGTCGACGATGACGGTGCAGGCTCCGCACTGGCCGTGATCGCAGCCCTTCTTCGTGCCTGTCAGTTTCAGGTGCTCGCGCAGGGCGTCCAGCAGGGTGGTGCGGGTGTCGAGGGTCAGCGCGCGCGCCTGGCCATTCACCTTGAAGCTCACCTGGACCAGGCTCGGCGCGTCGGCGGACGCGGCCTGGGCGGCGGGCGGCGCGCCGGCGATGGCGGCGGAGGCCGCGCCGGCCGCCATCAGATCGCGCCGCGAGAGGCTAAGGTTTTCCTGATCGGCCATGCCATCCTCCGGTCCTCCAGACGCCGCGCCGCTTGTAAGCGGTCGAGCATCGAAGGGGTTGCGCCGTGCGTCTCCGCCGGAGGCTAAGCAGAGGCGGGCGGACGCGAATAGGGCCACTCTGTTCCACGGCCCGATGAGCCGGGCTCATCAATCGCCGCGCAGAACCGGGGCGGGGCGCTGCGACAGCGCCAGGCTGGCGGCGATCAGCCCGCCAACGGTCGCCAGGCCGGTCGCGCCGCCCAGCAGCGCCAGCACGCCGCTCCAGTCGACGCTCCAGCTGGCTTCGAAGACCTTGACCACCACCGGCCAGGCGGCGGCGAAGCCGAACAGCACGCCGGCCGCGCCCGCGATCAATCCGACCGCGCCATATTCGATGACGTAGGCGACCAGGATCTGGCCGCGCGCGGCGCCCAGCACCTTCAGGGTGGCGGCCTCGCGAGCCCGAGCCCGGGCTCCAGCGGCGATCGCGCCGGCCAGGACCAGCAGACCCGCCAATCCGGCCACGGCGGCCGCGCCGCGCACGGCCAGCGCCAGGCGATCGAACAGTCCCGCCGCGGCGTCCAGCTGCTCGCGGACGCTGATCACGTTCACGCCCGGAAAGTCCTGGCCCAACTTGCGGGTCAGCACGGCTTCACCGTCCCGGCCCAGCCGGATGATCGCGACGCTGCGCAGATCCGCGCCCTCCAGCGTCGCCGGATTGAAGATCAGCGCGAAGTTGGGCCCGAAGCCGCCAAAGTCGACCTTGCGCAACGCGGCGATCCGGGCTTCGATCTCGCGGCCCAGCACCAGAACGGTGATGGTGTCGCCGATCTTCAGACCGGCCGCCTGGGCGATCTCGACATTCATGGCCACCTTTGGCGGACCCGCGTCGTTCGCGTCCCACCAGCGGCCTGCGACCAGGCCAGCGTTCTTGGGCTCGCGAGCGAACAGGGACAGGCTGATATCGTTGTCGAAGGCCCAGCGCTCCGACGGCTTGATGGCCTTGACGTCGACGGGCCTGCCCTTCAGGGCGACGATCCGGCCGGTGGCGAACGGCATGCGCAGATAGGCGTCCTGACCCAGAGGACCGGTGACCGCCGCGACCGTGGCGTCGAAGGCGGCGGCGCGGTCGGCGGGGATCTCGGTGAACACCATGGCCGGGGCGCTGCGGGGCGCGACATCGCTGACCTGGGCCAGCAGCGCCGACTGGATCAGGACCACGCAGGCCAGCAAGGCGACGCCCAGCCCGATGGCCGGGCTGGCGGTCCTGGCCGCCGACCCTGGTCCGGCCAGGTTGGCCAGGCCCAGCTTGATGGGGCCGCGGGTCAGGCGGCGAGCCCGGCCCGCGCTCCACGCGGCCATCCGGCCCAGCGCCGACAGCAGGCCGAAGGCGACGGCCACGCCCGCGATCATGATCGCCGCCGCCAGCGGTGTCGGCGCGGTGGCCACGGCCAGGGCCGCCAGGCCGACCCCGGCCATGATGGCGCCGATCGTTTCCACCCCCAGCGGCAGGCGGGCCTTGGGCGCGCGGCGGAACAGGGCCGAAGGTGGCGTGCTGCGGGCGCGCGACAATGGAACCAGCGAAAAGGCCGCCGCCGCCAGGAGGCCGAACAGCCCGGCCTTGGCCAGCGGCCAGGGATAGATCTTGAACAACGCCGGGATCGGCAGGCTTGAGCCGGCGATCTGGCCCAGGATCAGGGGCGCCAAGCCGCCGACGGCGAGGCCGATCGTCACGCCCAGCAGGGCCAGGACGCCGATCTGGATCAGATGCAGGTCGCGGATCAAGCCACTGTTCGCGCCCAGGGCTTTCAGGACCGCGATCGCCGGCTCCCGCGTCGCCAGATAGGCCGAGACGGCGCCGGCGACGCCCAGGCCGCCCGCCACCAGCGAAGCCAAGCCGATAAAGCCCAGGAAGTACTCCAGCTGGTCGATCAGTCGCCGTGCGCCCGGCGCGCTGTCCAGCCGGTCACGAATCCGGAAATGGGCGTCCGGAAACGCCGCCTGGATCGCCTTACCCACGGCGCGAGGATCCTGACCGGTGGGCAGGGCGATGCGGACGGTGCGGCTGGACAGGCCGCCCGGCGCGAGCAGTCCGGAGCGCTCCAGCACGTCGTCGCGGACCAGCAGGCGCGGGGCGATCGAGAAGCCCCGCGACAGCCCGTCGGGCTCGCCCATCAGCCGGGCGCGGACGACCAGGGTCATGGTCCCGGCCTGGAAGCGATCGCCGATCTTCAGATGCAGGCGGTCCAGCAGGGCTGGCTCGACCGCCGCGCCCGGCGAGCCGTCCTGGTCTGCCAGGGCGGCGGCGAGGCCGGGCGCGCCTTCCAGCTTGACCGCGCCGGCCAGCGGGAACCGGCCGTCCACGCCGCGCAGGCTGACCAGCCGGCGATCTCCGGCGGGCGTCTGGGCCATGGCGCGTGCGCTGGCGGCGTAGGTCGTGACGCCCAGCTTCCCGAAGGCTGCGCGCTCCGGGCCGGTGAAGTCGCGGTTCTCGACCGAGAACGCCAGGTCGCCGCCCAGGATCTCGCGCGCCTGGCCAGCCAGGCCCTGGCGAAAGGCCTCGGCCGTCGAGCCGGCGGCTGCGATGGCGGCCACGCCCAGGGCCAGGCAGGCCAGGAAGATGCGAAAGCCCCGCACGCCCGAGCGCAGCTCGCGGGCGGCCAGGCGGAAGGCGAGGGGAAGCGCGGGCGGGGCCATGCTCACGCCTGGATCCGCCCGTCGCCCATCCGTACGATGCGATCGGCGCGCGCGGCCAGCGCCGGATCGTGGGTGACCATGACCAGGGCCGCGCCGACCTCGGCCACCAGGTTGAACATCAGGTCGGCCACGGACGCCGCGGTCGCGCCATCCAGGTTGCCGGTGGGCTCGTCGGCGAACAGCAGGGCGGGGCGGGCGACCAGGGCGCGGGCCAGGGCGACACGCTGTTGCTCGCCGCCCGACAGCTGGTGCGGATAGTGGGTCAGGCGACTGGAGAGACCGACGCGGCTCAGCCAGTCACGGGCGGTCGGGAGGGCGTCGCGGACGCCGGCGATCTCCAGCGGCGTGGCGACGTTCTCCTCGGCGGTCATGTTGGGCAACAGGTGGAACTGCTGGAACACCAGGGCCGCTCGTCCGCGCCGCAGGCGGGCTCGCCCGTCCTCGTCCAGCGCCGCCAGGTCCTGGCCGAACAGGCGCACCGTCCCGGCCGTCGGCTCCTCCAGTCCGGCGCCGACGGCGATCAGCGAGGACTTGCCCGAGCCCGACGGACCGACCACGGCTACGCGCTCGCCGGCGTTCACGATCAGATCGACACCGCGCAGGATGTTCACGGGGCCGGCGGCGGAGGGCAGGGTCAGGGCGACGGCGTCGAGAACCAGAGGCGTGGCGGGCTGGACGTCGTCGATCATGTCGCTTCCTGTGCGGCCGGTCCTTGTTCCGCCGGTCGCTGAACTACATAGGAAGGCATGAGCTCGATCGCACAGCGTTTTCCCAGTCGCCGCCGCTTTTTGATCGGTCTGGGCCTCATGACCCAGATCGCCGCCGCGCCTAGGGCGCCAGTCGTCACGGTGCTAGGCGATTCCATCACGGCGGGATTGGGGCTCCCGGCGCGGGACGCCATGCCGGCCCAGCTGCAGGCGGCGCTGGAGCGGCTGGGCGTGTCGGCGATCGTCCGGGCGGCTGGCGTATCCGGCGACACCAGCGGCGGCGGGCTGGCGCGGGTCGGCTTCAGCGTCACCGACGACACGCGGGTCTGCGTGGTGGCGCTGGGCGGCAACGACCTGCTGCAAGGCGTCGAGCCCGCCCAGACCAAGGCCAACCTGCGCGGCGTTCTCCAGAAGCTGAGGGCGCGGGGCGTCCGCGCGGTGCTCGTGGGCGTTGGCGCGCCGCCGATGATCGGGGCCGCCTACGCTCGCGAGTTCAACGCGATCTATCCCAGCCTGGCGCGGGAGTTCTCGGTCCCCCTCTACGCCAACATCCTGGCCGGGGTGGGCGGGAACCGGGCCTTGATGCAGCGGGACGGCATCCATCCCAATGCTGTGGGCGCCAAGCGGATTGGCGAGGCCCTGGCGCCCGTCGTCGCCAAGGCCTTGAAGTAGCCGGCCAAGACCGCGTCGCGGGACGGCCTCGCGGGAAGGGTCGTCAAAGATCGGCGACGGGCTAGCGCCAGTCCTCCTCGATCTGCTCCAGCGACTTGCCCTTCGTCTCGGGCAGGGTTCGGAAGATGACCACGAAGCCGGCGGCGCAGATCGCACCGTAGATCCAGAAGGTGACGCCGGTGCCGGCCCGGGCGTTGAGCAGCGGAAAGCTGAAGGTGAGCAGGAAGCAGGCCGCCCACAGGGCGGTGGTCGCCAGCGCCATGCTGGCGCCGCGCGCCTCGCCCGGGAAGATCTCCGATAGCGCCACCCAGGTCACCGGGGCCAAGGTCATGGCGTAGGCGGCGATGGCGGCGATGACCAAAAGCAGCAGGGGCCAGCCCTGCACCCCGGCCAGATAGCTTGCGCCGACGACGGCGTAGATCGCCGCCAGCGCCGCGCAGCCGATCAGCAGCAGGCGGCGCCGACCCCAGCGCTCGACCGTGGCCATGGCCACGAAGGTGAAGACGCAGTTCACGACGCCGGTGATGACGATGTTGAAGAGCGTGTCGGACACCGCATAGCCCGCGCCGGCGAAGATCTCCTGGGCGTAATTAAATATTACATTAATCCCGCACCACTGTTGCAGGACCGCCAGCATGACGCCGATGGCCAGCGCGCGACGGAAGCGTGGCTCCGCCACCACGGTCCTCAGGCTGCGGCCAGGCGCGGCCGCCAGGGCGCGGCGGATATCCTCCAGCGCGGCCGTCGCGTGCGCCTCGCCGCCCAGACTGCGCAGGACCTGCCCCGCCTGATCCCAGCGACCTTGCAAGGCCAGCCAGCGCGGACTTTCCGGAATGAAGAGGGCGCCGAGCAGGAAGCCGAACGCCGGGACGGCGGCGGCGGCGAACATCCAGCGCCAGCCGACGGTTCCGTTCCACGACGCGGCGATCTCGACCAGGGATGCGCCGGGCGCCACCGGGCGGGCAATCAGCCAGTTGACGATCTGGGCGCCCAGCAGCCCCAGGACGATGGCGATCTGATTGAGGCAGACCAGCCGACCGCGGCTGGCGGCCGGTGCGATCTCGGCGATGTAGAGCGGCGACAGGCCCGAGGCCATGCCGATGGCGACACCGCCGGCGACGCGCCACAGCACGAAGGCGCCGAAGCTTCCCGCCAGCGCCGTGCCGATCGACGAGACCGCGAAGATCACGGCCGCGGCCAGCAGGGCGGGCTTGCGGCCCCACCGATCGGCCAGGCCGCCCGAGACCATCGCGCCCGCCAGGCAGCCGATCAGCGCGCAACTGACCGCCCAGGCCTGCTGGCTGGGGGCGGTCAGGTTGAAGCTGGCCTCATAGAATGGCTTGGCGCCGCCGATCACCACCCAGTCGTAGCCGAACAGCAGTCCGCCCAGCGCCGAGACGGCCGCCGCCAGCCACACCGCGCGCGAGGCCTTGGTCGGCGCGCCGCTCTGCGCCGCGCCGGGATCGACCATGTGCATCTAGAGCCTCCCCATGCGGCCGCCATCGGCCACGATGTCCTCGCCGGTGATGAAGCCGGCCGCGTCGGAGGCCAGAAAGGAGGCCAGGGCGGCGATGTCCTCGGGCTGGCCCAGATCGGCCGGATCGACCACCTCGGCGCCCGAGCGGATGTTGGGGCTGTCGCGCAGCATCGCCGTGTCGATGGCGCCCGGCAGGATGGCGTTGACCCGGATGCCCAGGGGCTTGCCCTCGATCGCCGCCGAACGGGTGAAGCTGACCAGCGCGGCCTTGGCCGCGGCGTAGGGCGCGACCAACGGCGAGGTGCGCCGAGCATGAACCGAGGCGATGTTGATCACGCAGCCGCCGGGGCGCATGCGGCGGAAGGCGTGGCCCGTGAACAGGGCCGCGCCGACCAGATTGACGTCGAGCAGGCGGCGCCAGTCGGAGGCCTCAAGCTCGGCGATGGGCCTGTAGATCATCATGCCCGCCACGTTGACGATGACGTCCAGGCCGCCAAACGTCGCGAAGGCGGCGTCCACCGCCCGCTCCACGGCCAGCGGATCGCCGACGTCGGCGACCACCGCGCTGACCGCGCCCGCGCCGGCCTCGCGCAAGCCCGCCAGGGCCGCGTCCGTCGCGGGACGGGCGTCGGTGAGCAGCAGGTTCGCGCCCTCGCGGGCGAAGGCGCGGGCCACGGCCATGCCGATGTCGCCCAGGCCGCCGGTCACGATGACGCTGCGAGGGGTCACCATTCGCGAAGATCTCCGTCCGGGCCGCGCCAGGCGGGGTTGCGCCATCTGTGCGGGGTCTTGGCCATCTCCCGCACGGCCGTCTCGTCGATCTCGACGCCAAGGCCCGGGCCGTCCGGGATCGCCACGGCGCCGTCGCGGACGGCGAACAGGTCGGGATTGCGGATCAAGGTCGTCAGGTCTTCCGACGGACCGTTGTAGTGGATGCCCAGGGACATCTCCTGCAGGGCGAAGTTGGGAGTCGCCGCGGCAAGGTGCAGGCAGGCGGCCAGAGCCAGAGGGCCGATCGGACAATGCGGGGCGATCGCCACGTCATAGGCCTCGGCCATGGCGGCGATGCGCCGACACTCCGAGAGGCCGCCCGCATGAGCGATATCCGGCTGGGCGATGTCGATCGCGCCGCTTTCGAAGAACGGACGGAAATCCCAACGGCTGTACAGCCGCTCGCCGAACGCCAGCGGCACGCTGCTGGATCCCGCCAATTGCGCGACCACGGCGGGATTGTCGCCCAGCACGATTTCCTCGGCGAACAGCGGCGCGAGCGGTTCGATGGCGCGCAGCACCGCGCGCGCCATGGGCTTATGGACCCGGCCATGGAAATCGACGCCGACGTCGAGGCCGATGGCGCGCACGTCGGCGATCCGCCGCGCCAGGGCGTCGATCTTGGAGGGACTGTCCAGCCAGGCCAGATCCTCGACGCCGTTCATCTTGACGGTCTTGAAGCCTTGGGCCAGCCGCAGGCGCGCGGCCTCGGCCACCTCGCCGGGACGGTCGCCGCCGATCCAGGCATAGACCGGGATACGGTCCCGCACCCGGCCGCCCAGCAGTTGATAGACCGGGACGCCCAGCTTGCGGGCCTTGATGTCCCATAGCGCCTGGTCGACGCCGGCGATGGCCGACAGCAGCACCGGGCCCCCGCGATAGAAGCCCAGCCGATGCAGCATCTGCCAGGCGTCCTCGATCCGCTCGGGATCCTGGCCGGTCAGTCGATCGCGAACGGCTTCGAAGGCGCCGGCCACCGCCTCGGCGTGCCCCTCAAGCGTCGCCTCGCCCCAACCCACCGCGCCCTGGGCGGTCTCGATGCGGACGAACAGCCAGCGCGGGCGAACGTGGAAGCATTCGATGCGGTCGATGCGGTCGGCGGCTTGCGCCTTCACTGTCCCCTCCGGATCAGGCCCTTTTCCGGCCGTGGCGCCGAGAACCCTTGAGAGTCCGTAGCGGGGGCGCGGGCGACGGTCAATAAAATATCATACTTTTTAAGCTGCGTGGGGTTCCGTTCAGCCTGGGGATCGCGCCTCGACTGGCGCGCGGCCCGGCGGGCGGTATGTTGAGCGCCATGGAATCGGGCGAAGCGGAACCTCAAGCGGCCGGCGGCGCCGGGCGTAATCTCAATCTGACGCGCCGGATCGTGCAGGATCTGGGGCGCGCGATCGTGACCGAGCAGTTCACCGCCCAGACCGGCTTTCCGTTCGAGGCCCAGCTGTGCGAGCAGTACGGCGCCAGCCGCCCCGTGGTGCGCGAGGCCGTCAAGATGCTGACGGCCAAGGGGCTGCTGCGGCCGCGCCAACGGGCCGGCACCGTGGTGCAGCCAGAAAGCTCCTGGAACCTGCTGGACCCGGACGTCCTGAAGTGGCTGCTGGACCGCGACTTCTCCATCGACCTTCTGATCGAGTTCACCGAGATGCGCATGGCGATCGAGCCCCGCGCGGCGGGCCTGGCGGCCGACAGTGCGACCGGGCCGCAGCGCTCGGCGATCATCAAGGCCATCAACCGCATGTTCGCGGCGGAGCGTGACGAGGACGATCCACTGGAGGCGGACATCGCCTTCCATCGCGCGGTCATCGAGGCCAGCAACAACCGGTTCATGCGCCAGTTCACCGAACTGTCCGAGGCGACGCTCCGATTCAGCATCCGGCGGACCAACGCCTATGCCGGCGTCGTGCGGGCCAGCGCGGTCGACCACCGACGCGTGGCCAACGCCATCATCGAGGGCAATCCGGCGGAGGCCTCGGCCCTGATGCGCGGCCTGATCGAAGGCGCGCTCCAGCTGCTGCTGGAGGCCGGAGGGCATCCGGCGCGGCCGGTCTTCTAGGCGAGCCGTCGGCAAGCTGCGCTGAATAAATCATACTTTCTGTTGGATGTGACATCACTTGCCCATTCGAGGGTGGGTTGCGCTATTGCGCGTGGAACGTCCTTGCCAAGGTCTCTCGCTGCAAATTATATCATACATAATTGTACAGAGCGCCGGCCAGCAACGGGCCGGCTGAGGGAGGGCCGATCATGGCGAGCGTCATCCAGGGCCGGGGGTCGATCAGTCGCCGCGGCTTCGTCCAGGCGCTGGGCGCGACGCCGTTCCTGAGCCTAGTTGGACCGGGCCAAGCCCTGGCGGCCGATTCCGTCGCGGCGGGAGCAGGCCTGGGCGGCGTGTGGCGGCGCGCGCTGGATCCCGACGACAAAGGCCTCGCCGAAGGCTGGCATTCGAACCCGCTGGCCGACACCCTGTCGCTGCCCGGCGGCCTGGAGCAACAGCGGGTCGGCAATCCGGTGACCGCGGCGACGCCCTGGACCGGCGACATCAACGATCGCTCCTTCTTCACCGCGCCCGAATATGCCCGCTATCGGACGGGCGAGGACGTCAAGGTGCCGTTCTTCCTGCAGCCGGACACCTGGTATCGGGGCGCGGCCTGGTTCCAGCGCGACGTCGAGATCCCCGCCGCCTGGAAGGGACGGCGAGTCGAGCTCTTCCTCGAGCGGCCGCATTGGGAAACGCGGGCCTGGCTGGACGAACGGCCGCTGGGGCGCAGCGACTCCCTGCACACGCCGCACCTTTACGACCTGGGCGTGCTGGCGCCGGGCAAGCACAGGCTGACCCTGCGCGTCGACAACCGCATGATCGTCGAGATCGGTCACAATGGGCACGGGGTCACAGACCACACGCAAGGCAACTGGAACGGCGTCGCTGGCAAGATCGAGCTGCGGGCCACGGCCCAGGCCTGGATCGAGCAGGTCGACCTCCATCCGTCGTTCGGCGACCGGACGCTGAAGGTCAAGGGGCGGCTGCGGAGGACGGCCGGCGCGGGCGGGCCTGGCAAGGCCATCGTCACCTTCGCCGGCCGCGAGACCTCCGCAAAGGTGACCTGGGACAAGACGAGCGGCGCCTTCGAGCTCACCGTGCAGCCCGACGCCGCCGACGCTCAGGCTCGCCGGGCCTGGGACGAGTTCGATCCGGTGCTGCACGAGGTCTCGGTTCGCCTGGCCAATGGCGAGGCCTGGACTGGACGGTTCGGCTGGCGCGAGTTGCTGCCGACGGCTGAAGGCTTCACCCTGAACGGTCGACCGGCGATGTTCCGCGGCGCGCTGGAGTGCAGCATCTTCCCGCTGAGCGGCCACCCGGCCACCGACGTCGACAGCTGGCGGCGGATCATGCGACGGGCCAAGGCGTACGGTCTGAACCACTTGCGCTTCCACAGCTATTGCCCGCCGGAAGCGGCGTTCGGGGCCGCCGACGAAATCGGCGTCTATCTGCAGATCGAGACCGTATGGGCCAACCAGTCGGTGCGCATCGGCAGCGGCCTGCCGGTCGACGAGTGGGTCTACGCCGAGACCGACCGGATTCTCGCGGCTCATGGCAACCACCCGTCGTTCCTGCTGATGACCCATGGCAACGAGCCCGGCGGCGGCAAGACCCAGGAGGGCGAGGCCAAGCGCGACGCTTTCCTGGGGGCCTATGTCCGTCACTATCGCGCACAGGACCCGCGCCGTCTGTGGACCTCCGGCTCCGGCTGGCCGATCATCGATGACAGCCAGTTCCACGTCACGCCCACACCGCGCGTGCAGGGCTGGGGCGAGGGTCTCAACTCGCGCATCAACGGCAAGCCGCCCGAGACGCAGACCGACTATCGCGCCTTCATCGACGCGCACGCCGCGCCGGTGATCAGTCATGAGATCGGGCAGTGGTGCGTCTATCCGAACCTGGATGAACGGCCCAAGTATACCGGGTATCTGAAGGCCAAGAACTTCGACATCTTTGCCGACCGCCTAGCCGACCACGGCCTGCTGGACCTCGCGCCGCAGTTCCTGCACGCGTCGGGCCGATTGCAGGTGCTCTGCTACAAGGAAGATATCGAAAGCGCCTTGCGCACCCACAGGATGGGCGGCTTCCAGCTGCTCGGGTTGCAGGATTTCCCGGGGCAGGGGACGGCGCTGGTGGGCGTGGTCGATCCTTTCTGGGACGACAAGGGCTATGTGACGGGTGAGGAATATCGACGCTTCTGCGGGCCGACCGTCCCTCTGGCGCGGATGCGCGAGCGCGTGGCGCAGTCCGGCGCGCCCTTCCGGTTCGCCGTCGACATCGCCCACTTCGCCGCCGCGCCGATCGAGAACGCCCGGATCGAATGGCGCATCGCGACCGCCGCCGGCGCGGAGCTCGCGAGCGGCGTGCTGGCGACCCGTGCGATCGCGCTGGGCAACGCACCGCTGGGGCTTTCGGCCGCCCCCGTGCTGACGGTCCAGAACGCCACCGCCGCCAAGCTGGTGGTCAGCATCCGGCAGGGCGACCGTCTGGTGGCGCAGAACGATTGGGACCTTTGGATCTATCCCGCCCTAGGCCCGGCCGCGGCCTCGCGAATTCGGCGGGCTGACCGCATCGACGCGGCTCTGCTCGAGCATCTGGCCAAAGGCGGCGACGCGCTGATCGGCCTGCCGGGGCCGCACGTCGCCAACTACGCCGATCATCCGGTCAAGTTGGGTTTCTCCAGCATTTTCTGGAACACCCTTTGGACACAGGGCCAGCCGCCGACGACCCTCGGCGTCCACTGTGATCCCGGCCACCCGGCGCTGGCCGACTTCCCTACCGAGGCTCATAGCAACTGGCAGTGGTGGTATCTGATGCACAGGGCCGGGGCTCTTCGGCTGGATCTGCTGCCCAAGGGCGTCGAGCCGATCGTCCGCGTCATCGACGACTGGTTCACGGCGCGGCCGCTGGGCCTGGTGATCGAGGTCGCGGTCGGCAAGGGACGGGCGATCGTCTGCGGCTTTGCCGTCGACGGGCCGCAGGCGCAGGATCCCGTCAGCCGACAGATGGTCGCCAGTCTCGAGCGCTACATGCAGGGAGAGCGCTTCAAGCCTGGGGTCATGGTCTCGCCCGAGCAACTCCGTGGCTTGGCCGCCTTCTGATAAGCCCCGCGGATGTCGCATCGGATCGGCGCGATCTCCCTCGCCGCAACGGCGCCTGTCTTCAGAGCTTTACGCCTCGTAGCCGAAGGGCGTTGGCCACGACGCTGACGGAAGACAGCGCCATGGCGCCGGCCGCGATGGCCGGCGACAGCAGCCAGCCGAACAGCGGGTAGAGAGCTCCGGCTGCGATCGGCACGCCGGCCACGTTGTAGGCGAAGGCGAAGAACAGGTTCTGGCGGATATTGCCCATCACCGCTCGGGAAAGCCGTCGGGCCTTGACGAGACCGTCCAGGTCACCGTGCAGCAAGGTCACCCCGGCGCTCTCGATCGCGACGTCGGAACCTGCCCCCATGGCCACCCCGACTTCCGCGGCGGCCAGGGCCGGAGCGTCGTTGACCCCGTCGCCGGCCATGGCGACGCGTCGGCCTTCGGCGCGCAGCTTCGAGATCACGGTCGCCTTCTCGTCGGGCAGGACGTCGGCCTCGACCTCATCGATGCCAAGACTCCGCGCCACCGCCTCGGCGGTCGTGCGGTTGTCGCCGGTGAGCATGACGATGCGCACGCCTTCGGCCCTGAGCGCGGCGACCGCCGACTTCGTGGTCGGCTTGACCGGATCGGCGATCGCCAGGACGGCGGCGACGGTCTGATCCACCGCCACGAAGATCGCCGTCGCGCCCTCGCGACGCAGCCCATCGGCTTCGCCGGCCAGGGTCTCGGTCGACACGCCCAGTTCATCAAGGAAGCGGGCCGAGCCAATGGCGATGGAGCGGCCCTCGACCTGGCCGACGACGCCCTTTCCGAGCGGAGAGTCGAAATCCTCAGCGCTGGGCGACGGCAGGCCGCGGCTGGCGGCCGCGCGCACGATCGCTTCGGCCAAGGGGTGCTCGCTGGCGCGTTCCAGGCTCGCGGCCAATCGCAGCACGTCATCCTCGGCAAAGCCCGCGCTTGGCTTGATGGCGGTGACCGCGGGGCGGCCCTCGGTCAGGGTCCCGGTCTTGTCGACCACGAGGGTGTCGATCTTCTCGAAGCGCTCCAACGCCTCGGCGTTCTTGATCAGCACGCCAGCGGCGGCGCCCCGGCCGACCCCAACCATGATCGACAGCGGCGTGGCCAGGCCGAGCGCGCAAGGGCAGGCGATGATCAGCACCGAGACCGCCGCCACCAGGGCGAAGGCCATGCTCGGCGGCGGCCCGAACATCGACCAGGCCGCGAAGGCGGTGAGCGCGGCGAGCATCACCGCCGGGACGAACCAGCCCGAGACCTGATCGGCCATGCGCTGGATCGGCGCGCGGCTGCGCTGGGCCTCGGCGACCATCGCCACGATCTGGGCCAGCAGGGTGTCGGCGCCGACCTTGTCGGCCCGCATGACGAACGATCCCGTCTTGTTGAGGGCGCCGCCGATCACCTTGTCGCCCGGGGCCTTGTGCACCGGCATGGACTCGCCGGTGACCAGGGCCTCGTCCACCGAGGCCTCGCCCGATAGGACCCGCCCGTCGACCGGGATCTTCTCGCCGGGGCGCACCCTGAGTTCGAAGCCGACCTCGATCGCCTCGACCGCCACCTCGACGTCGGTTTCGCCAATCACGCGACGGGCGGTCTTCGGCGAGAGGTCCAGCAACGCCTTTATGGCGCCGGAAGTATTCTCGCGCGCCCGCAGTTCAAGCACCTGACCGAGCAGGACCAATACGGTGATGACCGCCGCCGCCTCGAAATAGATCGGCGTGGAGCCGTCCGGCCGCCGGAAGGCCGGTGGGAACAGGCTCGGCGCCAAGGTGGCGACCACGCTGTAAGCCCAGGCTACGCCCACGCCCAGCGCAATCAGCGTGAACATATTGAGCTGTCGCGTGGCCAGCGAGCGTCCGCCGCGCTCGAAGAACGGCCAGCCGCAGCCGAGGACCACCGGCGTGGCGAGCGCGAACTGGATCCAGTTCGAGAGGTGCGGCGAGAGATGCAGCCGCATCAGTCCGAGGTGACCGCCCATTTCCAGGGCGAAGACCGGAGCGGCCAGCGCCAGGCCGATCCAGAACCGCAGGGTCATGCTCCGAAGTTCAGGATTGGGTCCGTTGCCGGCGCTGGCTTTCAGCGGTTCGAGCGCCATGCCGCAGATCGGGCAGGCGCCGGGCCCTGACCGGCGGATTTGCGGATGCATCGGGCAGGTATAGACCACGCCCTCCGGCGCGGGCGGCGGCTCGGCTGCGGCGGCGCCCGTAGCATAGCGACCGGGATCTCGATCGAACGCCCCGGCGCATCGATGGGAGCAGAAGTGGAACCTCTTGCCGGCGTACTCGCGGGTCTCGGCCGCGCGGGCCGGGTCGACCATCATGCCGCACACGGGGTCTCGCGACTGAAGACCGCCCGTACTCTGGTCGTGAGCGTGGTCATGGTGATGGGGGTGTTCGGACGATGGCGGCATTTGCGCTCCGGACGCTCGGTCATTCGAGAACAGTACGCAGCGCTAGCGATCGTCCCTCACTTGGCCGACGGCGACTCTCGCGACGGCCGCGTCCCCGGGGGGGATTACGCCTGGCCCACCACCCGGTCAGGTCGCGACGCTCGCCGATACCGGAGATCGCTCATCCAGCACTCGCCGGGTAAGCCACTGGCCGTGCTCGGCGCCATCCGGGTCGCCGACGCGGATGGCTTCGACCATCACCCCGGTCGCTTGAACCATGCCTTCGAGAAAAGACGCGCCCGGCGGTTGAGCGTCAATGGCGCCGGTTCGCACCGTATAGGCGGCAAGACAGCGGGTGATCAGGTGGAGCGCGCGATTGCCAGCCTGGTCGTGCAAGGTCTTTTGCAGTTCGTACCAGGTTCTCATGACGTCAGGGCCTCGGGCGCTCGACATGCGCCGGTAAATCTCGTCGACCATGGCGATCGTCTCGGAAGATCGGTTTTCCGCGGCTCGACGTGCGGCGCGAACGTTCAGCTGCTGGCAGATCGCCACGCAAAGCTCCTCGGTCGCGCCCGACGCGGCCAGGTAGCCATGAACCACGGAAATGACCGCGTCGCCCTCGGGAAGCTTCAAGCTCACGCCTCCGGAGCGGCCCTTCAGACAGGCCACCACGCCTGCGTCTTCGAGGATCCGGATCGCATCGATCGTCACAGCCAGGCTGGCCTCGTACGTCTCGGCCAGATCCCATAGGGAGCCCAATCGATCGCCGTTTCGGCATCGCTCGTGGGTGATTTCCTGGCCGATGAGCCAGGCCATGTGACTGGCCCGGTTTGAACGCACCGCCTCGGGAAGCTGCAGCTGCATGTGCAGGGCGCTGGCGCCGTCCATCACGTCGGAGGCGCTTGTCGATAGTCGATCGAAGCAGGCCAACGCCAATCCTCTTCCAGGATCGATCGCGCCGCCGGTCTGCGGAGGGGCGAGCAACGCGCGCGCCTCTTGGATCTCCTCGCGCGTCACGCCGCTCCAGCGCAGGTTGTCGGCGAGCGCGGCGGCGGCGGCGTCCAGGTCGGGACGCAGGACTACCAGCCCGCCCCGTCGCCCGCGTTGCAGTCGACATGCCCCACGCGCCTGAAGAATCCGAAAGGCCTGGCGCATCAGCCGGATGCCGACGCCGAAGCGCTCGGCCATCGTTCTCTCCGAAACGCAGATAGCGCCCTCCGGCCAGCCTTCGCCCTGGATCGAATCTTCCAGCGCCATGACCGTGGCCGGCCCCAGTCGCCACGGCGCGGCCGAATCCTTGGCGATGGCGGCGTACTCGGAGCCGCGGATTTCAAGGTCTCGAGGCTCAAGCGCGAGACGGCCAGCGCCGCCGCTTGCGGCCATGGTGCTCATGGTGACGTTTCCTCGTCCTCTGAGGGGCGTTGGGCCACTAGCTCAACAGTGACGGTTCGAAGTCAAGTTGCTCGCACATTATGTCGCACCGCGGATCGGGGGGCGCGCGATCGAACAGGCGGTGCGACAAAATGCGATGCCGCAGGAGCGCTATTGTTAAGCTCATTTGCACTTCGCTTCTGACATGGAGGATGTCCGGACAGGTCGAGGATGGTTGTCTATGGGGGGAAGCTGGCGCCAGGACCGGCGCCGCGCGGGTCGCATGGCGCTGATGATCGCGGCGGGCGTGCTTCTGTTCGGCGGACCAGCATTGGCGCAGACGCGCGAGGCGCGGCTGGCGGCTTTGGGTGAACAAATTCGCTCGCATCATGGCCGCCTGACTCCCGATCTGGTCGAGAGCATGGGGCGTTCCGCATTGCAGGCGCGTGGCCGTCAGCGGTTCTACGGCGCCTGGCGCGTGCTGCACTATTACGCGAACAACGGCGCCGACGCCGACTTCAAGCGCTGGGCCGACGAATTCCGTCGGGCCGCGTCGCGCGACCACGATCCGCGCCTGGCGGCCTTGCCCGAAATCATGTCTGCGCCCGAACCCGTCTACTCAGGGCGCGCCAAGATCTTGGACGACAAGGTCTGGGCAAGGTTCGACGGCCTGGGCGCCGATGTTCGTCGCGCTGTCCAGACCGAGCGTCTTGGCCTCGCCGTCTATCGGGAGCAGTGGGCGGCCGCCGCCACGATCGGCGCGCCGCTGGCGGCCGATCTCGATGGCGACGACCCCCTGACCTGGCCGCTGGCGGCCGAGGTGAACGCCGAACTGTCCTCGACTCTGAGCGATCTGGGCGACCATCTGGGCGCCCTTGACCGGATGGCGGCCGCGGCGACCTTGGATCGCAAGATCGGTTCGGCCACCCAAGACGCCGAACGCGTTTTCAACCTGGCCTATCTGGCCAGCGAGGCCGGAGAGCACCGCGCGGCGGAACGGCTGCTGGCCCTGCACCGCGAGGTCATCAAGACCTCCGGCGGACCGCGCGCGGTGTTCAACAACCACTATCTCTGCGCCTTGGTCGCCGATGCTCAGGCGCAATGGACCAAGGTCCTGGATTGCCTGGACGCCATCGCCCCGCAGCTGGACAGGCCCGAAGACGCCACGGCCGTCGACGCGCTGCGCATGCGCATCGAGGTCAAGGCGCGGTTGGGCGATGCGCGGGGCGCGCGCCGAGATCTGGCGCGTCTGCGCGCCGCGCCGGGCGACCTCGGCGCGGAGGATCCGTTGTTCGACCTCTTCAGCCAGGCCTATGTCCTGCGGGCCGAGGGGCGCGGCGAGGAAGCCTTCGATGTCTACGATCAGTGGCGACGCAAACGGATGCTGTCGCTGGTCCAGGAGCAGCAACGCAAGATCACCGACATCGCTTCGGCCCTGCAGACCGAGCTGGACGCCCAGCGCCAGCGACGCGTCCACGCCGAAGACGACGCCCGCCTGCAGCGGGGACTGAACACGGCCTGGGCGGTGGCGGCGGGACTTCTGGGCCTCCTGACCGCGAGCGGCGGGGGCTGGATCATCTATCAGCGGCGGGTGTCGCGCCAGCTGCGGGAGGCCCGCGAGCGCGCAGAGGCCGCCAGCCAGGCCAAGTCGACCTTCCTGGCGACCATGAGCCACGAGCTGCGCACGCCGCTGAACGGGATGCTGGGTCTGGCCCAGGCGTTGAAGTTGGAGCCGCTCGAGGCGGGGGAGCGCGAGCAGGTCGAGTTGTTGGAGGATTCCGGACGCAATCTTCTGACCCTCCTCAACGACGTGCTCGACCTTTCCAAGATCGAGGCGGGCAAGTTGGAGATCGCGCCGATCCCTGGCGACCTGGCGCTCGTTTGCGGTCGCTTGGCCCGGGTTCACGCGCCCCTGGCCGCCGAGAAGGGATTGAAGATCACCTTCGTGGCGGCGGAGGGCATGCCGGCCAGCCTGTCGTTCGACCCGGTGCGGGTGCGCCAGTGCGTCTCCAATCTGCTGTCGAACGCGGTGAAGTTCACGGCTGCGGGCGAGGTGGTCATGCGGCTTCGCTGCGAGCCGCTGAAGACCGGCGAGGTCATGGCCGTGATCGAGGTCTCCGACACGGGCGTCGGGATGTCGCCCGAAACCCTGGCCAAGCTGTTCGGCGCGTATGTCCAGGCTGACGCCTCGACCGCGCGCCGGTTCGGCGGCACGGGCCTTGGCCTGAACATCAGTCGTCGACTGGCCCAGATGATGGGCGGCGACGTCGCTGTGGAAAGTCGTGAAGGCGTAGGCTCGACCTTCACCCTCTCGTTCCGCTGCGAGGTCGAGGACCTTGGACTCGATCAGGTGGACGGCGTGGAAGAGCTGGCGGTTTCGGACCTGCAAGGCGCCAGGATCCTGCTGGTCGAGGACCACCCGGTGAACCGCAAGATCATCAACCTGATGCTGGGACCTTTCGGCTGCGCGATCGTCGAGGCCGAGCACGGGCAGGCGGCGCTGGATCGTCTCGAGATCGAGCGCTTCGACGTCGTGCTGATGGACGTCAACATGCCGATCATGGGCGGGCTGGAGGCGACCCGTCGCATTCGCGAACATTCCGGCTGGCGGAACCTGCCGGTGATCGGCCTGACCGCCGATGTCATGGAAGATCAAGTTCTGGCCTGCCGAGAGGCGGGCATGGACGACGTTGTCGTCAAGCCGGTGGACATGGCCGGCTTGGTCGCCGCTCTGACACGCGCTGTTCGTTCGCGCTGGGCGCGCGGGCAGGATCGCGGCCACGGCTTGCAGGCGAAGGGTTGAAGGGCGCCGTCGCCCGTCGAGGGCCCTCGACGAGGTGGCGATGGAATGTCGCCTGCTCATCGCCGGGCCGTCGTGCCGCCCCAAATAGTTGGCTCAGTTGAATTTTCGCCAACGAACCCGCGTCGAGCGCTCGGCCCGGGTTAGGGCTTCATACACGCCGCGTCGAGGACGGTCGCATCGAGCGTGCCGCTTTCGGCCGCCTGCCAGGACTGTTCGTAGCGATACGCGTCTTCCGCACCCTGCAGATTGTGCTTTGGATAACGAAAGGCGGCCAAGTTCTTATACTGGCTTTGTCCGCAATCGATATCGATCAGTACTTTTTCGGAAAGATAGGGCAGAGCGCCAGGCGCCTCGGGCTCTGTGCGAGGAGATCTAAACTCCCGACGGACCCAGACCTTGCCTTGGGGTGACAGACCATCATTGCCCTTGGCCGTCTTGGCGAACATGAGCACCGACCCGTCCTCGCCGGCCGCCAAGTAGGGCCAGCCGTCGTAGCGGATCTTCTCGCTCCAGGCGGGCGCGCTCTTGATGCGCGCTTCAGGCTTCACAAGCACACCCTCGACCGTGGTCTGCTGCTGGTCGGCCTGTTGCGTTGAAGTTTGTGGCGCTGAGGCTTGCGGACTGGCCGCGCGCGCCAGTGGCGGTTGGGCGAGAATGATCAGACTGGCCATGACGGCCTGGCGCACGATGGCCATGCGGCAAAGTCCTCCCCCGGGCACAGACCAGTTGCGAGACCCGCTCGGAGGAGAGGTGTGACGCTCCAGCCTTGTTGATGGTTACGGTAACATGGCCAAGGCGATAATCAACCGGTAGTTTAAGTTCCGCGCGCCTTCTCCTGCGGGCGCGGGCGGCCATCGCGATGGGCGCTCGCGCGCAACCTGGCGCGAACCAGGCGGCCAGATACGGTGAGATCACGCCGCGACCACCCGCCTTCGGACGCTGCGCCCGGCCGCAGCGCCGAGGCGGCTTCCTTCTTGTCGAAGACCGACCAATTCAGATCGCTGATCCTGTTGGCCTTCAGCCAGCGCCACCATCGCCGCGTTTCGACAAGGTCCAGCTGACCATTGCCCATATGGTCACAAGCCCCCCATTCGCTCACGAACAGCGGCAAGCCCGCCGCCAGCGCCTGATCGGCCTGGGCGCGCAAGGTCGCGCCGTGGGTGGCGGCATAGAAGTGCAGGCCATAACAGACATTGGCGTCGACGACCGGGGCGGCGATGATCTTGTCGACCCGCTGGGCGTAGAGTTCCGCGCCCAGGATCGCGAGGCTGCGCGGGGCCGACGTCCGGATGAGCTCCAGCACGGCTTCGTGATAGGGCTTGATGTCGCGCGCCCAGTCATAGTCCGGGCCCGGCTCGTTCCAGAGCTCGAAGATGACGTTGGGCGCCGAGCCGTAACGCCGAGCCATTTCGGCGAAGAAATCGATCGCCGCCGGCAAGAGGCGCGCGTGGCTGTGCCAGTCTATGATGACATAGAGATCGCAGTCGATCGCCGCTTCGACGATACTGGCGATCTTGGCCGTCTCGCGTGCAGGATCGGTGAGGTATCCGCCGTCGACGTCGACGGCCATCGCCGCGCGGACGACGTCGACACGCCAGTCTCGCGCCAGCCATTCGACGAGCCGTCGGTTGTAGAAACGCGCGCCCCACTGGCTCCAGAACAGAGAGGCGCCGCGCAGAACAAGCGGCTCCCCGCTAGGCGTGACAAGTCCGCCGGGGCGGGCGCAAGGCCATGTGGGGGCCGTCCGCACAGGTCTTTCTTGGCCCGCCGGACCGATCATGCCCAGGGCTCGCGGCCGCGCGACTTCAGCATTGATTACGACCTTGGGTGATGCAATCTTGGGGTGGTAACGCTATCATCTAAGCCATAGCGATAGCGACTGACAACGCAAAGGGGAGGGGCGTGAGCACAAGCTCGAATCTCGAATTCGCCGTGCGCGCGAGCGCGACCGAAGCCCTGCCGGCCTTCCTTCCGCCCGAGGCGCCATGCGGGTCGCGGTCGTAACCCCCTATCATGGCGAGGCCCCAGAGGTGCTCTGGCGCTGCCACGCCAGCGTGATGGCCCAGACCCATCGCGCGACGCACATCATGGTCGCCGATGGGCAGCCTTCAGCCGCGGTGGCCAGTTGGGATGTGCAGCACCTGGTCTTGCCAAGCCGCCACGGTGACGGCGGCGATACCCCGCGTGGGCTCGGCGCCTTGACCGCCCTCAACCAGGGTTTTGACGCGGTGGCCTATCTGGACGCCGACAA
Organism: uncultured Caulobacter sp.; assembly: GCA_966211605.1. Lineage (GTDB taxonomy): Bacteria > Pseudomonadota > Alphaproteobacteria > Caulobacterales > Caulobacteraceae > Caulobacter. Next base: position 50,981 of record CBIHOB010000009.1, read on the forward strand.
CTGGTTCGCCGACGATCATGTCGCCACTTGCCTGGAGACCTGCCGCCAGACAGGCGCGCACATCAGTTTCGCCTCCCGTCAGATCGTCCTGGCCAGCGGTCAGCTCTGCGCGTTCGAGGATCGCGACGCCATCGAGCACCGGCATGTCGACACCAGCTGTTTCTTCGTGCTGAGGGACGCTGCGGCGATGTTTGCGCTGTGGGCGATGATCGATCCAGGAGTCTGGCAAGCTTGCGATCGCATCATGTTGAGCGCGGTTCGCGCGCGGGGCGTGCCTCACGCCTGGACCCATCGCAAGAGCGTCTACTACACCTCCAAATGGGGACTTCACTACCGGGCCATGGGGCTTGAGCCGCCGCTGGACGAACATCAGATCGACTGGGAGGCCGTCGCCGCGCGGTATGACCCGACGTCGATGGCCGCCCGCTTCGGCTTCGATCCCGACCTGGATCTCACCCAGAACGATCACGTCAGGCCCGACCGCACCAATCCGATGGATTACCTCAACAGGGTAGTGGTCAGCGGACGCGATGAAGCAGCCGACATCAAGCCCGCCCACGGCGCCCAGGCCGCATCCGGCGCTTAGTCGTTGGTGCGGCGCGAAAGGAACTCCGATGAAGATCGCCGTCGTGACGCCCTATTACAAAGAGCCTCTCGAGGTGCTGGCGCGCTGCCATGCTAGCGTGCGGGCGCAGACCGTCGACTGCACGCATCTTCTGGTCGCTGACGGTCATCCGCGCGCCGAAGTCGACGCATGGAGCGCCGAGCATCTCATCCTCCCCGTCTCGCATGCCGACAATGGCAACACCCCGCGCGCGATCGGGGGGATCTCGGCGCTCAATCGCGGTTTCGACGGCGTGGCGTTCCTTGACGTCGACAACTGGTACGCCCCTGGGCATCTTGAAAGCGTCGTGCGCACGGCGCGCGAGACGGCGGCGGACGTGGTGTTCTCGGGCCGGCGGGTGATGCTCTCGACGGGCGAGGAGTGTCCGGTCGACGACATCGACATCCGGGAGCGCCGTTTCGCCGACACCAGCAGCATCTTTATGACGGCGAATTCGCCGTTCCTGGTGTTGGCCTGGGCGATGATGGACCAGGCCTTGAGCCCGATCTGCGATCGGGTCATGTGCGCGGCCATCGCCGCGCGCGGCGCCAGTACCGCCTGGACCCAGGAAGCCACCGTCTTCTACGAATCGCGCTGGTCCTCGCATTTCGCCGCGCTGGGCAAGCCACCGCCGGCGGACGAGCATCTCACCGACTGGGGCGCCATGCGGCGCGACTATGCGGCCGAGCGCAACGTCGCACGCCTGGGCTTTGACCCGTTCGCGGGACGATCGCCGTTCGAAGGCCTGCGTTTCGAGCTGGTTTGAGGCGCGGGCGGCGGTCAGCGCCCCAGGCGCGCGATGATCGGGGTGCTGGGGTCAAAGGCGCGGAGGAGCTGATAGCCAACCCCGGCAAGGCCGGTCATCAGGTCACAGGTCGGCTCGCTCAGCTCACAGACCGGCATGATCCCCTGGGCCCAGTCCGCGCAAAGCGTTTGGGCGTCGCGATCGGCGTGAGCCGACCACGCGCCGCCCGCCTTCCACAGCGGCTCCCAATTCCCGCCGCGGTCGTGACACAGGCTATCGGACGTGGGCCAGCGCTCGCGCATGAGCGCGTCCAGGCCAAGGGCGATATCCTCTTCGAGCCCGGCGTGGGGGTTCAGTTCGGCAATCCGTTGGCGGGCCAGGGTCATGCCGCAGGCGCCATGACACCAGGCCACGGTGTGGGAGTCCTCGAAGCGCAGATCGGGCCACAAGCCGCGCGCGGCGTCAAAGGTGCCGCGTTCGAACGCCAAGCCGGCCATGGCCGTGGCCATTGCCGCCTCGTCCTCGAAGGCGTGTGCATATTCCGCCAAGGCCAGGGCCGCGCCGCTGGCCCCATGCGCCAGGCCCGTGAGCGCACGATGAAAGTTAGAGGGCCTCCAGGCCACGCCGTTGTCCATCGACATGGCGTGACGCATCAACTGGTCGCGGCACGCCTTGGCCAGGTCCCGCGCGGGTGAGGCCAGGCCCGGCGTGGCGTGGGCTCCAAGCGCGACGAGGAGAACGCCCGCCGAGCCCGAGACGATATCAAAGACCGTATCGTCGGCGACCCGCGCGGTGAGCTCGCTCAGCTTCGCCGGGAGGTCGGGCCCATGGGGGCGCTCCAGCGCGTCACTGACCAGGAGATCGACATAGAGGCTGCCAGCCAAGCCATCGAATCCGCCAATACCGCCAGCAGATCGTCGGCGATCGGCGCGAACCATCTCCAGACAGCGGAGGGCGCGGCGTCGGTAACGCGGTTCTTGCGTGGCCTTGGCCAGGCGCGCCAGGAATACGGCGACCCCACCGACCCCGCTGTAAAGATCCGCGCCCATGAACGCGACCCCCGAGCGTTTGCCTTCGACCGTCCTGCGCCCCATCCAATGAAGACGTGTTCCACTGTCGATGGCCATGGACAGGATGTGGTCGCCAATCGCCCGTGCCGTGCGCAGCAGGGCGTCAGGCGCGGCGTCGACCTGTGACGCCGGCGCCGCACGCGGCTGCGCGCGCGCCCCCGTGTTGTGCAGCGCCGCGCTCAGCGCCAGCCGCGCGATGGCCGCCTGCTGGTTTATGACCTGCGGATTGAGCCGGAGAAGCCGCCGACGCACCGCCTCCACGCCCGTCTCCCGGAACACGCGGGTGACGCGCGCGCCGTCGGCGTCAAAGACATCGGTGGAATCGGAGCGGCCGTGGAAATAGGGGACATCGCCTTGACGCAACGCGGTGATCTCCGCAGCGATAAGCGCCGCGGCGACCTCGCGAGGCCAGTTGCTGGCGACCAGGGTGTCGCGAAACGCATCGGTCTGGCGCGCCAGGCTCACCGCCGCGTGGGGGTGGTTGCATCGCTTGAGGGCTTCCATGTAACGCGCGGTGGCGCGCGCCACGAACCGTGAGCGCACCCCCGCGAAGGCGGGCAGAAGGTCGGGACGCGTGAGGAACTCGTCGCGATGGGCCAGGAAAACGCCAAGCGTGTCGCGCAGTCCGACTTCGATCGCCTCAACATGGGCGGGGGCCGATTGCAGGACGCCCGCCAGGGTGGGGCGATTGAAGCTTGCCGGGGAAGGCGCGCTGGCCGGGCCCGCCTCGACGTCGTCACGCCCATTGGGCCTGATGACCTGGTCAAACTCGACGACTTGGCCTGCGGCGTAGCCCATGGCGCTGCTGTCGATCGTGCTTTTTCCAACGGGCGTCAGGCTAGGCAGCAGGCCGATGCGCGTGACGACGACATCATTCACCTGATGATAGCGGCGTGATTGGGGATCAGCTGCGCGCAGCGGCGCCCCGAGCAGGGCTTCGGCGTCGATCACATAAGGCAGCTCGCCGGCGCAGATTAGGTTCTCGTAGTGAATGTCGCTGCCGCCGAGGATATGCAGCGCGCCAAGCAGAGCCCCCTGACGCGTGTAGCACCGGCTGACCGCGGCCGTGTCGGCGCAGTCTTCCGCACTGACGAACTCGGTCCAGCCGTAGGCGTCGCGCGCTAGGATGCGCAGGTGCTTCAGGCCCAGGCCCAAGCGTTTTTCCAGCCAGTCCAGGGTGCGTCCCAGCACCACGTCGGTGTCGAGGGGGCGCGGCTTGTAGACGACCTTTCCGCCATGGCATTGGACAATGACCACACACTGACCTCGGTTGTGCGGATCGCCGGCGTAGAAGCCCAGCGACAGGATCTGGCCCAGCCGTACACCGGCCAGATCGTCCAGATACGGCCAGTCGGCCGCCAGCCGCTGGAAGAACGTCGCCCAGTTGGCGACCGCGTCTTCGGTGATCGTGGCCAATTGGGCGTCCAGCTGGGGAAAGCGCCGCGCGCATTCCAGCCGATAATCCCGATCACGTAGAAGCTCGCCAAAGGCCGTGGCCCGATCCTCGGGCGTGTCACCCGCCAGCTGGCCGCTGAGCCGCGCGGTGTGCATGAGCAAGGTGGCCGTCTGCAGGGCCGTGCGTCTCAGGCGCACGGCCAGGGTCTGCACGATCTCGCCCTGCCGCGTGGCGGGGTCGGAAAGCCCGGGGCACGGATGCCTCGCCAGGATTTCGCTCAGCCTTTGGTGAGCCCAGATTTCATGAGCGCGTGTGTAGGAGCCCGCGCCAGCCTCCCAGGCAGCCAGGTTCGCGGGACTTTGGACCTCGACGTGATCGAGCGCAGTTTCCAGGTCGAAGGCATGGGCGCTGCGTGTGGGCCGGTGGCGATTGGCGCGTCGAACGCCATCGAGCCAGGCAGGGCGCCCTTCGGCGGGCGCGCGATCCATGGCCGGTGTCGTCTGCGTCGACAGCGTCGACGGCGCCGGTACGCGCGTGGTGTCGGCGCGGTCGAGCATGCTTGGCGGCTCCGAAGGAAGACGCCGGCCGTGGCCGGCGTCCAGATAGGTAACGGGCTCTGGTTACGGCCAGGGCGGGCCGCCGGGTTCGCCGCAGCCATTGAGTGTGGTGCCGCAGTAGTAGGTTTCGGGCGGCGGGCAATCGACGGTGCAGAACTGGGAGGCGCAGTAGCTGGTCGTGCAGATCGTCGTGCAGTTGTAGGTGCAGGCGTCGGTCGGGTCCGGGCAGCTCTGGGTATACGGATCGTCCATCGTCGTGCGTTGAGCTGGCAGGAGTTCGCCGACCGGATTGGGCAGCAGGTCCAGCTCGGCGGCCTCTTCGTCGGACGGCGGCGGATAGTCGTGCGCCAGGGCGAAACGCTTGACGGCGGCGATCTTGTCGGCGGCCAGGGCGTCGAAGAAGTCCGGATTCAGCCAGGCTTCCATTGACATCGCTGTCTTCAGATCTACGGGCTTGGCCGTAGTGGAGGAGAATATTTCGCGCTTCGACATGATATCTCCCTAAACCTAAGATTGTTGATTATTTATCTCATCCAATATCGATGCGATCGGTACGCGTACAGATTCTTATCTATATTTCAGGTCACTTATGGTGATCTGGAAGGCATGCGTTGGTAACGCTACCAATTTTGGATGTGACGTTCGAGCACATAGCCACGCTTAGACCTTAGGATCGGCTCTTCTGATGGTCAACGATAAATTGTGTGAATGGCTTTCAGAACCTAAGCGTCATGACGCATGCCGAGCATTGAGCGCTATCGCCGCCTAGGGAGGAGCTTCGCGCCACGCCGCGCGGGGCAGGGCGGGCGCTCCCAAGTCGCTGAGCACAGTCTGGAAGTGTTGCGCCGGCAGCCAGGCGCGCGCGCGCAGGCCTTGAGCATCGATCTGGGCGTCGATCGCCTCGGGCGGGATATCGACGCCGCGCGCGCGCAGCCCTCGCGGGGTTATCGGCGCTTCGATCCAAACACCGTGGGTCCGGGCGATGTGATCGGTTCCGGTGAGGATTATCGCATCCAGATCGGGCAGGTGTCGGCGGACTTGCAGGCTGTTTGGCGCATCGGGCCAGTAGCGACGCGTCCGCGCCAGGGTTATGGCGATAAACCGGCTCACGCGCGCTGCATCGTCGTCGGTCCCGCCCAGCGCGCCTGTGAACGCCTTGATCCGGCGAACCGCCACCTCATAGGCCGCGCCCGGACGCGGCGTCAGCCAATGGCGAAAACGCGCCATGCGGGCGGGGGCGAGGCTTCGGCCCGATCGTCCAGCGCTCAGCAATTGAGTCAGGGAAAGCGCCACGGCCCGTTCGTCCGGCGTGGCTCGGTCGCGCAGCGCCTCGTCGGGCGCCAAGGCCTCGTGCAGCCAGGGGGCGCGGCAGGCGGCCGGATCGTCGAAGCCATAGTGCTGCTGTTGCTGCTCGGTATAGTAGCGCGTTAGCAAGGCGATGATGGCTTGGTCGTCGACCGCGTCGTCATCGGCGACCAAGCTGGTGATCGCCGTGTCAAACCCCGCCGCCAGACCGTCCTGAAGGCCGCGACTGACACGCTCCGCCTTTACCGGCCCGGCCCCCGCATAGCGGCTGAAATAGAAGGCCAGCGATGTGATGGCCTGATTGAAGAACGGCTGCTCCCAGCCAAATCGCTCCATCGGCACGCCCACGCCGCGACGCCATGACGACACCGCCCGGAAGGCCCCGAAGTCGACGAGGGCGCCGCTGACGGTGATGTTGGAGGTCAGGAAACGCCCCGGCCAGAGGCGGTGGGCGCGCGCAGCGCCATACTGCTCGCCAATGCGCCTGAACATCGAAGCCAGGTAGTCGGTCGGCGCGGCGTCGGCCGTCACCGTCTCAATGACCTGACGCACCCGTACGGCATCCAGGAACTGGGCCGATGTTTCCGTTCCCGCGTCGCCGAAGAAGATGCTGCGTTCGAAATGGGCCGGGCGAAGGCGGTTGGGGCGCACGACAATGCCCAGCCGTTCGGGCTGCCCGCCTTGCTGAGCGCAGGCGGCGAGCCCGGTGTCTATGATGGCAATGACTGGCAAGGCGCCGCGGGGCAGTTCGGCGTCGGCTAGCTCGGCGTTGATGGCCTCGCGCACGGCCTCGTGCAGGAACAGCACGCCGCTCGAGTGCAGTGCGTCGACCTCGAAGCTGACAAGCGGCGTGCGGCCCACGCCCTTGGCGTTCAGGCCGCCGACGCCGCCGCTGCGCCCCGAACCGCCATGCGGCGCGCCGTGCGATCCGCCGTAGCGGTCGGCGAACAGCAGAGTGTCGCCCGCCTCGGCGGGAAGGGCGCACGCCTGAACGGCGAAACGCGCCATGATATGATCGGTGACGGCTTGGCCGATTTCGGGAAGGTCGATCTCGATGCCGTTTTCACGCAGCCAGCGCGTGTTCAGCCATAGAAGCCGCGCTTGCGCCAGGTGGCGCACCGCGAAGGGCGCCACGAGGGCCGAGCCGTAACGCTCAAGGGAATCGCCGGCGGCTTCTAGCGCGGCCAGCGCGGCGGCTGCCGGCGCGGAGAGGCTCATTGGGCCGTCTCCGCGGTCGTCCTTGGCGTCACCGGGCGAACCGCCAGGTCGGTATGCTTGACGCGCCCCGCCGGCGTCAGGCGCGCGCCATGGACGCGATCGGCGAAAGGCGCGTGTTCGCGCAAGGTCTGGCGCAGAAAGCGCAAGCGCCGCGCCGACGGGCCGACAACGTCAAGCACCCACAGCCGCCGCCCTTCGTTCCATTCGCTCAGATGCATGGCGCGTCCGGGAAAGGCGCGCAATTCAGCCAGGACGGCATCGCTGACGAAGGCCCAGACAAGATAGCCGACCGCCGCTCCGGTCGCATCGAAATCGAGGGCGAACTGGCGCAGCTGGATGGCTGGCCAAGCCAGGCGCGAAACCCCATGCACCTGCGCGGCGGGGCGCCCGCTGGCCAAGAAGGCCTGCAACGCAAAGCCCAAGGCCGCGGCCTGCAGTTTTCGCTCCGGCGCAACATCGCTGGGAAGGAGGGCGGGTCTTGGGCGCGGACTTGGCGGTGTGCGCCCATCGTTATGCATCAGCAATCTCCCCGTGAATGGCACTTGACCACAATCTCGAGGAGAGAGTCTAGTATGGCGCCGGCGTCGCCCTCCGAGGGGCGCTCGCCGCTGCCCGCGGAGCGAGGAGCCCGATGTCCTGGTCGAAAATGGCGGTGCAAAGCCCGACCACGCCGATCGCCTATGACGTGGGAATGCACGATGGCGACGACAGTCGCTACTACCTGGACAAGGGTTATCGGGTGGTGGGCATCGATGCCGATCCCGACGCCTGCGGCCATTGCGCGAGCCGCTTCGCCGAAGAGGTCGAGGCCGGCAAGATGGTGATCCTCAACACCGGCGTGGGCTTGGTGTCACGCAGTCAGCCGTTCTATCGCTGCCTCAGGGACCGCGCATTGAACAGCTTCGTGGCGCCGCCCGAACTTGGCGACGCCTGGGAGGCGATGATTGTCCAGGTCCACCCCCTGTCGACGATCATCGCGCGATACGGGGCGCCATACTATGTCAAGATTGACGTCGAGCTCTACGACGCGCTCGTCTTGCGTGATCTTTATAACGCCAACATCAGGCCGCCCTACATTTCGGCCGAGGCCCATACGATCGACACCTACTGCGCCCTGGTCTTCATGGGTTACGAAGACTACCAGCTCGTCCGCGGAGCCGAGCTGGCCACGCGCTTTGCCGGGCATCCCATTCAGCGGCTCGACGGCGACGTCTTTCACCGCGATTTCTCATCGCGCTCTTCGGGTCCTTTCGGCGAGGACATTGGCGGCGACTGGCTCAAGCGCGATCAGGCGCTGAAAGACCTCTTGGGCGGCGGTCTAGGGTGGGTGGATATTCATGCACGCGCGCCAAGGCCGTCGATCACCGCGCGCGGATAGTGTGGTTGTGGATTTCTCCTGATCGACGCTGGGTTGATTTAGGCTTTGGCGAGGTTATGGTTTGTCGCTTCGACAGGGGTGATCAGAATGGTTTCGAAAGCTCTGGGCTGCGCTTTGCTGGCCGCCGGCGCGATGATGGCCGCCTCCGCCCCGGCGAACGCCGCGACAAAGGAGGCTTGGGCAAGACCTGGCGTGAGCTACCTGAAGTTCCGCACCGACAGCGCCGAGTGCCTCTACTATATCGAGAGCAAGGCGCCGGTGGATCTTCCGCTCGTCGATACGATCTTCGAGATGGACATGGCCGTCAGCGGCGGGGCAGCCGACCTCCACAACTATGTCGACGCCTATAGCATGCGCGGGAACAAGAACTGGCGCGCGGTTCGGTATCAGGTCAAGGACGAGCTGGAGAAGTGTCTGACGGATCGCGGCTATCGACGCTTCCGGCTGACCCGAGACGAGCAGCAACATCTTGGTGAGTTGCGAAGCGGGACGAATGCCCGGCAGACCTACATCTGGCGCATCGGCGCCGGGGCGCGCTGATCTCTGAAAGCCAAAGGCGGCCGCGCCGGTCGCCTGTTTTTAGGGAAGCTGCGGACCCTCGATATCGCTGGCTCACGTTAGGTGGCCTCGTCCAAAAGCAGGATGGGGGCGCTGCGCACGGTCGGAGCGTCCCAACTCTCGATCATGCGGCCGTCGATCAGGATCTGACCGCTGGCTGGCCGGTAGAGGCCCGACAACAGTTTCAGCAGAGTCGTCTTGCCGCCGCCCGATGCGCCCGTGATTGCGATGTTGGCGCCCAAGCTTTGGCGCAAGTCATTCCCGGGTCGCCAGGCGCTGATCACCTAATCGCTCTAGTCACGCTTGCTATTGGAGAGCCGTGCGCGCCTGATGATGTCAGGGTCGGGGACAACGCCTCTGCGCGGAGATCCCATGACTGCCGTACCAACCCTGCTGCTTCCCGCAGCGCGTGAACTCGCGGGCCTTCGCCTTGCATCTTCAGCGGCGGGCTTGTCGGGTCATCCCGATTTTTCTTCCGCCGACATCGGCACGCTCGATGGCGCCTTGCTGGTCCAGGCGCCCATCCCCCGGGGGCAGATCCTGCCCGCGTCCGGTGCGGCTTTCATGATCGTCGCCGGCTGGGCCGCGCTTCAGCGGACAACCGCGCGCGGGGAGACCCAGATCCTGGGCTTCTTCCTTCCCGGCGATTTCGTCGGCCTCGATACCGCCACCGCGCCGATGGGCGGCGGCGAGGTCGTGGCTCTGACCGCGATGCGCATACGGCGTTTTAAGCAGGACGGGCGCTCAATCCTGGCCTCGACGCCTGGGCTCATCCGCGCGATCGCCGCGCAGAACCTCAAACACCAGGGCCGCCTGCAAGACCAAATCGTGCGCCTGGGTGCGATGACGGCGCTTGAACGCACCGCCCACCTCTTGGCCGAACTCGATGGCCGGCTTAAGCGCGGCGCGGCGTCGTCGCGGCCTCAGTCCTTCCCGATCCGCCAGGAGATCCTATCGCAGGCCTTGGGTCTGAGCCTGGTTCACGTCAATCGAACGCTCACGAAGCTCCGGCATCAGGCCCTGGCCTGGTTCGAACACGGGCGGCTCTTGGTGCCTGATCCAGCTGCGCTGCTGAGCGCCGGGGCGGAAGAAGCGCGGGCGCCCGCGTAAATCGTTCGGATGGTTGTCGGGCGGCGAGGCGAGGGGCCACGCTTCGACGATCACGATGTCTTGGTTGGAGACTCCCGCACGGCGCACTGCCTGCGTGGCGCGCCCGCCAACGCTTGGCGCTTTGCCGGACGAGCGCCACCAGGAAGCGTCAGCCTAGCGGCTTCTGATACGTTTCTTCAGAGCGCGACCCGCCGGTTTGGAGCGGGCCGGCGTCATTACGGCCGACCACTTCAAGATCCTCATCCGCCGACACGAACGTGCGCGACTCAGCGGGGGCGTTGGCGACGCCGAAGGCGTAGCGTCGATATTCTTCCGCGAAGCGTCGGGTCAGGAAATCCTGGTCGTCAGCCTTGGCCCTCAGCTCCAGGAACCAGGTCCCTTCCTCCTCGAACATGTGATGCAGCACCGCGCCGCGGATATGCTCGAGCTTGTCGCGCCAGCCCTCGTCGCCGGGGTCGATGCGCTCCAGTTCGGCCATCTGCATCTTGGCCGTGGTCTGCTCGGTATAGGCCAAGCCGGCATGAGCCTTTTCGCCGTTCTTGGCGAGAGCGGGGTAAAGCACGACCTCCTCGGCAAGGGCATGGCCGTTGAGCACCGTGCCCAGCGCACGCAGGGCGGCCAGACGATCCTCGGGCGCGGTCGCGGCGCAGGCCCGCTCGAAGGCCGAGCGGATTTGGCCGTGGTGATCGAGCGCCATCGACAGCCAGTCCCCAGCGCTGGCCGCGGCGCGGGCTTTGGCCGTGGCGGCGGCGCGAGCTTCGTCCGTCTCGGGCGGGGTGATGGCGCCGATCACCTTGTCGATGAGAGACATTGTCAGGCCTTCCGTGTTTGCGATGTCATGAAAAGCGCCTGGTCGCGCCAAGGGCGCTGATGATGTCCTTTGATGATGGTCACTGCGCGGACGGCAGGGCGAAGACGTAGAGCATGCCGCCCGGTTGCGTGATTTTCTTCAGCTCGCCCGTCATGTTGGCGAAGCCCTTTTGGGCCGATGGATCTCGCGGATCGAGATTGTTGGTGACGATCGAGCCGACCCAGCCGCCGACTCCGGAAAGGATCGCGACGTACTGGCGACCGTCGGGACCCTTGAAGGTCGTTGGTTGGCCTATGATCCCCGAGCCGGTCTTGAACTTCCAGAGCTCACGGCCGGTGTCGGCGTCCACGGCTTTGAACCAGCCCTCCAGCGTGCCGTAGAACACCACGCCGCCGGCCGTGGAGATCGCGCCGCTCCAGACCGGCCAGCGTTCCTTGATCGTCCAGACCTTGCGTCGGGCGACCGGATCCCAGGCCATGAATTCGCCGGCGTCGCCGCCGGGACCCGGATAGAAGCGCGGCGTGACGCCGATATAGGGCGTGCCGGCGATGTAGTTCACCGGCTTGGTCTGCCAGTCCATGCAGAGATTGTTGTGCGGCACGTAGATCAGGCCGGTGGTCTTGCTGAAGCTGGACGGGTTCCAATCCTTGGCGCCCGGCGAATTGGGGCAGACGCCCCGGATCACCTTGCCGGCCTGGGGGATCATGTCGGGATTGAACTTCAATCGGCCGGTCTTCAGGTCGACGCCTTGCGACGCGGTGAGATGGACGTACGGATCGGCGGCGAGCACCTCGCCGGTCGTGCGGTCCAGAACGTAGATATAGCCATTGCGCTCGGGGCGGATGATCGCCTTACGCACCCGTCCGTTCCAAGGCAGGTCCAGGATGATGTTCTCGTTGATCCCCGAGTGGTCCCATAGGTCGTGCGGACTATAGGCGTAGAACCAGTGGGCGAGGCCCGTCTCCGGCTCGCGGGCGAAGACGCCGTTGGTCCAGCTGTTCTCGCCGGGGCGCTGCAGGTGGTTCCAGGGCGCGGGGTTCGAGGTGCCATGGAAGATCAGGTTCTGTTCGGGATCGTACGAGATCCAGCCCCAGACCGTGCCGCCGCCGATCTTCCAGGCGTCGGCGGGCCACTCCTTCACGCCCAGGTCCACGCCCTTGTACTGCGGGTAGAAGGGCTTGAAGACCGCGTGGTCGATCAACACGTCCTTGTCGGGTCCCGTGGAATAGGCCCGCCAGCGGATCGCTCCCGTCGCGGCGTTCAGGCCGACGATCCAGCCGCGCGCGCCAAACTCGGCGCCGGAATTGCCGACGATCACCGTGTCGCCGACCACGAACGGCGCCATGGTCATGGTGTCGCCGCGCGTCCAGTCGCCCAGACGCACTTCCCACTTCAGCTGGCCGGTGGCGGCGTCGACCGCGACGGTGCGGGTGTCGGGCGTGTTGAAGAACACCGTGCCCTTGGAGTAGGTCGGGCCGCGGTTGACCGGTTCGCAGCACATCTCGCCCTTCACTCCGGCGGGCGGACGGGCCTCGTAACGCCACTTCACGGGGCCGCCAGGCTGGGCCAGGTCGACGGCGTAGAGGGTGGTCGGATAGTGTGAGACGAAGAACAGGGTGCTTCCCGCCACGATCGGCGCGGACTCCTGGCCGCCCGATGCCCCGACCGAGACGGTGAAGGCCGCTTGCAGGCGAGGGGCCGTCTGCTTGTTGATCTCGGTCAGCTCGCTGTAGCGGGTGTTGGCGTAGTCCTTGGCCGGCATGGTCCACTGGCCATCGTCGCGGGGCGAAGCCCCCTCCGGCGCGTGAGCCATGGCCGAGGCGCGCGGGCCCGGCGCGGCAGGGTCGTTGGCCGCGGGCTTTCGGTTGCAGGCCGCTAGGAGGGCGATGACGACAAGGCTAAGGACGGCTGACTTGGCGTGCTTCATACCGATCACCTGAGGAGAGGGCTCGCCCGACCAGGGTCAGGGCCGCGCCGGCGTGGACGAGGCCGCCGGGGATCCACATCAACAGGCCCGCCAACTGCTGGTCCTCGACCGGCGTCAGTCCGAACGGGGCCATGCCGAGCTCGGCGTAGCGGGCGAACCAGGGGCTTTGCGACAGGGCCATCAGGGCGCCCAGGGCCCCGCCGACCAGAGAGGTCGTGAACAGGCACAGGATCGGCGCGCCGAGACCCTTGTCGCCGCGCTTGGCCTCGAACATCGCCGACCAGAAGAGGAGGGCGGTGACCAGGAACGACAGATGCTGGGCCAGATGCCAGGCGGGACGATCCAGGGCGCGGTCGAACAGGGCCGGGGCATGCCAGATCCACAAGGCGGCGATCTGCAGGACGGTGGCGGTCCAAGGCTCGGTAAGGGCGCGCCAGGGCTGGCGCACGCCGCCGGTCCGCGACAGCCCGCCCAGGGACTTTCGCAGGCCTGCCGGGAAGGCCCAGAGCATCACCGACAGCGGCCGGGCCAGCACCAGCATTGGGGCGGCGACCAGCATCAGCAGCTCGTGCTCGACCATGTGGGCGGCGAAGGAGCGCTCGCCCAGTTCGTGCAGCGGCGAGACGACCGCGCCAGCCAGCGCCAGCCAGCCGGCCACGAACAGCAAGGCCGCGCGGAAACGGTCCGGACGACCTGGCCCGCTACGCGTCAGTAATCGCGCCGAGCCCAGGGTGAAGAGGCCCAGGCTCAGGGCGAGAGGGACCGTAACAGCTGGATCGAAGGTCCAGCTGGGCTCGATATGCGGCGGGCCGACGCCGTGGGCCGCGGCGGGTCCGGCGATCGCGGCCATCACGAGGGCCAGCCGCCGCCTCATCGCCAGCACGCCGGGACGATCAGGCCCGCCCCGATCTGAACCAGCACCGTCAGCAGGGTCAGGCCCGCGCCCATCAGGCTGAGCGCGGGGATGAAGCGGCCATCGGGTTCGTGGCTGGTCTCCAGCGCGCCGGACGCCTGTCGCCAGGCGGTCCACGAGAGGAAGCCGCCGGTCAGGATGATCGCGATCGAGACCAGACCCACCGCAAGATCTGCGACGCCATTGACCTTTGGGCACTGGGCGAAATTGCCGTTGGAGACGATCTGGTGATGCAGCGTCCAGCCGATCGCGCCGCCGACGAGGCCGGCCCAGGCGCGCCAGGTGGGTGAGGTGAGCGGTCTCACAGCAGTCGCGGCCCCAGATAGATGAGCCCGGCGATCGGCAGCCAGGTCAGGATCACGAACCGCCAGTAGACGCAGTTATCGACGACCCCGGCATATTCTCCGCCGTCGAACGGCCAGATGAAGGAGACCACGGTGATGTAGAGGGTGTCGCCCAGGTCGGTGATCACGTGGAGGGTGTGCAGGATCAGCAGCGCCCAGATGATCGAGCCATACGGATCGGCGTCCCAGCGGGTGTTCAGGGCCTGGAACTCCAGGAAGCGGATCGCCAGCAGCACGGCGCCGGCCAGGCTCATCAGGACCAGGCCGATGCGCGTCCGGCGGTCGCGATAGTGATGGGCCTGGATGTTGGTCCAGGCGTTGGGGATCTCGCTCAGTACGATCAGGATCGTGAAGGTCACGCCCCAGGTCAGTGCGGGGGGCGTCTGGCCCGGCGGCCAGGGCTGGACGTGGCCGACCAGGAAGAAGTAGGCGCCGCCGGCCAACAGGAAGCCGGCGCCTTCGATCAGCATGAAGCCCAGGATCCCCCACCACATCAGGCTGCGCGGCCCGAAGGCGTGGTCGGGCAGGTGCGATAGATCGCCGACGATGCGCTGGCGGATCATGCCTGGCGCTCCCGCATCGCCTTGCGCGTCGGGCGCCCCGGCCAGAACCAGCCGCACAAGGTGATGGCCACCGGGATCGACCCCCAGACGACCACCCACTCGTGGAAGATCGAGCCGATGAAGAGCGCGGTCGTGGCGATCGCCGCCAGCAGCGGCCAGATCGTCGGCGGCGCGGACTTCTGGCGCACATCCGGCTCGGCCTCGACGATGGTGACGCAGAGGCTCTCACGATGGGTTTCGCCGACGCCGGTCATCACCGGCAGGTCGTCGCCTTCCCACAGCGGCTCGCGGCCGGTGACGACAGGCGTGCGCAGGAAGTTATAGACCGGCGGCGGCGAGGCGGTGGCCCATTCCAGGCTGGAGGCCTCCCAGGGATTGTCGCCGGCGACCTTGCCGCGCTTCAGGCTGACCAGAATGTTGACGATGAAGATCAGCATGCTGACTGCGATCAGCACCGAACCCAGCGAGGCAACGAGGTTCCAGCCCTCCCAGCCCAGGCCCGCCTTGTAGGTGTAGATCCGCCGCGGCATGCCCAGCAGGCCCAGCATGTGCATCGGGAAGAAGGTGACGTTGAACCCGACGAAGAAGGTCCAGAAGTTCCAGGCCCCGGCGCGCTCGTCCAGCATCCGGCCGGTGATTTTCGGGAACCAGTAGTAGACCGCTCCGAACAGCGGAAAGACCGCCCCGCCGATCAACACGTAGTGGAAGTGCGCGACGACGAAATAGGTGTCGTGGACCTGCAGGTCGAGCGGCACGGAGGCCAGCATCACTCCCGTCAGCCCGCCCAGCACGAAGATGATGACGAAGCCGATCACGAACAGCAGCGGCGTCTTGAACCTCGGCTTGCCATCCCAGATCGTGGCGATCCAGGCAAAGATCTGCAGCCCCGAGGGGATGGCGATCATCATGCTGGCCGAGGTGTAGAAGCTGTCGCCTAGCCTCGGCAGGCCGGTGGCGAACATGTGGTGCACCCACAGGCCGAAGGCGAGCAGACCGTTGGCCAGCAGGGCCAGCACCATGGCCGGATAGGCCAGGATGGTCCGCCGCGAGAAGGTCGCCACGATCTGCGACACCATCCCCAGGGCCGGGATGAAGATGATGTAGACCTCCGGGTGGCCGAAGAACCAGAAGAGGTGCTGCCACAGCAGCGGATCGCCGCCTTCCGCCGGATTGTAGAACTGGGTGCCGACCAGGCGGTCGGTGATCAGGAAGGTGGTGGCGACCATCACCGCCGGCATGGCGAAGATCACCATGAAGGCGGTCACCAGCATGGCCCACAGGAAGAGCGGCATGCGCGACAGGGTCATGCCCGGCGCGCGCTGCTTGAGGATCTGGGCGACCATCTGCACGGCCACGGCCAGGGCCGCCACCTCGGTGAAGGTGACCATCTGCGCCCAGAAGTCGGTGCGCTTGCCCGGCGAGAACTCGGGGCCAGCGAGAGGAACGTAGGAAAACCAGCCGGTCTCGGGGCCGATGTTCAGCGCGAACGCGACCCAGATCATGATCCCGCCGAACAGATAGACCCAGTAGCCGTAGGCGTTCAGGCGCGGGAAGCAGATGTTGCGGGCGCCGCACATCAGCGGGACCAGATAGACCGCGACGGCCTCCATCACCGGCACGGCGAACAGGAACATCATGGTCGTGCCGTGCATCGAGAACAGCTGGTTGTAGCGATTCGGTCCGATCAGGCGGCTCTCGGGCTGCGACAGCTGCAGGCGCATCAGCAAGGCCAGGATCCCGGCCAGGAAGAAGAACAGGAAGGCCGTCGCGATGTAGCGCCGCGCGATGACCTTGTGGTCGACGGCCATCAGCACGCCGCGCCAGCCGCGTGGATGCTCCCAGACGCGCTCCAGCCGCTCGCGCAGCATTTCATCTTCGAGCGGCGCGTTCATTTCAGGCTATCCAGATAGGCGACCAGGGCCGCGCGCTCCTCGGGGCGCAGGGTCACCAAAGGCATATGATTGCCGGGCTTCAGCGCCTGCGGGTCTTTCAGCCACTCGTCGAGCGCCGCGCGGCTGTAAGGACGCGCGCCGGCGGCCAGGGAGCGACGACCGGCCAGATGGGTGAGGTCGGGACCGGTCTGACCCTGGGCAGGTTGGCCGATGACCTGATGGCAGCTGTTGCAGGCCGCGCCGACGAAGACGTCGCGGCCGTGCACCGCCTCCGGCGTCACGGGCGCGGCCGGCGCGCGGCGCTGGGTCTCGGCCCAGGCGTTGAAGGCGACTTGCGGCTCGACCGTCACGTCCAGCGCCATCCAGGCATGCTGCAAACCGCAGAACTCGGCGCATTGGCCACGGAACTGGCCGATCTTGCGCGGCGTGACCAGCAAGCGGTTGGTGCGACCCGGGATCAGGTCCTGCTTGCCGGACAGGTTCGGCGCCCAGAACGAGTGGATGACGTCGCCGGCCTCCAGCTCGATCCGCGCCGGGCGGTCAACGGGCAGGTGCAGCTCATTGGCCGTGACGAAGCGGCGGCTGGGGATGGGATCGAGGTATTCGACCCGCCACCACCACTGGTTTCCGGTAATCCGAACGACGACGGCTTCGCGCTGGTCGGCCATGGCCAGCTGCCGGTCGACCAGGAAGCTGCCAAAGGTCAGGACCAGAAGGCCCAGGACGACCAAGCCGACCCACCCGGTCAGCAGGCGGGTAAGCGGCCGGTCGGCGGAACTTTTCTGGCCTTCCGCGACCGGTGGTCCTGTCAGCTTGCGCCGCGCCTTCCAGATCGCCAGCGCCAGGAAGAGCAGGACCAGGGCGTACATGACCCCGCAGGTCCACAGCATCAGGGTCCAGATGCCGAACACGCTGGAGGCCTGGTCACTGGCGGGATCCAGCGCCGACTGCACGCCGCCGCAGCCCGCTAGGAATATCCCGGGCGCCAGGACGAAGAGACGACGAATCATCGGCGGACCTCGCCGCCGGAGGTGTCGCTGGTATCGGGATGGGGCCGCGCCTGATTGTTCGGCGGAGTCGTGCGCATGTCGTCGTTGCGCGAACTGGCCGCCAGTTTGTCCGCCCGTCCGCTCATCGAGCGCACATAGGCGGCGATCTGCCAGAGCTGGCGGTCATTGATCTTGTCGCGAAAGCTGGGCATGCCATTGGGCCGCCCCTCGACGATGCTGGCGCGGATCTGGGCGATCGAGCCGCCGTAGCGCCACTCGTCGTCCATCAGCGCCGGGCCGATATCGCCGCCGCCGGCGCCATGGCAGCCGTAACAGTTGAACCAGTCGTAGTAGCGCTGGCCTTCGGAGATCTCGAAGGCATTGCCCTCGTAGGCCGCGCCGACGGGATCGGGCGGCGGCGGCGCAAGGCCGCCGCCGGCGCGCAGCTCGGTTGGCGCCACGGCGGGGACGGGCGGAGCTTCGGGGTCCTTCAGGGCGCGCGCCTCCCGCTGGCAGGACGCCAGGCAAACGAGAAGCAGCCCTAGCCCCGCAATGCGCACCGCCATGGTCCCTCCCGCGATCGGTCCGATTGCGAACCCACGGGAAGGGCTGACGTTGCCGTGCTTAGCTTTTGATCAGGTCCAGTTGGCGCAGTCGCCCGCATCGACGCTGAGCGTGTCGCCGCTGATGAACCGCGCCTCGTCGGACAACAGGAAGAGGGTGGCCGCCGCTACGTCCTCCGGTTTCACCCAGGCCAAGCCCATCGGCGTGGCGTCCTTCTTGGCCTTTAGATAGTCATCGCGCGTCGGGTTGGGCTTGTCGGGGACCGCCTCCTTGTAGCGGATCGGATTGTCCAGCATCGGCGTGTCCGTCGGCCCCGGCAAAACCGCGTTGACCGTGACGCCGTGCGGCGCGGCTTCCAGGGCCGCGGTCTTGACCAGCCCGACCAGGCCGAACTTCGACGCGACATAGGCCGCGCTTTCGGCGGCGGCGTGACGGCTGAGGCCCGAACCGATGGCGATCACCCGGCCGCGCCTAGCCTCCGTCATGACCCGCAGGGCCGGTGACATCACATTGAAGACACCTTCCAGATTGGCGCGGATCACCGTGGCGAACTGCTCGGGCGAAAGCTCGACGATCGGCGCCTCCAGGGAGAGGGCCGCATTAGCGATCAGGAAGTCGAGGCGTCCGAAGGTCTGAACCGCCTGGTCCACCAAGGCGGCCGCCTCGTCCGGCTTGCCGACATCCATCACCGTCGCGAGACACCGCCGCCCCTCGGCCTCGACCAACCGGACGGTCTCGTCGAGGTCGGCGCGGGTGGCCCTGGGATAGGGCGTTCCGTCGGGCAAGCCCTCGCAGATATCACCGATCACCAGATCACAGCCTTCCCGAGCCAAGGCCAGGGCGTGAGCGCGGCCTATGGCGCGGGCGCCGCCGGTGATCACCGCGACGCGCCCTGCAAAGCGCGGCGGCGAACTGGGCGAGGGAGCGGGAGACGGGTCACCGGTCAGCATTCAGGGGCTCCTTGGCTTTGCCGGAAGGTGGGCTGGCGGGCTTCAGCGACGCGCGCTCGTCGCCGTGGCATCTTTCAGGCCGCCGCCGACCGGATCTAAGCTTATGGGCTGAGGCATCTTTCACTCCGGCGGTCTGGCCGGAGAACGGCGCCAAGCTCGGGCGGTTTCCGGAACCGCCAAAAGGCAAGACGGGTACGCCTTTGACAGCCCGGCGAACGTCTGACCATCGCCCGCGTTGTGCTCCTGTCCCGATGGAGGAGCACGACCATGGCGCGCGGCAAGGATCCCCAAACGGCCGACAATCTGGGCGGGGTGCATAACGTCACCGTGCCTCGCCAACCCGCTCCCTCAACACCAGGCGATCCGGAACCCGTGGCTGTCGGCCGTGGGCCCGATCGAGGAGACTCCCATCTGGTCGAAGACCCTGATCAGATCGCCAAGGTCGTCCACACCGTCGAAGCGCCGATCGAAACGTCCAACGACGCGGACGCCCGTGAGTCGACGCTGCGCCCGATGCGCACGCCGGGCGCTCCCTTTCAGGACGCCCGTATCGCCCCGGACGGGCCGTCGGCCTGGTCGGCCGAGAAGCCTTCTTCGCCGGATTGAGGGGCTGGAATGACCTATAAACAAGACCGCGGGCGCGTCGTGATCATCGGCGCCTGAGCCGCGTCGGTCGCGCGAACGTTCAGTGAGACGCGCCAAGGACTGCTGCCGGAGATGCACACGGCGCGACTGGCTGCGAAGGGTGATTGGCTTGGCCTAAGCCCTGTCGACGAGCGCGCGCATATAGGCGCCTAGGTCGGTTGCGCCTTTCTCGGTATCCTCAAGCGGCGGAAAGACCCCCTTCGCCGTCGCCTCAGTCATCCGCGCATAAGAGGATGCTGCGGCGTCTGAGAAGCCAAGATCCTTGTAGGCGGCGATCCAACGCTCCGGCGGAAGCGACACGACATCGATGGGACGATCGAGAATATCGGCTAAGGTCCGGGCGACATCGTTGGCCGAATATCGTTCAGGCCCTTCAACCAGATGAATGTCCGTATCGCTGCTGGGCGGTTCGATCAGCCGGGCGGCGGCGGCCTTGCCGAGGTCCGTCGGCGCCACCATGGGGATTTTCAGGTCCGGCGGAAGCATCGTGGTCAGCCTGCCTTCGCGGGCTTCAGCGAGTTGGGCGTCCCAGTTGGAAAAGTAATAGCCGCCGCGCTGGATCGTGACGGGCACGGCCTGGCTGAGCGCGCGCTGCTCAAATTCATAGAGCACGCTCAGATCGCCCACCCGTTCCCCGGGCTGGGCGCCGAATGTGGATTCCACCACAACCTTCTCCAGCTTCGATCCGTCCAGCGCTCTAACGATAGCCGCCGCCGTGGCGCGCTCTTCCGCGTCAGTATCTTTCGAGACATCCGCTGGCGGATTTAGCAGAAACGCGCGGGTTCCGGTCTGCAGAACGCGCCGCAGCGCGTCGCTGTCCCGCACATCGACGACCGCGGCCGTCGCCCCTCGCTGTTCCCATTCCGCGACTTTTGCCGCGTCATGGGTGACAGCAGTCACGGGCAACCCCCGATCCAATAGGGTTTGCGCCACTGCCGAGCCGACATGGCCTGACGCGCCGAGAATGATGAACATCTGCATCTCCACCGCTTGCAGAGGAAAATCCCTTGCGCCTGATGGGTTCAACGTCCGCAACCGGGCGGGCGTCGTCGTGCTGCCTCCGGATGTCGCCAAGCTGGAGGTGCGCCGGGGCCGCTTCTGCGGCAGCGCTGTCGCAGCTTTCATGGCCGACTCTGGCGCGATGCAGAACAGACGCCGCCGTCTAGCGGACCTCCCACTGTGCGCGGCGTTCACGTGCGTAAAGGCTTATAGTTTCGGGAAACCGAAATCTCCCCGCATCCAGGAAGATCAGCGACTTGTCGATCAAGGCGTCCAGAGCGAGGGCGGCGCTCGCGCGGTCGAGGTCGCGGTGGACGACGGCGTCCAGCGCCGCCTCCAGGAAGAAGGGCGTATCCATTCTGGACAGCTGTTCGAAGACCGCGCGCTCTGCGTCGGACAGAAGGTCGAAGCTCCAGTCCAGCGACGCCTTCAGCGTCCGTTGATGCGGCGGGGCGGTACGCCGTCCGGGCCAAGCCAGGCGGGATGCTTCGCCAAGCCGCTGCGCCGTTTCGTCGATCCCGTGCGTGGCGGCGCGCAGCGCGGCCAGCTCGATCGGCAAGGCCAGCCCGTCCAGGCGCTGGCAGATCATGGCGATGGCCGCCATGTCGTCGGGGCCGAGATCGATCGCGCCGCCGGCCGTCTCCAGGTGATGTCGGAAGAGGTCGATCGCGGCGGCGTCATTGTGGGGCGTCAGGCGGTGGACCTGTTCGTTTCGCGCTCGCAGCGCCTGGCGGCTGGTGACGATGATCCGCGTCTCCGCCCCCGTCGCGATGACGGTTTCGCACAAGGGCGCGATCGCCTGGACGAGATGCTCGCCGGCGTCGAGGACCAGCAGCAGTCGCCGGTCGCGGAGATGGTCGAGGATGAGCGTCATCCGGCTGTTGGCCGGGGCGCTCAGCCCCAGCGCCGCCGCGATGGCGGGGACCAGCATGTCGGGCGCCGGGACCGCCGCAAGGTCGACGAAGGCCGCGCCGTCCGCGAAATCCGGAGCCAGCGCGTGGGCGGCCTCGACGGCCAGGCTGGTCTTGCCGACGCCGGGCGGCCCGACGATTGTCAGCAGGCGGACGGCCGGGACGCGCTTCATCAGTCGCCCCAGGTCGGCCGCGCGGCCGATCAGGCGGTCCAGGCGGCCCGGCAACGAGGGTTCGGAACGGGGCGTGGGCCGCCGGGCCGGCGCGGCGCCGACCCGCTTCACGACGCCGACGAAGCCGTAGCCCACGCCGACCTGGGTGGCGATCAGACGGCTCCTGTCGCCGCCGTCGCCCAAGGCCTTGCGCAGCCGGGTCACGTGGAAGCGCAGGGCTACGTCCTCGACCGTAACGTCGGGCCAGATCCGGCGCAGCAGCTCGCGCTTGGGAATGACGCGCCCGGGTTCCTCGATCAGGGCCAGCAGCAGGTCGAACGAGCGGCCGCCCAGTTCGACCGGCACACCATCGCGAGTCAGCAGCCGTTCGCCTGGGGTCAGGACGAAGCGATCGAAGGCCAGTCGCTCGGCCGTCTCCCCGCGGGGTGAGGCCGGGCTTGCCGGAAGCGGAGCGCGTAGCGTAAGCGTCGGCTCGGCGACCGGGTTCGTGACGCGGCGGGACGAGCCCACGTCCATCGTCGAGCGCGGGCGAACGGTTCCGTTTTCGACGGCGCGAACCGTGACCAGACTGGATTGGCGCATGGGTTAGTACTCCGCGATCCGAGCCAGGAACGCAGGCCTTCTCCAACCCCGTACGGTGGCGACTGAGATTCTTTTGAAATCCCCGATCTGGACCGCGAACCGCCAGGGCGGATGGGCGCTGAGCGCGGCCTTGGGGCTGGGCCTGGCCTTGGCGGGCGCGACAGAGAGCCACGCCGGCGCCGCCATGTTGCTGGACATGCCCGTCCAATCGCTGTCGGTGACCCTCAATCGCGTCGCCCGGGCCGGATCGGTGGAGCTGGCTTTCGACCGGGCCGTCACCGACCGGCTGCGCGCGCCGCGGCTGAAGGGGCGGTTCACGGTCGACCAGGCGCTGGCGACGGTCCTGGCCTCCACGGGCCTGGCCGTCCAGCGGACGCGTGACGGCGCCTACGTGGTCAAGCCCGCGCCGTTGGCGCCGGCGGTCGCGCAGAAGGACGCCGGGGATGGCGCCGTGTCGGAGATCCTGGTCCTGGGTCGGCGCAACCTGAACACGGGCATTCGCCGTACACGCGACGACATCCAGCCCTATGACGTGGCGCTGGATGAGACGATCCGCACGGCGGGCGCCGCCGACATCGAGGGCTTCATGCGCCGGGCGATGCCGGCCGACGCCCAGTCCGCCTCCCTGGCCCAGGCCCCGGTGGCCAATGGGGCCTCGGCGCGTTCGCGGATCGACCTGCTGGGGCTGGGCAGCGGCCAGACCCTGGTGCTGATCGACGGTCGGAGGCTGCCCAGTGTCCCCGACGGGGTCGGCAATGGCGCGGGCTTCGTCCAGGCCGACCTCAACGGCGTCCCGCTGGCGGCTGTCGAGCGCGTCGAGGTGCTGACCGCCGCGGCCGGCGCCCTCTATGGCCCCGGCGCCACCGGCGGGGTGGTCAACATCATTCTCAAGCGCGATTACCAGGGCGCGGAGGTTGGCCTTACCCAGGGCTTCACCCAGCACGGCGGCGGGATGGTCAGCCGTCTGGACGCGTCCATCGGTCGGACCTCCCATGACGGTCGAGGCGGTGTTTCCGTGCGGTTCGCCTTGGCCAAGGATCAGGGTCTGGACGTCGGCGAGCGCATCTTCGGCGAGCGAGCGCTCTCGGCCAACGGCGCGGACTTCGCGGCCGGCAAGATCATCACGCCCTATGTGCCGATCGGCGCGGCGGTCAATGTCACAAGCTCGGGCAGCGTCCTGACCTTGAAGCCGGCCTATGGCGGCGCGTCGCTGGGCAGTAGCTACACCACCTTCGCGCTGAGCGGATTCACCGTCGCCGAAGCCCTCGCCAACGCGGGCAAGCTGAACCTGGAGCTTCCTGCCAACGCCTTCGGCGAGACCCAGAGCCTGACGACCCGGACGCTGCGGCGATCGATGATCTTCAGCGCGCGCCAGGAGGTCGGGAACCTCGAAGGTTTCTTCGACTACTTGTTCCTGGACAATCGCGGACGCGCGGTGGCGCCGGCCGGATACGCAATCCTCTCTTTGGGCGCGGAGTCGGCTTACAATCCCTTCGAGCAGAGCGTCTACGTCTCGCGTTCGGTGCCCTGGGACGGGGTCCTCCGCAACCGCAGCACCAGCCAGCGCGCCACCGCCGGCCTGATCGCCCGCCTGGCAAACGGCTGGATGGCCGAGGGCGACTTCGCTGTCAGCCGGGCGCGGGTGCGGGCCGTGAACGACGCGCGCGGAGCGATCATTAACGCCACGCTGGCGACCAAGTACGATGGCTATGTCGGTCCCGGCCTCTCGCCGTTCGCCGCCCAGGACACGTTCCTCGCCGCCTATCGCGCCTATCAGGTCGCCAACGGCGCCTTCACGAAACTGGACGATGCGCTGACCGACCTCAACCTGCGCGCCTCGGGACCGATTTGGCGGCTGCCCGGCGGTCCGCTGACCATGACGGTAACCGCCGAGGCCTCGCGCGAGCGGACCTCCGGCGGTGAGAGCTTCGGGTTCGATGTCATTCGCCAGGCCCCGCTGAGCGTGCGGGGCGACCGGCTGCTGCTGGAGACCCGCTCGGCCTCCGCCGAATGGCGCGCGCCGTTGGGCGCGCCGGACGCGCCCCGACCGCTCCGGGACCTGGAGTTGCAGGTCGCGGTGCGCGGCGACGCCTATCGCATGACGGCGCCTCAGACGCACAAAAGCCTGCTCGGCGACGATGCGCCGCTGGTGACCAGCCAGGCGGTGTCCAAGCACGCGCTGCTGGCCAGGACCCTGGGCCTGAAGACCTTCGTGACCGACGGCGTCATGCTGCGCGCCAGCTACAGCGAAGGCCACCTGCCGCCGCGTTCGGACCAAGCGCAGTCGCTTGTTCTGTCCACGCGAGCCTGGCCGACCACCGATCCTCTGCGAGGCGGGGAGGTCGTGGGCGCCGCGGGCGTACTGACGGTCGTCCAGAACGGTTCGCCGAAGCTCGATGCCGAGCGGGCGCGCACCCATAGCGTCGGTGTCGTCGTCGAGCCGCGATGGCTGGAGGGCGCGCGCCTGTCGGTCGACTATCTACGCACCGCCAAGAGCCATGAGATCACAACCTTCGCGGCCGGCAATGTCGCCTATTTCCTGACGCGGGAGGCCAGCTATCCCGGCCGCGTCGTGCGCGCTCCGCTCACCGACGCCGACCGGGCCAAAGGCTATACGGGCGGCGCGCTCATCTTGGTGGACACCAGCGCGCTGAACAGCGGCCGTTCGGTGATCGAGACGGTCGACGCTAGCGCGGAGTACCGGCGCGCGGTCGGACGGGGCAGCGCCAGCGGCTATCTGCGTGGTGTCTGGCTTCCCAGCTATCGCCGCATCGCCGATCCCGAAAAGCCCTGGACCGAACTGGCCGGCTACAGTGACGGTCCGCTGAAGTTCCGCGCCCTGGCCGGCGCGCAGTGGTCCGGCCCGGCGCTCAGCCTGGGCTTCAACGCCCAGTACTACGGCAGCTACAGGGTCGCCGCCTCGGGCTTCACGGTCGCGCCGGCCAACCTGGCGATCGCCCAGCCGCACGGCGACCGCGTCCGCTCGCAGGTCTATCTGGACGTCTTCACACGCTGGTCGATCGGCGGTCGGACCCAGGTCCAGGCGATCGTGCACAACCTGCTGGACGCCACCCCGCCCTTGGCCCTGGCCGCGCCGACGGGATACAGCACCTATGGCGATGCGCGTGAACGCAGCTTCGAGTTCAGCCTGACGCGCCGGTTCTAAGGCGTCGTCACCGCGCGGATCTCGATCGTCTCGCCGACGCGCACGGCCCTCACCGGCAGCAGCATCGCCACCGTGCGCAGGAAGCGGTCCGGATCGCCCAACTTGAAGCGGCCGCTGATCTTCAGGGCCCCGACGCGCGGATCGGCGATGACCATCCGGCGACCGCCGTGGCGGTTCATCTCGGCGACGGCCTCGGACAGCGGCGTGTCGGAGAACTCGACGAAGCCCTCGCGCCAGGCCAGGGCGGTGGTCGGGTCGAAACGCTCGACGCGGGCCGGCTGGCCCGCCTGCAGCACCAGGCGCTGGCCGGGCCGCAGGTCGTGCTCCGGCGGCGCGCCCCGCGCGCCGACCGCGACCTCGCCCTCGACCAGCATCACCGAGACCTTGTCGGGGTCGAGGCGCACGCCGAAAGACGTGCCGCGATCGATGATGGTCTGGTCGCCGGCGTCAACGGCGAACGGCCGGTTCGGATCGCGTCCGACCTGGATATAGGCCCGGCCCTTCATGAGGATCAGGCGGCGGGCCTTGTCGTCGAAGGCCATGTCGATGCGCGTGTCGCTGTCGAGGTCCAGACGCGTGCCGTCCGGCAGCGTGACCGCCCGGCGCTCGCCGATGCGGGTGACGAAGCGGGGCAGGGCCTCCGACGCGGCGACCTGGGCGCCTTGGGGCTCTCCTCGGCCGGCCCAGTAGCGCCAGCCGCCGGCCGCGCCCAGGAGGACGACGGCGGCGATCGAGGCGGCGGCCAGGGCCTTGGGCCACGCCGGCGGACGAGCGGCCAGGGCGCTTGCCCGCAGGGCTTCGGCCAGCGGATCCTCCTTCAGATCCTGAGCGGCGCGGCGCCAGACGGCCTGGGCGCGAGCCCAGGCGCGGGCGTGGTCCTCGGACTGCGCCAGCCAGGCCAGGAAGGCCGGATCGGCGGCGGTCGCCGGATCGGCGTCGTGCCGCGCCAGCCAGTAGGCGGCGGCGTCTTCCAACGACATTCCGGAGGTCGGGCTAGAGGTCATGGCTTTCCTCTCCAAGCGAGAGAAGCTGCTTGGCGGCCCTATGGATGTGCTTTTCGACCGTGCTCAGCGACAGTCCCAGGCGGCGGGCGATCTCGGGATGCGACAGGCCCTCCAGGCGGCGCAGGACGAAAATCGTCCGCGTCCGCTCGGGCAGGGACATGATCGCGCGTGTGGTCGAGCGCAGAGCTTCGCGCGCCAGCACCGTCTGTTCGGGCGAGATGTCGGACTGGCCGTGCAGGTCCGGCTCGAACGCCACGTGGCTGTCGCTCATTCGCGCGCGGCGGCGGCGGAACCGGTCCTTGATGACGCTGGCGGCGGTCTGGAAGACATAGCCCTCGAACTGGTCCAGCTGATGGCTGTCGCCACGCCGGACGATACGCAGGAACACCTCCTGCACCAGGTCATCGACCTCGTGGGTGTTGGGCAGACGGCGCTGGAAGTAGCGGGTCAGCGCGCCGCGCAGCGTGCGCGACCGC
Organism: uncultured Caulobacter sp.; assembly: GCA_966211605.1. Classification (GTDB taxonomy): domain Bacteria; phylum Pseudomonadota; class Alphaproteobacteria; order Caulobacterales; family Caulobacteraceae; genus Caulobacter. The sequence goes on from CBIHOB010000009.1 coordinate 77,831, forward strand.
GCGGCGAGATCGGTCTCGCCGTCGTCCTTCGAATTATCGTCCGGCCCCGCGCGCATCCGTGGACCATCATGACGTAGTTCGGTCCAGGCCGTCCACATGGGCGCACGGCCCCTTTCTGGCTAGCGGGCGAGGGGCGGCTCGTCGAAGTCGGTCGAGACGCTGAGCGGGCCCCACTGCTCCAGCTCGGCCAGGTGACGCTGGTCGGCTCCGCTGATCGCGGCCACGGCGTCGCTGCCCAGCGGCAGGCGCAGCGGCGGGGACGGCATGGCGGCCAGCTTCAGCAGCACCTGCGCGGCCTTGCGCGGATCGCCCGGCTGCTTGCCGTCGTAGTCGGCCTGACGACGCGCCGCCGCGCCCACGACCGCGTCGTATTCAGGCCGGCCGGCGTCCAGCCGGGTCGAGGCGCCGGCGAAGTCGGTGCGGAAGCCGCCGGGCTCGACGATCGTCACCTTGACCCCGACCAGGGCCATCTCCTGGGCCAGCACTTCGGAGAAGCCCTCCACGCCCCACTTGGCGGCGGAGTAGGCGGCGCGGCCGGGCGCGCCCAGGCGTCCGCCCACCGACGACAGCTGGATGAAGTGGCCCGAGCGCTGAACGCGCAGCAGCGGGATCGCGGCCTTGGTCACGATGATCGCGCCGAACAGGTTGGCCTCGATTTGCTTGCGGAAGTCCTCGAGCGAGGTGTCCTCGACCGAGCCGATATCGCCGTAGCCGGCGTTGTTGACCACCACGTCCAGGCCGCCAAAGTCGTTTGCCGCCAAGGCCACGGCGCGGGCGGCGGCCTCCGGGTCCGTGACGTCAAGGGCGGCCAGCCGCACGGCCGGGCCATGGCGCTCGGCCAAGTCGGCGAGGCTGCCGGGATCACGCGCGGTGGCGACCACACGATGACCGGCGGCCAGCGCCGCTTCGGTCAGGGCCCGGCCCAGGCCGCGCGAGGAACCGGTGATGAGCCATCTCTGGGACATGTCTTTCTCCTTGCTCCTGAACGGTCTGGGCCGAGCGCTGGATCAGTTCCTGGACGCGGCCTCGATCAGCTTGGCGACCTCATGCGGGTGGGAGATCATCACGACGTGGGAGGCGCCGGGGATGGTCACGACCTGCTTGGCGTGGGCGCGCTGCGCCATCCACTTCATGGCGGCGGGCGGGATGTTGCGGTCCCCCTCGCCATAGACCCACCACGAGGGGATGACCTTCCAGGCCGTGGCGACCGACTTTTCAGCTCCGGCGGCGTCGCTCAGCGGACGCTGGGCGACGGCCATCAGTTTGGCGTCGGCCAGCGGCACGTCGGCGGCGAACTGGGCCGGGAACTTGTCCTGCTGGATGTAGAGGTCGTGGGCGCCGCCGGGCAGGTCGACGGGCTTGTCCAGGGTGGGCGGCAGGGTGCTGCCCGGGAACTTGCCGGTCAGGTCGAAGATGCTCTCGCCGACCTCCGGCGCAAAGGCGGCGACATAGACCAGGCCCTTGACGTTGGCCGCGCCGTCGGCGGCGGCCGAGATCACCGCGCCACCATACGAATGGCCGACCAGAATGACCGGGCCGGGTATCGAATTGATCACGGTGCGCACGGCGGCGGCGTCGCTGGCCACGCCGCGTAGCGGGTTGGCGGCAGCCACGACGTGGTAGCCATCGCGGGTCAGGTCGGCGACGACGCCGTTCCAGCTGCTGCTATCGGCGAAGGCGCCGTGGACCAGGACGACGGTGGGCTTGGCCGTTTGGGCATGGGCGGCCGCGGCGGTCAGGCTGAAGGCCAGGGCGACGGCGAAGGCTCTCTTGGACATGGGAGGATTCCTCGGAAGGCGTGGGTGAGGTGGGGAGACTGATCGATGCAGCGCGCGCGTCTTGAAGGGACCCGCTGCTAGCCGAAGGTGAACGAGTAGGCGCGCAGGCCCGGATCGAGCGCCTCGATCTGGAACGTGCGGTCGACGACCGGCCGAGCCTGGCGAATCAACTGGTACATGCGCGGCCGATCAATGAGGACCATGCCGTCGGGGTCCGCGTCCCAGCCGTGGTCCTTGCCGGGCGCCTGGCCCTCCAGCCGCACGCGGACCCGGACAGGCCGGTCGGACGCGCTGGGGGCCAGCACCATGTGCAGGTCGCGGGCGTGGAAGCGGTGGTTGATCGCCGCGCCCGACGCGGCGCTGGTGGCGAACGCCTCGCCGACCGTCCAGGCGCCCGACAGGCTCCAGCGGTTCAGCGGCAGGTCATGCGGCGGATGGTAGAGCTGCTCGACATCGCGGCGCAGTCCGCCAGGCAAGACGAAGGCGTTGGCCTGGCCATAGCCGACATAGGTCTCGCCCGTGCCGAGATGCTCGAAATCGGGCGCGGCTTCCGGACCCGTTCCGGAGACCGCCGACAGGGTCTCGGGCAAGGCCGGGCCGGGAATATCGGCCAGCAGCTTCTGGATCGCGCGCTCGATCTGGTCGTAGCGGCCCTCGCCATCGACATGACCCCGGATGCGGCCCTCGGCGTCGATGACATAGAAGGCCGGCCAGGCGTTGTTGCCGAAGGCGCTCCAGATCCGGCGGCCGCTGTCGAGAACGACCGGGAATTCCACGTCCAGGTCCTTCAGCGCCTGGCGGACGTTGGGCGTTTCCGTCTCGAAGGCGAACTCTGGCGTGTGGACGCCGACCACCGTCAGGCCCCGCTGCCCGTAGCGCGTCCGCCAGGCCCGCAGATAGGGCAGGACCCGCAGGCTGTTGATGCAGGAATAGGTCCAGAAGCACACCAGCACGACCCGGCCGCGCAGGGCGGCTTGGTCAAGCGGCGGGCTGTTCAGCCAGGGGCCGGACAGCTTCAGGGCCGAGAGCGCCGAGGACGGCGCGAAGGCGCCCGCCAGGGCGCGCCGCGCCGGCGGCAGGGCCAGCACGCCGCCCAGCGACAGCGGGGCCAGGACCGCCGCCGCGCCCTTCAGCCAAGTCCGGCGCGACACCGGATCAGACGAGGTTGAGCGTGACATCGATATTGCCCTGCAGGGCCTTGGAGTAGGGGCAGGTCCTGTGGGCGGCCTCGACGACCTGGCGGGCGACTTCGGGCTCCAGGCCTGGCGTCACGACGTTCAGGCGGGCGGTCAGGAAGTAGCCGGCGCCGTCGGTGTTCAGAGCGATCTCGGCGTCGATGGCCACGTCGTGCAACGCTACGCCCATCTGCTTGGCCGCGACGGCCATGGCACCCTGGAAGCAGGCCGACCAGCCGGCCGCCAGGAGTTGCTCGGGATTGGTCCCGGCGCCGGGACCGCCCGGCGTCGAGAGCTTGATGTCCAGCCGGCCGTCGTCGCTGCGCGCGGCGCCTTCGCGGCCGCCGGTGACGTGGACCTTGGCGGTGTAGAGGGTCTGGTTCATGGGGCGTCGTCCTGTGGTGGGTTCAGCGGAGGGAGCGGAAGGCCGCGCGGACTTCCTGGGCGAACAGCTGCGGCTGTTCCCAGGCGGCGAAGTGGCCGCCGTTCGAGACCTCGTTGAAGTAGAAGAGATTGGCGTAGGCGCGCTGCGCCCAGGTCTTCGGGGCCTGGAAGATCTCGCCGGGGAAGACGCTGACCGCGACCGGCAGGTCGATGACGCCGCGGGCGTTGAAGTTGTTGGTGTGATCTTCCCAGTAGATCCGGGCGGCCGAGGCGCCCGTGGCCGTCAGCCAGTACAGCGACAGGTCGTCCAGGATCTCGTCGCGGGTCAGCACCTTCAGCGGATCGCCGCCGCTGTAGGTCCACTGCGAGATCTTCTCGTACATCCAGGCGGCCATGCCGACGGGTGAGTCGACCAGCGCGTAGCCGATCGTCTGGGGGCGTGTGTTCATCATCGCGGCGTAGGCCGAATTGTCGCGATAGAAGGCCGCCAGCTTGTCGAAGGCGTAGCGCTCCTTGGCCGACAGGGTGGCGGGGGCGGGATCGCCGGCGGCCAGGACGTGGGCGATCTCGGCCGGGACCACGGCGGGCATGTTCAGGTGGATGCCGGCCAGGCCTTGGACCTTCTGCAGCGCCATGCGCTGGGAGATCACCGAGCCGCAGTCGCCGCCCTGCGAGACGTAGCGGTCATAGCCCAGGCGCAGCATCAGTTGCGACCAGGCGCGGCCGATGTGGTCCGAGCCCCAGCCGGTGACCTTGGGCTTGGCCGAGAAGCCGAAACCGGGGATCGACGGGATGACCAGATGGAAGGCGTCCTCGGCCTGGCCGCCGTGCGCGGTCGGGTTGGTCAGCGGATCGATGACCTTCAGGAACTCCAGGATCGAGCCCGGCCAGCCGTGGGTCAGGATCATCGGCAGCGCGTTGTCGTGGCGCGAGCGGACATGGATGAACTGGATGTCCAGGCCATCGATCTCGGTGACGAACATCGGCAGGGCGTTCAGACGCACTTCGACCTTGCGCCAGTCGTAGCCGGTCGCCCAGTAGCGCATCAGGGGCTCCAGGGTCTGGCGGCGGACGCCTTGGCTGTCGTCGGTGGCCGGCTCGGCGTCGGCCCAGCGGGTCTCGGCGATGCGGCGCCTCATGGCGGCGATGTCGGCCGCAGGAATGGCGACCTTGAACGGGCGGACGGCGGGCGAGGCGGCCTTGGCCAGGGCTGGCGCCAGGGCCGCGGCGCTGGCCACGGCCAGGCCGCCGACCACCGCGCGGCGCGTGGCCGGGAGAAAGAGGTTCTTCACAGGAACTCCGTGGAGCTGGGGGGGAAGAGAAGGTCCGGCGCGCCTCAGGGGGCGTAGCGGGTGAAAACGTAGTCGCGGTCCGTCACGCGGGCGGCGTGGCAGGAAAAGCAGGTCTCGTGCTGGGCTTCGTCGACGGGCTTGCCGTCGACGAAGCGGCCAAAGCCCCAGCCGCCGGTGGCGGCGTAGCGTTTGGAGTCCTTGACCATCACCTGGACCGTGGTCGCCGCGCCGGGGATCGAGGCGGGTTCGAAGTCCGGCGAGGGGGTGTGCTTCCAGGCCAGCTTGACCAGCACCGTCCCGTCCGGGAAGGGCCGGATCCCGGCCCGATAGGCCTTCAACGCCTTGGCGTTGCCGACGGTGGCGCGCAGCTCGTCCAGCGGCGCGGCCTCCTGGGCTGGCGCGATCAGCGTCCAGTCGCGGTAGCCGTCGGGGATGGTCACGCCGTAGATCGGCGACGCCGGCTTGGGATCGGCGAAGGCTGGCGCGCACGCCCAGCACAGGCTCGCCGCAAGGGCGACCACGCCGCCGGCCGTCAGGATGGAGGAGGGGGGCATCGGGGCCGCCCTACAGCCTGTCGACGTCGATCACGGCCTGGGCGAAGGCGGCGGGCGCCTCCTGCGGCAGGTTGTGGCCGACGCCGCCGGTGATCAGGCGATGGGCGTAGGGGCCCTTGAACTTGCCGGCATAGGCCGACGGCGGCGGATGCGGGGCGCCGTTGGCGTCGCCTTCCATCGTGATGGCCGGGATGGTGATCGGCGGGCCTGCGGCCAGCTTGGCCTCCAGGGTGTCGTACCGGCTCTCGCCCTCGGCCAGGCCCAGACGCCAACGGTAGTTTTGGATGACGATGTCGACGTGGTCGGGATTGATGAACGACCTGGCCGTGCGGGCGAAGGTCGCGTCGTCGAACGCCCACTTGGGCGAGGCTAGGGTCCAGATCTGCCGGTTGAAGGCCTCGGTATTAGCCGCGTAGCCGGCGCGGCCGCGCTCCGTGGCGAAGTAGAACTGGTACCACCACTGCAGCTCGGCGCTGGGCGGCAGCGGGGCGAGGTTGGCCTTCTGGCTGCCGATCAGGTAGCCGCTCACGCTGACCAGCGCCTTGCACCGCTCGGGCCAGAGGGCGGCCATGATGTCGGCCGTCCGCGCGCCCCAGTCGAAGCCGGCGACGATCGTCTTCGAAATCCCCAGGGCGTCCAGCAGGGCGACGCCGTCCATGGCCAGGGCGGCCTGCTGGCCGTTGCGCGCGGTCTGCGCCGAACGGAAGCGGGTCGATCCGTGGCCGCGCAGGTGCGGGATGATCACCCGATAACCGGTGGAGGCCAGCCGCGGGGCGACCTCGGCGAAGGCGTGGATGTCGTAGGGCCAGCCGTGCAGCAGCAGGACGGCCGGGCCGGCCTTTGGCCCCATCTCGACGTAGCCGATGGTCAGGTCGCCGGCGTCGATCTGCCTTGGTGCGTCAAAGGCCGCCGGAACCGACGTCGCGGCGCGGGCCCGGCTGGCGAGGGCGGCCAGGACGAAGGCGAGGGACGTCGCGCCGAGTACATGGCGGCGGTGGGGGGCGTCGGGAGACGACATGGCCTGCTCCTTCGGTTGCTGGCGCCGAAGGATTAGGCCGGACGGCCGTGTGAGGGTGTTAGCTGCTGTGAGCGCGGGTGATCGTTTGCCGCGCCAGGGCGCGAAGGCCCAGCCTGGCGATGTCGCGCAGCTGGACCTCGTCGGCGCCGCCTCGCGCGGAAACCTTCAGGCCCGATCGCAGGGCGAGAAGCATTCCGGCGGCCGCTTCGGCGTCCAGGTCGGGATCGAACGCGCCGGACGCCATGCCGTCCCGGACGCGCTGGGCGAAGTCAGCGATGACGGTCCGGCTGGCGGCGTCGTTCAGGGCGTTGACGTCCTCGTCCGAGCGGCTGAACTCGATGATCGAGCCGACGCCCAGACAGCCGGTCTCGATATCGGCGCTGGAGCCCAGCCCGACCAGCAGCGCCGCCTCGATGCCCTCGGCCGCCGTGCCACCGGCCAGGGCCGCGCGCATCTGCGCCAGCGAGTCGGCCGCGTAGCGCCGCAGGGCTTCCAGGAACAGCCGGCGCTTGTCGCCGAACGCGCCGTACAGGCTCTGGCGACCGATCCCCATGCCTTCCAGCAGGTCGCTGGTTGACGCCGCCTCGTAGCCGTGGCGGGCGAACACCTTGATCGCGCTGGCGATCGCTTCGTCGCGGTCGAATTCGGAGGGTCTGGCCATGAAGCCACCCTAACATTCCGGACTGATGAGTCCAGAATGTTCTTGACTGAATAGTCCGAAATGGGTCAGCCATTGCGGACCAATCAGTCAAGAACGGTTATCGAGATGTCTGAACTCCCCTTCACCTCCACCGCGCCAGCCCTGGTGTTCGGCGGTTCGCGCGGCATGGGCGCCGCCATCGTTCGTCGCCTTGCCGCCGAGGGCCGCCCGGCCGCGTTCACCTACGCCAGCTCGCCCGACAAGGCCGCCGACGTGGCGCGCGAGATCGAGGACGCCGGCGGAACAGCCCTGGCGATCCAGGCCGACAGCGCCGACGCCGAGGCCGTGCGTCGCGCGGTCGAAACCGCCGTCGAGCACTTCGGCAAGCTGGGCGTGCTGGTCGTCAATGCCGGCGTGCTGATCAGCGGGACCGTCGACCAGTTCGCCATCCCGGACTTCGACCGCATGCTGGCGGTCAATGTGCGCGGGGTGTTCACCGCGATCCACCATGCCGCGCCGCATCTGCTGGACGGCGGCCGGATCATCACCATCGGCAGCAACACGGCCGAGCGGATCGGCGGTCCCGGCTCCAGCGTCTACGCCATGACCAAGGCCGCCGTGGCCCAGCTGGTGCGCGGCGCGTCGCTGGACTTCGCGCCGCGCGGGATCACGGTCAACAACGTCCAGCCGGGTCCCGTCGAGACAGACATGACCGCCGACCTGATGGACTACATCCGACCCAGGCTGCCGCTGGGCCGCATCGGCAAGGCTGAGGAAATCGCCGACCTGGTCGCCTGGCTGGCCGGTCCGGGCGCGGGCTACATGACCGGCGCCAGCCTGACCATCGACGGCGGTTGGACCGCTTAGGGTTTAGCACTAGGGGGCGGAGCGCGTCGCAAGGCCAGCTTCACCAACGTCCGTTCATGGCGCTCCCGGCCAGGGCAGCGGACTTGGCGATAGGCGGGGCAGGGTGGAGCGCTGCCTATGGAAGAGTCGGGCTTCGGCTTCTCTGAGCCTACATTGGCATCCGCGGTCCGCTACGGAGCGATATCGCCCGTGCGCCCAGCGGGCTGAAGGTCCGCTTGCTGGAGAGAGCCAACGGCGGCAACTGGCGCGCTCTGCCCGGATCGGACCTCGGCGACTGCAGCGCGGAGGCGGGTCGCGTTTTTCGGGCGCTCAGACCTGGGGGCTTCCACTTTGCCGATTTCAAGGGCGGCGGGAGCGAGGGGCGCGACGTCTATGGCCGTTACTTCAACTATCCGACAAGGGCGGAGGTAGAGACTGCCTATGCCGTTTCCGGTGGCTGGGAGGTGCTGTCTACCGAGGAATATGTAGGCGGCGGGTATGACGGACGTCAGACGCCTTGGGTCGCGATCACGGCGCGTCGGCCTTTCTAGCGACTGAATGCCGCGAGTCCGGCGCTGCCCCAACTTCCGCTCCTGGCGCTTGATGTGCGTCAGCGTCACGTTGGCCGAACGCGCGTCGCAGCACCCGCCATCTTACGCACCGTCAGGACGGCGTCGGCAAAAGAGGCGGGAGCTTCCTGCGGAAGGTTGTGGCCACATGGGATGTTTCGATGCTCGTGCGGACCGGTGAACATGGGGGCATGATCCGCCGTTCCGCCGGGCTTTAACGGGTCGTCTGCGCCGTCGAGGGTTACGGCCGGAACCGCAATCCTCGGGCGGGCCCGTAGCCGCCTCTCTAGCGGCTCCAGTTCAGGATCGCCTGCGGCGAGGCCGAAGTCGAACCGGTAGGCATGGATCACGATGTCCACGAAATCGGGGTTGTCGAACGAGGGCGCCGTCCTTTCGAAGGTGGCGGCGTCGAAGTTCCAGCGTGGAGACCATTGCCGCCAGAGAAGCTCGCAGAGCGCTCGGCGATCGGTCGTGAGCGCCTCGCGACCGCGCTCCGTCTGAAAGAGGTGCTGGTACCACATGACCGCCTCTAGGCTCGGCGGGAACGGGTGTCTCATCCGCTCTGTGTCGATCACGTCGTAGCCGGCAAGGGACACCAGGCCAGCGACGCGCTCGGGCCAGAGCGCTGCGGCCACACAGGACGACAGCCCGCCCCAGTCGTATCCCGCCAGGATCGCGCGATCGACGCCGAGGGCGTTCATAAGATCGATAAGGTCCTTGCCCAACGCGGCCTGCTGACCGGATCGCATCTGGCCGTCATGGCGCATCCGGGTCGGACCAAAGCCCCGGAGATAGGGCATGAAAACATGAGCGCCGGCCGCGGTCAGGATCGGCGCGACCTCGTCATAGGCGTGAACATCGTACGGAAACCCGTGTGACAGGATCACTGGCCAACCGTCGGCTGGACCAGCCTCGACATAGGCCATCCGCAAGGCGTCAGTTTCGGCGATCGGCACGAGAACCTCTCCAAATCCCCGCCGCACTCAACGGCGAGGGGGCGGCGCTTGTTCACGCTCGCGCTTGCGGAGCGTCGTGTTCTTGGAGCCAAGTCAAGGGCAGCTCATGGCGCCCCTTGCGCTGAATGCGGCGTCTGAACGACGACATTGATATGTCGTCGGACGCCTCAGCCTGGAGCGGCGCCGTCGAGAGCCCGCCAGATGTTTCGAATGTCGCGCATCGGCGGCGCGCCGAACTGGCGCGTGTACTCCCGGCTGAACTGCGAGGCGCTTTCATAGCCGACCGCGAAGGCGACGTTGGAGGCGTTGTGATCACCGGCCAGCAGCAACCGTCGCGCCTGCTGCAGGCGCAGCTGCTTCTGGTACTGGATGGGGCTGAGACCGGTCAGCGCTTGAAAATGCCGGTGCAGACTCGCGCGACTCATGCCGCTAGCGTCGCACAGCGCCTCGATGCGCAGGCGCTTGTTACAGTTCTCCCGGATCCACGTCACGGCCTTTCGGATCTGGGCCAAGGGGCCTTCCGGACGGGCGATCTGGCGCAGCAGCCGACCCTGCGGTCCCTGTAGAAGACGATAGAGCAATTCGCGCTCCGCCATCGGCGCGAGCGCTGGAATGTCCGCGGGACTATCGAGCAAGGACAGCAATCGCAAGAGCGTATCGCGCAGCGTCGCCGTCATGGGATTGATCGCGACGCCGACACCCTGAGGTTCTGGATCCCACGTCGGCGGCAGGGTCGAGGCCACATCCGCCAACAGAGCGGGATCCAGGACCAGCGACACGGCGATGTAAGGGCGCCCGTCATCCTCGTCGAAGATCTGGCCCGTCCCCGGCAAATCAAGGGCGCTGATCAGGTACTGCGAGGAGTCGTAGCTGAGGAGCTGGTCGTTGATCGCGACGTGCTTCGACCCCTGCAGGATGAAGCAGACCATCGAGCGGTAGAGGCACGGCGCTCGATCGGTGTTCCCGCGCCCGATGGTGATGTCCAGCCTCGGGATGGGCGTGTCGGTCAGGCCGATCGCGGCATGACGTCGAACGACCTCCAGATGGGGCGAGAGCGGATTGGTCATTCCTCCGTATCGCACGTTTCCGCACCGGCTCAAATGAGTTGAGACAATCAGGCAAGAAGCTGAGCGGATCGGGCGGGTGCGCGGCGCGGGCGCGACCTACTTGGATTTCATCGGAAGCCGCCACGGCGACGCTCCTTCAACCCAAGCTATCCCGCGGGAACGACATGACCAACAAGATCGCAATCATCACCGGCGCCAGCCGTGGCCTGGGCCGCAGCATGGCGCTTCACCTGGCCAAGCGCGGCGTCGGCGTTATTGGGACCTATCGCAGCGGTGCTGCCGAGGCCGAGACGGTGCGCCAGGACATCGCGACCCTGGGCGGCAAGAGCGTGATGATCGCGCTCGACGTCAGTGACTCCAAGCGCTTTCCGGCGTTCGCCGAGGCGGTCGCCGCCGCCTTGAAGACCGAGTTCGGCCGCGAGCGGTTCGACTATCTGGTCAACAACGCCGGCCATGGCCTCTATGCGCCGCTGACCGATGCGACCGAAGAGCAGTTCGACGGGATCATCGACACCCATCTGCGGGGCCCCATCTTCTTGACCCAGAAGCTGCTGCCGCTGATCGAGGACGGCGGTCGCATCCTGAACGTCTCGTCGGGCTTCGTGCGCGTCACCATGGCGGGCTACGGCATCTATGCCGCCGCCAAGGCCGCCATCCAGACGATGACCAAGTTCATGGCGGTCGAACTGGGCGCGCGGCAGGTCCGCGTCAACACGATCTCGCCCGGCGCCATCGCGACGGACTTCGGCGGTGGCGTGGTCCGCGACGACGAGAACATCAACAACTACGTCGCCCAGACCATCGCGCTGGGCCGCGTGGGCGAGGCCGACGACATCGGCGGCGCGGTGGCGGCCATCCTGTCCGACGAGATGGGCTGGGCCAATGGCGCGACCTTCGACGTGTCGGGCGGCCAGGCGATCTGATCCTGCATCACCCGTTCGTCCTCGCCGTCCTGCCGCTTCATCGAAAGATCATCATGCAAAAGACCAGCCTCACGCTCGTCAGTCACCCGCTTTGCCCGTTCGTCCAACGCGCGGCGATCGTCCTCCTGGAAAAGGGCGCGCCGTTCGAACGGGTCAATGTCGACCTCTCAGCCAAGCCCGACTGGTTCCTGGCCCTCTCGCCGGCCGGCAAGGTCCCGCTGCTCCAGGTTCGTCAGGCCGGCGGGGAAGAGGCTGTCCTCTTCGAGAGCATGGTGATCTGCGAATATCTTGAAGAAACGCAGGGCGGCGCGCCGATGTATCCGCAAGACGCGCTGGCGCGGGCCCGGCAGCGGGCCTGGATCGAGTTCGCCACCCAGGCCTTGGCCGACGCCTGGCAGTTCCTCAACGCCGCGGACGAGGCGATGGCCGCCGCCAAGCAGGCAGCGTTCCGCAGCAAGCTCCAGCGCCTGGAGCCCGAGCTGGGCGCGGGGCCGTATTTCCAGGGCGAGGCCTTCTCCATGGTCGACGCGGTGTTCGCGCCGCTCTTTCGGTACTTCGACATCCTCGATCCCCAGGCGTCGGCGCCGATCTTCGAAGGCCTTCCGCGCGTGTCGGCCTGGCGAGCGGCCCTGGCAGTCAGGCCGAGCGTCATCGCCGCAGTCGGAGGCGACTACGCCGACCGGCTCCGGGCCCACCTGCGCCACCGCGGAGCGCTGCTGGCGGCCTAGGCCGACAGAAAGCCTCCGAAAATCCATTCGGCGTCTAAAAGACCCATTCCATGACCCACCACATCGAACCAAGAGCGCGCTGATCCTCATCGAGTATCAGAACGACTGGCTGGCTCCGACCGGCGGCATCGATCCGCAGTTCCAGGATCGCGAGCAGATCGACGCCGCCGTCGCCAACTCGGCGAAGTCCTTGCCGAGGCGCGCCGTCGCGGCCTGGAAATCATCCACGTCGCCATGGTGCTGGAGCCCAACTATCGCGTCATGGGCCAGGGCAAGTATGGCCTGCGGGCGATGGTTCCGCAGTACCGCTCGTTTCTCGGCGAGCAGACGGAGTTCTTCACGGGCTTCGAGCCCGCGCCGGCGAATATGTCATCCGCGAGCGCACCGGCGGCAGCAGCGCCTTCGCCGCCACCACGCTCGACAGCTATCTGCGCAACAACGGTATCTTCGACATCTATGTGATGGGCTTCGCCCTGCGCCAGTGCGTGGAGTCGACCGTTCGCAACGCCCACGACCTGGGCTACCACACCAACGTGATCCACGACGCCTCGGCGGCCTTCACCAAGGCGCAGCAGATCACCTTCGTGGCCGAGATTCTGCCCTTCTATGGCAATGCGGTCACCACCCAGGAATTCCTGGACGCCGGTCGCTAGATGACCTTGGGCCGGCCCTGCAACATCGGGCCGGCCTCTGGCTACGGTAGCGGCGCGATCGAGCCAATGTCCGGAATGGCTGGGATCCGAATGTCGACAATTGGCGCAGACTGGCTCCTATCAGCCGGCATCAACCTCGACGATGATCTTTCGGAACCCGCTGCCACGCCCAAGCCGCCGGCCGGTCTCGACCGCGCGCGCGACGCCAGCATGCCTGCATCAACGACATGCCCTCCGGCGCTTTTGGCGCCATTTCAACCAACTTTTTAGGCCGGCCGCCGGCCAAGCGTAGAAAAGCTAGAGTGGCAACCTGATGAAGCAGCACCATTTTTAGACTAAGCTCCACCTTTTAGGTGAGTTGACAGCAAAAAGCCTCTTGAGGTTGTGTACGAGTTGTAGAAGCTTGGGCTTGGCGATAGATAAATACTGGTGAAGATCGACGCGCGAGAAATGCGTATCCATTGCGCTGCTAGAATAACAGAACTTGAGCTTGCGAGTACAGTCTTGAATAGAATGTCGATCTATATAGTCTTGGTGGCGCTGGTAGTTACAGCGTTGCTTTCGTTTTTTGCATTCTTCATTGCTGGTCCTGAGAACTTTGAAAAAATATTTACTCGGGACCGAGTTGTTCGGACGCTCGAAGTGACTGCTCTAGTGTCCTATCGGGGACGGCCCATTCACCTGTCCGCGCGAACGGTGTGCTGGACTCCGGGTGACTACTTCAGGGCAGTTTCGATGGAGGCTCGGCCGCAGCAAGTCGCGAGCGCCTTGCCCGATGGTTCGGTGATCGCCTTCCGCGGCATGACGCACCTTTGTCGCTACGCAGAAAAGGCGATAACCGCGGAACTCGGCGCCGCCAGTGGGCCGCGCGTGCTTCGGCGACAGACGCCCGTTCCTGCGTTGCCGGCAATCTGGTTTTCCAAACCTCGCAAACCGGATCTGATCGAAGAATCCATCGAGCCGACATCAGTCACGCCGCGATACCGGCCGATTAGCTTTTCGATCCGCGAGGTTCCGTCCGGCGCGCCTCACGTCCCACAGATCGCCTTTCGGAAAACCCTACCGATCTGGGAGCGTTACAAGAGCAAGTCGCTCGGTCTTTGCGGCGGCATTGTCGAGCGGGTGCCGCCCAGCCTGCAATCGGAGGCTACTCGCCGCGAAGTGATGAGCGGCGGATTTCGGGCGCAGACCTTGAGGGCGGGATTGCTCAAACCTGGGGCAGGCCCAGGCCTTGGCCCTGCAATCGACTTCCAGGTCGCCGGCGAGATCGAGGACACCGAGGAACAACGCGAGTTCGAGCAGGAAACCAGGTCGAGGCGAGCGAGATTTCTCGCCGTTACGCCGGACGGCGACTATTGGGTGGCAGAGGCTCTGGGAGTCATCCGGTACTTTCCGCGCCCCAAATATGAACCCAAGGCCATCCTTGTGGGCAAAGCGCGCGTCCCTTTTGGAAAGCACTTGATCGCCCCGCTGCCCGGCGTCCCGGACTTAGTGTCGATATCGGCGTCCTGCCCTCACTGGCGATAACTCCCCCGGGCTCGGACAGCATCGCGCAAGTCGTGTTCGGAGCGAGCGCCGCTGTGGCTCTCGGCTTGCGGGAGATCGGCTTGATGCCGAGATCGAGATCCCGTTCTACGCGACGGGCCCAGCCCTCCGCGTCCTTGCGCAGACTGAACGTCTCGCCCAGATAGCTACCCTTGCGCCGGACCTGGACGCGCCAGCATCCAGACTTTTGTTTTACAATGGTGGCCATTTCGCGTGCAGAACCGATGCAGTGAGGTTTCGTAGCTTGGAGGAAAGTTGCGAAAGTCGGGGTGGATTTTCGTAGTTGGCGTCCGTTTAAATGTTTGTATTTTAAGGGTAAAAAGGCTGAAAAATCAAGCTCATAGATTTTCCATAGCGCCCATGATGGACTGGACTGACCGCCACTGCCGGTCGCTGCACCGGGTGCTGTCCAGTCATGCGCTGCTCTATACCGAAATGGTGACGAGCGGCGCGGTCGTGCATGGGGATCGCGGGAAGTTGCTGGGTTACGACCCTGGACAGCATCCGGTGGCGCTGCAGCTGGGCGGGTCGGATCCCGGCGAGTTGGCGCAGGCCGCGCGGATCGCCGAGGACTACGGCTACGACGAGGTGAACCTGAACGTCGGCTGCCCCTCCGACCGGGTGCAGAGCGGGCGGTTCGGTGCTTGCCTGATGCGAGAACCCGATCTCGTCGCCGAGTGCATGGCCGCCATCCGGGACGCGGTGAAGGTTCCGGCGACCGTAAAGTGTCGGATCGGGGTCGACGATCAGGATCCGGAGGCGGCGCTGTTCGGCCTGGTCGACCGCTGCGCCGCGGCCGGCATCGACACCTTCGTGGTCCATGCTCGCAAGGCCTGGCTGCAGGGGCTTTCGCCGAAGGAGAACCGGGACATTCCGCCACTGGACTACGCTCTGGTCTATCGGCTCAAGCGTGAGCGGCCGAACTTGACGATCGCCATCAATGGCGGCGTGCCGAGCGTCGACGCCGCCCTGGAGCATCTGGCGAACGGCGTCGACGGCGTGATGTTGGGTCGGGCCGCCTATCACGAGGCCGGCCTGCTGGGCGAGGTCGACAGGCGGATCTTTGGTCTGGACGTTGAGGACGTCGACAGCTTCGAGGCGGTCGAGCGCTACCGGCCGTATCTCGCGCGCGAGCTGGCGGCGGGCACGCACTTGGCGGCCATGAGCCGGCACATGCTGGGCCTGTTCCACGGCCTTCCGGGCGCGCGGGCGTGGCGGCGGATCCTTACCGTCGAAGGCGTCAAGGCCGGCGCGGGCCTGGAGGTCGTGGATCGGGCGCTGGACGCCGTGCGTGCGGCGCTGGCGTCGCGCGAGGACCGGGCCGAGGCTTCGATCGCCTAGCTTACGGGTGCAGGATCAGCGAGTTCGGGGTGGCCTCGAACCGCGACAACCGGCCCAGGTAGCTCATGCCCAGCAGCGAGTTCTCGAGGCCCTTTTCGATGACGAGGGCGTCGACGTCGCGCACGCGGGCGCCGGCGATCGAGACGCTGGCCAGATGCACCGAGGCGGCGCGGGTGCGGCCGTCGGCGGTGATGACGTTGTAGTCGTAGGTCAGCTTGCTGGTGTCGATGCCCAGGCGCTGGGCGTCGGCCATGCTGAGCGAGACCGCGGTGGCGCCGGTGTCGACGAGGAAGCGGATGGCGTGACCATCCACGGCGGCCTGGGCCCAGAAGTGCCCGTCGCGATCCTTGGTGATCTGGGCCGCGCCGCCTTCGGCGCCGCCCAGGGTGGCCGACGCCGCGGTCGGGGCGCGCAGTTCCGGATGGCGCAGGTCATCCAGCGAGACGACGGCCTTGGCCGCGCCTACCGCCGACAGGGCGCCCACGAAAGCGATCGCCGCGAACCTCAACATAGAAGACACCTCGCCGTACCGGCTTTGAGACCGCTTCTGCGGCCGTTGTCTAAATCATTAGCGGGGAGGCGTTTTCAAGGCGTGAATCGG